>NZ_JBHIRY010000026.1:0-80671 GCF_042138635.1 Paenibacillus medicaginis | reverse complement strand
GGCTAGTGGTTGGCCACTACCAGCCCCCACAGCGGACTTTCACCGCCTAGGTAATCGCCATGCGTGGCGCACAGCAAGAGAGCCCAACCCTTCCGGTTGAACTCTAAGCACACTTAGGGAATATGACATTCCATACTTCTCTGTTCATTTCAAGAGAAGTGAGACAACACACTTGTGACCTTGCGTATTATTCAGCGAGAAGCCTCTCTTCCCCAAAAGAGCTAACAATCTTATGCAACGTTACTCCCTCCGGCAGAGCTTCATCAAAAATAGCCTTATAATCTTTATTGGATCTTGCAACCTTATCCTTATCGATTCGGCCTACGCTGCAAATGACGGCGTATAAAACCCATAAGCGATGTACAAACCATACGGGACATGCGCTTTTCTCCCCATCTGACCTGCACGAGCCTCTTGATCGGCAGCATCCCCACTTTTAATATCATCAGCATTGGTTAATGCTACACGAGTAATACTTGACTCAGAAGGAGAATCGCAACATCAGTCACAATTCCCTGCATGGTCTCCGGATCGATTCTCGGCAGATTGCCGCCATCCGGATCTCCGTTCGGGTTGCCATCCATCACATCAAACACAAGCATAAAGTCATAGCGCTTACTCGGAGCAGTAATTGGATTCAGATTCATTGTCTCGTTCCTCCTCGATAGCCTCTTGATTTGCATCACTTTCATTGACAACAGTGGTAGGAGTATCGGTTTTTTTCTTATAGATCTCTTGCTTTTCATGGTAAAATAGCCGAGTGCAAATTCAGCCTGCTCATGCAAGCTGAGCACAACCGAAAATTCTTGCAGCTGTTCGGTTATCAGTTGAATTCTTTGCTGATAGCGTATTTCATATCCTTTCTGCGTCTTGCCTATTTTGCTTAAATGCCATTTGCTATTACGTATCAGCAGTCCAAAAATAGATCGTGGTGTCGATTGAAGCCGCCGCATAAGTAAGTTGATGTTATTCTGGCAGAATCCAGTTCCATGGTCCAATCCTCCTTGTTTAACGTCTGACTATTCTGACTAATCAACCAACTTTTTATAGCCGCTGCCTGTACCCACGTCATTACGCCTCCTGCCTGAATTCTTCGCAGGGTTTTGGATACTATTCGCTCAGGCATCCTTCTGCCATAAAGCGCCCAGTTCATCCAATCTTGAATATCATGCTTTTGTATCTCCTTTTGCAATAGAACATTTGAATCCTTTGGGGAAATTATCGAACCAGCACTAAAAGACCAAACTGCTGAGAAGTGCTCGGCAGCTTGGTCTTTTAGCCATAAACTCATTCACATGTACCAAAATCTATAATTCATAATTTCAATCCACGCACTCACATGGAGTGCGAACAAGTCACGTTAACATATCACAGAAGAACAGACTCCTGAATTGTCTTGCCAGAGGTTATTATCGATCTCTCCTTCTGCGCACAGAAGGCAATTCTTCGTAATAAGATTTTAAGTGCTTGTCTAAAGTCCAAATTCTGATAGAGCCTATTCTTTGCCATAATAAGTCCACGGAGCTTCATCGTTAACAGTTCTTTTTATTAGTTCGGCCATTCTTTGAGCTCGTTCTCTTCTTAGATTACCATCGGCAATATGTGCAATGTGATTCCCCGTTTCAATAATAGCTGCTAACGGCAGAATCAATGTCTTCTGTTTATCTTGTTGCAATGCAGTAAGTTCTTCAATGACTTCACGATGGTTCTGATTTCTAAAAGGGATGTTTATAATGTTACATAAAATGGAAGTGTCGATGATACTCACATGCATACTTACACCCCCAGCCAACCTAAATCTGTGTTATTCTGAACGGGCTTCTTTAAAGCCTTTACTAGTTCATCTCTAACTGTCAGGTCACCCAAATTTCCTTTGGACAATAAAGTAGGTAAAGATTCTATATCTGGCAATGAGTAAAATTTGCTTGAACCATTATGTAAATCCCTGTAACACAAAACAACGCCTAACAATTCTTCTTTCGTAAGAGCGTTAAGCAAAGCGGGGTTGTGTGTAGTGATAATGACATCTATATTTCTTTCTTTGGTTAACCTTAATATGGTTTGAATTAAGCTCTTAATTCTGCTCGGATGAATGCCATTGTCAACTTCTTCGATCACAATCATGCTGCCTGGTTCTTCACTAATAAGCGAGGATAAAATGGCCAGGTATCTGTGCGTGCCATCCGAAAGCCGTTTGGCTTCAACAAACTCCGAACGTTCACCATACTTTTCTTTCAAGCGAAACATAACATCGCCAATTGAAGTTTCGATAAACCCGATATCTAGAATCTCATTTTCCGGCAGCTCTTTCAGTGCCTTTAATAACTCCTCTTTATAGTGTTTATTTTGGCACAATACATGCAGTACAGAAGAAATATTATCTGCTGTCGGTCTTAGTTCATGATCACTCATTCTTGAATAATCTCTCATCCGACTAGGTAGCGGATCTAAAAATAAAATCCTTCCCAAGCGTTCTAAAACCGAATTGATGTACATTACATTTTTCTTAGTATGTTCGTTTGTCGTAGGCATTTTAGACGAAAGCTGAGCCAATATAGAAACAGAACGAATACATGTAACCTCAGGGGTCTTCCATTTGCGCCCATTATCGTACTCTACATGAATATCGTTAAAGTCATCAGGCGTATCTTTGGTCTGAAAAACAACAATCGGTTTCGCGTTAGGTGAAAGTTTGAACAGATGTTCTGAAAGAACGAACACCCGATTGCTGACTTTTATGGTGATTGAATATTCCAGATCATATTCTTCATCGAACTTAACAATGCAGCCTAGTGTAAAAGTATCTGAGCCAATCCTGGGACACCCCATACTTCCGCCTCTAATTTCACTATCAACGTTCTTCGATCCATCAAGAATAACCGCCAGTTCTCTCCCCGAAGATATTTCAGAAAGAATCTTTATACCCTCGATGGCATTAGTCTTGCCACCTGCATTGGTGCCAATTATAATTCAATTTTGGGGCCTCCTACTTTTTATTGAAACCATTGATCATTTTCTTCAATGAAAGTCAGACACTCCGTAAGATTTCCTTCATACAAGCTGACCCATTGCCCTGTATGACGCTGGAAACCAGTCTCGCACTTCTCTCCGCGTACATCAAATAGTGTAATGCGGGCCATTGGGAACTCCGCATATTTTCCATCAATTAAAGGCTTTTTAAATTGCATCTCCGGGTTATCCCAGCCAAATTGTTCATACAGACGGTACAGATAAATTCTCCCTGCTTTTATTTCGACACGATGAACTACTTCGCTTAGCTTTGAAGAAGCCATAATATATTGTTTCACTGTTGCTTCCAGACCTAGCTTATCTCTTGCCTCTAATCTTACTGGTTTTGAATGATACGACCAGCGTTTAGACATGATTAATCTCACCTCTAGTTCACCAATTTCATAAAACAGCTAATTCTATTGTATCTGAAGGACAAGGGACAGTATACTACCACATATCGTGAACCTATAAACGTCAAATATAGAGATTCTCGGAAAGCAATGCTTTCGACACTGTAGGAAAGTCTTTGCTTTCCGTTTTATTCCAAGCATATTCTGTTTATGCTAATATAAAAGGATATATCGGACAAACAGGAGATTTCAGCTGCTATGAAACGCGCCCTTAACAAAATAGAGGCCTGGCATAAAATCGAGTATTTGCGAATTTACGAAATTGATGAAGCGAATTTCGATCAAGAGATAGCGGATAACGAAATTGTCGCGTCTTCGCTGGCTCGGATCGACGATGACCTGCCGTGGCTACAGCCTGATACATTTAATTTAATCGAAACGGACGACTGGACGTATATTCACACCGTATTTATCGGCGTTTTCGAAATTGGGGAAGTGCAGCAAGTGGTACGCAGCGGCTTTGCGGATAAGCCCGATGAGTTTCAAGACGACCTAAGCGGTAGAAGAACGGCCTATGCTCAAATACGCGTGAATCATAGAGGAGAAGTTGTAGCGGATTCTTGCAAAATTTCTACTGTACCGTTTGCGCTCAGTAAATTGAAGCGAGGAACGCTTTACGAGGATTGGCATGATGAATTTCGAAAAATTGAAACAGATGTAAGCTTAGCGGTCATGCAAGCTTGTCGACATCAAGTGACGATTGCTTCGTTGCAATCCCTTCTTGAAGCATTCACTGACAAATTCGGTTGGGCCGCTTCTTTCCACTCAGAACCTTACTGGATCTACAGTAATAAAAAAATGAAGCGGAAGCAAGAGGAAGAAGCGGCTGAAGAAGAGAATGAGCAAGAACCAGGTAATGTTGATATTCTGAATAGCTTCTTTTTGCGAGATCTGGAGATCGTCCGGCAAGAGATCGCCCAAGGATCTGCGGGGCAAGGGCTGCACCACTATCTAAATGGAGAAGATTTGCTTGAACCGGGATCGAGAATCGATTTGGAACGACAACCTGAGCATTTATCGGCTGTTGCTGCTCCCGACCAAGTGCCGCTGGGCAAATGGCCAAGCGGGTATCATTTGAATTTGATGCAGCAAGCGGCAGTAAACCAGATTATGAGCCGTTTGGGAGAGGCGTCGGGTATTTTTTCAGTGAACGGCCCTCCAGGTACGGGGAAAACGACACTCCTGCGTGACGTCATTGCTGCCATTATTGTAGAACGTGCCTGCAACATGGTATGTTTTGAAAATCCGGCAGATGCGTTCAATAGAATAAAAAACATCGGTCAGTCGGTGATCAATCATCTTGCCGATTCACTAACCGGTTATGGCGTCATCATTGCCTCTTCTAATAATGGTGCAGTCGAAAATATTTCGCTTGAGCTTCCGGATGAGAAAACGATTCCTGAGTCGTACCGCTCACATCCCGGAGCACAGTATTTGCAGCGTGTGGCGAAAACCGTGTACGGAGAGCGCGCTTGGGGCATGATCTCGGCCAGGTTGGGCAATAGCACTAACCGTTTTAAGTTTAATCGAAACTTCTGGTTTAAAAAAGAGGATGAGGGCTATTCGTTCAGACGATGGTTGATGGAGGCAAAACAGGCTCGCGCCACTAGCGAAGACCGTTTTAAGTCGTGGAACGAGGCTAGAGAAGCTTTTCGTCACGCATTGCAGACTGTACAACAACATCAAGCAGAGGCAGTCCAAGTATTCGATACGCTAAGGGAACATTCATCACAAGAAGAAGCATTACATATACAGCAGATCGAACACAACGAATTGGCAAGGCAACGGCAGCAAGTGCTGGAAGCATATCAGCAGCAAGAACGTGCACTATTCCGCTGTCAGGAAGGTGTCGCGGAATGGAAAGAAATCGCCGCAACGCTCGACAAGATAAAGTATGGATTGTGGGAGAGGTTATGGAAATACAAGGAGTATAAAGCTCACCGTACGCGGCAGCGGGATGCCTATCTCATGTTGTCGGAGCAACTGCAAAAGCACACGGAAGCCACTCGTCTGTTAGAAGACTTGCAGCAGCGCATAGAACAATGGGACTCTCGGCTTCATGACTCCAACGAGAAAATGAAGACATTGCAAGCCAGCATGGGCAAGCTCCGACAGTTCATGGATCAAGATAAAGAACACACTGGCAGAGTTGTCATGGACAAAGCGTTCTGGGAGTTGTCTCATGATGAGAAACAGAAGAGTACGCCGTGGATGACCAAGGAATGGGCGGTCGGGCGAGAACTGTTATTTTTGGAGGCATTGCGGCTTCACGAGCAGTTTTTATTTGTTGCACAGCCTCAAATCATTGGGAGCTTCTATGGCTTTACGAATCTTAGAACCTTGGTCAAAACGGAGGAACCCGAGGTCATTCGTGCGATATGGGACATATTCACCCTTGCCGTTCCTGTCGTCTCCACCGCGTTTGCCTCTGTCCACTCTATGTTCCACGGACTTGGAAAGGAATCCTTCGGATGGCTATTCATTGACGAAGCAGGACAAGCCGTGCCGCAAGCAGCGGTTGGTGCGATATGGCGCGCTCAGAAGACGGTTGTCGTCGGCGACCCGAAACAAATTGAACCTGTCGTAACTTTGCCTGAATCGATTTTCTCCGATCTGCAACAGCATTATGGCGTAAATGCTGCATATGTGTCTTCCACAGCCTCCGTTCAAACGCTCGCGGATACAGCGAATTCGCATGGAACGTGGCTAAAAGAGAGTTGGCTTGGCAGTCCGTTATGGGTTCATCGCAGATGTGATCATCCGATGTTCGACATTAGCAATGAAATTGCTTATGATGGTCGGATGGTGCTTGATAACAAACCACCATCGTCAGATGTCTTGAGAACATTCGAAGATTTGGGAGCAAGCCGCTGGATAGACGTATACGGAGAAGTAACCTCAAAACAGTATGTACGCGCGCAGGGAATAGAGGTCGCCCGTTTGGTCAGCCAAGCATTCACCATCATGGCAGCGCAGCATACGGAACCCAAGCTGCCTGACTTGTTTGTCATTACACCATTTACAGCGGTTAAACGAAATCTGATCGAACTGTTGAAGCGACATTATCAGCATATTACGAAAGGTAACGTATCGAAGAAGGCATATGTCAGATGGCTGTATCGCTCCATCGGAACAGTACACACATTCCAGGGGAAAGAAGCAAATGTGGTGGTGCTTTGCTTGGGTGCTGATTCCACGCGAAAATCTGCTGTTCAATGGGCAACGACTGAGCCGAATCTGTTAAATGTGGCCGTTTCCCGCGCTAAACATCGGCTTTTCGTTGTAGGCGATAAGCAGCTTTGGATGCAGTATCCAAACGCTAAGGCGTTGGTGGACAGATTGGAAGTTTAAGTTCAAAAAATAAAAAAAGACACAGGAAATGACATTCGTCTTGTCACCACTGTGTCTGTTCTACTCTTATTCAAACAATTGCCTATGCTTATTGAAGAAGCGATAAAAAAATTGTACATTGTTCAGTTCAAACCATTCTGCTGTTTGAAGAGGCCTGGCATCCAGATTATAGATTTTGGCATTTAACGTGCCTAACACAAAGGGAGAATGAGTGGCAATAATAAATTGACTATCAAAAAATCGTGCCAATTCATTGATTTGTTCTGCCAGTCTGATTTGATTGGCAGGGGAAAGCGACGTTTCCGGCTCGTCCAATAAATACAATTGCCCGGGTAGCAGATATTCCTCAAAGAACTGCATGGAGGTTTCTCCATTAGAGTATTTTTCTTGTGAAAATTGAATATTCTCCAGCTTCTTCTTAAACGCATACGAGGCTTCATATTGTGCTACCTGGGCCTTGCTCATCCCTTTGTCGACCTGCTCCTCATACAGTATTCCCTCACGCAACACGGAGGATTGCTGTATCTTCTTGATCTCATATAAAATATCCTCTGATTTCATATATCGGCTTCCTTCAGGAAGCTGCCTGATTTTATGCTCTTGCTCATCATGCCCAAGCTGATAGCTGCTCAAATCAAGGAATCGCTGAGCATAAATACTATGCCCATAGTTTGTCATTCTTTCAGCCCCCGAAATTCCCAGTTTGTTGGCAATTACATTGAGCAAAGTGGATTTGCCGCTACCGTTATTGCCGTACAACACAGTAATTCGATCAAACATAAGCACCTCTCCAGCCACGTGCTTAAATACATGATCAGGGTATATGTTGGGATTTCGATCCGTATAATCAGAAAGCTTAAAGCTTCTCAAATAAATCAATTGCCACACTCCTTCTACCGTCTTATCGTATTTTCTCAACGCACCTCGATGGTGAAAAGTAGAATTAGGATATGATCCTTCTTTTTCTCCATCAGACGGGGGATTTCCTTTAATGTTCTTGTAATTTAAGTAACACAGATCACGGATTCAGGAGGTGGTTTCATTGGTAGCAAATGTAGGTTTTCCGGCGGCATTATGTTCCATTCTCCTTCGTTATGTTCTCAATACTATTCCGATGATGTCAAGAAAGAGACAATTAGCCTACATATAACCACGAAAGAATTCAAAAAAAACTGAACAAGCTGACGCCGGTTGATTACCGACGCCAGCTTACAGCCTAGGGGTTTTTATCAATATCTACAAAATGACCACTGTCGCAATGGTTCCGTTTTCTTCAATACTCCCATTTGCACAAAGGCTGCCGCAGGAGTTTTAACGATATTCCCATAATTGCAGCGCCGCGCCGATCATGCCGCTGCCATTGCCGCTTGCCGCCCGCACGATGGGGACTCCTTCCGCGAAGGAGGGCATCGCTCTTGCATAAGCCTCCTTTCGAATACAGGAAAGCAAGGGCTCACCGATATCTGCCAGACCACCACCGATCACGATTAATTCGGGATTGTACAGATGCATTAACCCCGCAATTGCAGCTCCAAGAGCGCGGAACGCATCATCCATCACCTCAATGGCCGCCGTATCACCTGCCAGCCAGCGTCGAACCACCTCACGGGTGTCTGGCGGCGAATCGGCCGTTTCTCCAAATGCAGCCATTCGTTCGTGATACCGGGCGGCAATGGATGTACCGGAAGCATACTGTTCCAGACAGCCAATGCCCCCACAGATGCAGGGGATGCCCTTGAAGTCAACCGGCATATGTCCGATCTCTCCGGCACCGCCCCACTTCCCGCGGAGAATGGCGCCGTTTGCCACGACCACCCCGCCAACACCCGTTCCGAGCGTTAGCCCGACCATATGCTGCACATTCCGGCCCGCCCCCAGCCGCGCTTCGGTGATGGCCATCACATTTACGTCATTATCCACAATTACCGGCAGTCCGAATGCGCTGGTGATAATCTCTTTTAAAGGTGTACCTGTATAATTCGGAAGCAGCTCGGAGGCATAACGGATGATGCCGGAAGGCCACTCCACCTGTCCGGCCGTTCCGATGCCGATTCCGATGACCTTCGCTTCCGCCATGGCATTCCGCTGCCAGTCCAGCGCTTCTCCAGCAATTTGTTTGATATGCTCAATAAGTGGCATGTCGGTTGTCTTCGTCGGATAGCCAACCATGTGCAAAATGGTTCCGTCACGGTCTATAACGCCAGCATGGATCTTCGTGCCGCCAATATCCAGCCCGATGGCGACCTCGGGCGGTTGCTTTTCCCGCCCAAGCCTAACCATACGGGAACATCTCCGTCTGAAGCACAGCGTGAACCGCTGCGGTGAACCTTGCGGCGATCAGTTGGGGGCGTGTGATGGCGTTGCCGACCACAGCATAGGTGGTGTCTGCTGACTCCACCGCAATTGCCATTTTCCGCATGGCATCACCGCCGTACAAAGGTTCTTCTTCGAGCGCTTGGGCGGATACGATCAAGCCTCGATTTTGCAGAATAGATGTTGTACGCACTGGCAAGTCTCCTCTCTAATTGGCATTCTAAGC
Source organism: Paenibacillus medicaginis (assembly GCF_042138635.1). NCBI lineage: Bacteria > Bacillati > Bacillota > Bacilli > Caryophanales > Paenibacillaceae > Paenibacillus > Paenibacillus medicaginis. The sequence continues at coordinate 71,359 of NZ_JBHIRY010000026.1, read as the reverse complement.
AGAAGAATTGAAAAAAAGATTTGTTTGCGGATCGAAATGCCACATTTCCTCTATTTCTTGGTGTTCATCCTATCGGAGACCGGAAGAGTAATGCTTGCTTACCTGACAATATGTGCAGGAACCTGCATGCTGTAAAAATTCTTTGATGCAGGCCTGTGATCGCTCTATTGCCGATAAAGTTGAAGAAGAGTAACATGCTATTCTTCTTTCTCTTTGTCATCATGAAGCATCATCTCTGATACGGCATATACAAGCTGCATTCCGTCCTTCATGCCCTGCCAATACAAATATTCATTCTCCAATGCCTGCTTGTAATGATGCTTATCCTCCCATTCCGAGAACTCAGGTTTATTCACAATATCCATATCCGAAAACAGCTTCTGAAATGCCACATACTCCTCCTCATGTAATTTACTAATCTCAGGATGGCGTATGATGCGGGCTGAAACATCGTCAAGCCGATGTTGAATAATGCTTTCAAACCATATTGGGAGCTTCAAAATTGACTCCTCCTCGCACATATTGTCCTTCTGTTTGTTCGAATTTTGCATGATGCAGCTGCATTATTAACTGATCAACCTTCTGGCTTAATACCAGCAGCTCTTCATGCTCAGACAGAGGGACAGACTGCTCCAGCAAAGCTTGGCCGAGTTCATTCATCCTGCGTCTTTCTTGCTCCATTTCTTCAAGTAAACGAATCATTATTTTGCCTCCTACTCCCTTCTTTGAGCTAATCATAGTAATTACACCTCAAATTTGCTCGTTAAATTTAATGCGAATATCGGTTTATTTTATTTTACTCCGATATTCGCATTAAAACAACAATACTATCTCGTACAATTTGGGTAAAATGAGAGGTGCATATTGATATGAAGCATCGCAAGGAACCACCCGGTGACAAAAACATTATTGGCTCCCGCGTAATCGCCATACGTAGAGCAAAGGGAATGAAGCAAAAAGAATTTTTAGCCAGACTGCAGACCTTTGGGCTGGATATCAGTCCAACGAGCCTATCACGCCTGGAAGGACAGTACCGTCTTGTTCAAGACTATGAGATCGTGATCATCGCCAAGGCTTTGGAAATATCCGTTGGTGAGTTGTTAGGTGAAGAATATGAGTGAATATCATCGCTTCTATGGCCTCATCATTTCACATACCACTCTATCCGCCGATCTTCACCATACCAACAAGTACCAACATATTCAAAATTAGCAATAATGCGAATGACGCTCAAGTCAATCAGATAAAATAAACCGCCAGCAGAAACTGGCGGTCTATTTGGCATCCACTTTAATAAGAGGGCAAGCTACTTCAGAAAATTACCCGTGCTTTTATAATACATCCATCTCTTCGTTCATTCCTTCGTTCGTTTCTTATCCTTGTTCTAGTGTGCTGTTTTTGTCGGTAACCGGCAAAAACAGCACACTTAGATATTCCTACCTAGCCATTGTTGTTGAGTTAGTCCTCTTAAAAACTATATAGCCCACTAAGAATAGCTATTAGAATCATTGATTTCCTTACTTGGAGGAATACTTTTGAGCTTTTATTATACTCTGTAGCTCCACTACAGTCATGACCCTATTTCGTCTACGATGAATCATACTATGGCAATTTGAACAAAGAGGAACTAAATCAGTTAAAGAATTTATACTCGTTCCCTCTTTAAGCTCCGACAATGGAACTGTGTGATGAATTTCGATGAAATTATTTGCAAGATCTTCACCGTAAAATTCATTGAATTTGAAACCACAAGCTTTGCAAGTCGTTCCGTGTATTTCAATAGCTTTAGTTCGATTCTTTATACTGCGTTCATAACTGACATGGATTCTTGTTTTTGTTGCTCCTTCTTCATCAGCAATAAAGTTTATTTCCACTGAATTCGTTTTATTCTGTTCTGTAGAAAGGGCACTGGCGCTTAAAGCCTGATTGACTGAAGTGGATAAAATAAAAATACTCGGTTTATCTGAATATTGCTTATAATCTACCAAAAATGCCCTTCCATAGTATTTAAAAGGCGTATGATGAATATCTCTATAAAATAAATAGATTAAATCTTTATTGGCCTCTGCATTAATTATTCTTTTATCATTTGTATGGCTGGTTTCTCCCTCCATATGAAGTAAACCTTCTTCTATAAAGTAATCGTGGTACTGAGTATCTGATTTTTGTTTAATTTTAGTTACGAAAAGGATGATTATATTTTCATCAACTGGGGTTACGATTCCACGACTTATAGCTTGACGGCTTTTATATCCCAAAAGTGGAGCTAATGTATCACGAACGTATTCTGCCCCTATTTCCAAACTTTCCATATCAATCGGCATAAGATGCATCTCCTCATAATATAAAACAGCAATTTATAAATATAATTACTGCAAAAAGTCAATAATGCAAATAAAAAATGGGATAAGGGAAAGTTTAGAGGCGAGCTATAAATTTTTATACTACAATACCCTCATTTATTGCTTTTTCATAAAGTGCATTTAATACCTTACTTTGTCTTTCCGAAGGAGCCACCAGAGTTCCTAACGCCATTTTCTCAAGTATATCCATCTGGGTACGAGTTACTTTACATATCGATTGATATTTTTTGTAATGATCTAGTAAGGTTTTCCACACTTGTCTTTGTGTATTGACCACAAAAATTTGAATCTCTATATCATTCTTTAACTTCTTTTCTTTCTTTTCTTCTCGCCTGATATACTTTGTCTCTTCCTCGTTGATAAGAAGCGAATCGTCTAGCTCTACTTCCATTTGAAGCTTTTTTACTCTTTCCCAACATTCGCGTTTTTTACACCACTGTGCTATATTTGCTGACCCTTCAGGGGGATTAGTAATGGAATCGTAGATCCCCTTGGTAATTATATCAATGATAGGAGTGAGCTCATAAGGCAGCTGCTGTTCGTCCCATATCTTCTTAAAGTTAAAATGCTTTCCCGTTGCTTCTACAAGCTCCGACAGGTAAGCAATAGTATAAGTTACCGTCTGAGCTCTGAAGCCACCGTCATACCACGCGGCCTTAGAGATCGCCTTCTCTACGTTTTTAAAAAGAATAATACGTGCTACCGCATCTTTAAAGTAGCTCTCCGTAATTGCGAGATTCTCCTTTTCAAGCCACCCTGTGATATGATCTGCAAACGAAGCAAAGCTATACTGGGCTCCCTTGGATACAACATCTGGCTTTCTAAGCCATGAGTTTTCACTCTTCGATAAAAAAGTTTTATCCAGTAGTTGCGACTTTGGATTTTCCAATTGGAATTTAGTCTTTTCTGCTTTAGTAAGATAAGTCTGTTCGTTGAGATACTCTCCTCGTACTCTTTCATAGTACCAATGCGTTCTGCGCTGTGACCCCCCTACACTTGGAGCCCACACCCTTTTAGAGTTATTTTTCATTTCCTTGTGGTAGGGATTGTTAGAGAAGAAGTCTGACTTATTCACTTTGTTCTGAGTATTAGCATACTCAGAGACTTTTGAAACGAAATCATGCTGTTTTTCCTTCTCTTTAACTACAGACAGCTTCATTTGAACAGAAACCTTAGATACATCTAATTTTGAATTCTTTTTGGCTGCATAGATAGACGATGTGGTTTGAGCACCGTTTACAATTTGGAAATCAATAATTTTTGAGATGTTCCCCTCATCATCAAACTTAACTTCACTTGCTGTCGCGGTAATCCCATTGTTGTAGGCAAAGAACAGTCCAGGATTATACTCAATTGTGTTTCTGATCCCTTTATTTACTCCACCTTTAAACTGTAAAAAAGTTCTAACGTTCTGCTCGAAAAGTTTCTGTCCAAACTGCTCATAGATTCCCACTAGGTCGTCACCTGTTAAAAAAGACAAATAAGACTGGTACTCTTCTGAGCTCGTTGGAATCTCTAAGTAGGGTAGTTTTACATTTATCTCGAAATTATTGTCCGTATACTCGGATAAATAAATCTTGTGAATATATTCAATATCAATCACCCTTAAGTCTACTGGAATATTGTCCAGCTCTTCAGAGGGTAAATCAGTCAGAGTTCTTGTTATTTTACCGTCAGTAAGCACAATCAGTCGAATTCTACTTACTTTCCCAACTTGAACATAATGGTAGATATAATAAGCTATCGAGTACGCATCCGACGTTTCTTCCATATCTCTATAAAGCCCGCCTATACTTCTTTTTACAAACGTTCTGAGCCTATTGAACTTTGTTGTGATATGCATTTTTGTCAGCGTGTCTATATGATCTTCTTGAAAAAATTGATGAACTAAAACAGTGAGCATTTCTCGAGTTTCATCATAATCATAACCGTGAACTTCAATACCTGTTTTGGAGTAGTCTGCTGCCGTATAGTCACTGGTAAGCTCACCTATGCTTACTAAAGCTTCACAGGCAGTTTCAAAAAAAGCCTGGCTTCGCATTAGCCCTCTGCTTTCTGCATCAGCAAGAACGCTCTGTAAAAAGTCCTGATGGAACTCCTCTAAACTGATCATTTCTTACTCCCTCACTTCAGAAAGTTCTCTAAGCTTGTCTCAAACTCTAGACATTTCGATAAATCAATAGAGTAGCTTATTGATACAATTGGGTCCTTAACATCATGCGGAGTAATTCTAGGAAATGCATCCGTTACACTAAAGATTCGTTGATTATCTACTATAAAATTATTTAGTTCTTCATTTATGATTTCAGGAGCAAAACCGTACGCTAAAAGCTTAGACTCAAACAAATCTAAATCATTACTTGTACCATTGTCAGTGATAAGTTGTCGAATATCATTGGATAGCTCTTCAATTGAGTTTCCGTTTTTAGAAGCTGTCAGGGCATATACCGCTAAATATATGGAATTTTTATCACTGTAGAGCTGCTTCATAGAAGAGATGCTTACAGTATCTCCCTTAGAAGTTCTGTATGACTTTACCTCAAGAACAGCATCATCAAGTAGAAAGTCCTGTTTATCCAAAGATGGACCGTTCCAAGCTGTAATCGCCTGATGTATACCAACCTTAGGGACCACAAGATTTTTTAGGCACAAGAGCTCCGAAAACAATCCCATCTGCTGCTCTATAGAAAATGAAGATCGCTTATCCTGCATTAATAGCTGCTGCCAGCGTTTAAGACGCAATTCTATTGCATTGATCATTTCTTTACCATCAAAGTATTCCAACACTACTCTTATCAAATCATCACATAGTGAATAGAAGATCTCCCAGTCTTCATTATTTTGAAGTATTAAAAACAGATCCGTTGTATTACTCCCCGTCTCATCTCTTATCAGTTGAATGCCTTTAAGCTTTATTTTTTCCTCTTTTATATCAATGCTAGTGTTTGTTTGGATTCGTAGTCCGTAACTCCCATGGGGATCAATAATCCAAAACAGGTTATGAGGTGTATGAGCATCAACACGTCTTTTAGAAAGCCGCTCCATTCCTATCCAAGGCCTATTGTGCATAGTCGTCATAATCTTCCTCAACTTCACTTAAAAGATTTTTAATAGTTACACTGTTAATTTTTACTTTTACAGTCTTTTTACCGCTTTCGATGCCACCAGGAAAACTGATACCGAAGGCGGCCAATCCCCCTTTAGGAGTCCGAGGATCGTTATTTAGATCTTCACCCTCTGGAGAGCTCACTTCTCCATCAATTACATGCAACATAAGAAGTGGTCTTTCCAACTTACTCCTTGCTGCCTTTCGATCACTCCCACATTTTTTTCTATCCTCCTTAGTTAGAGAAATAGCTTCAGCAGTTCCAGTAGACACCTGCCTGTTACTAACTTCTAAGTAATCGCCTTTGTATATAAGCTTACGTCGTTCCTGCTTTATTTTTATGTTACCTATAGAAAAATCCTGATTTTTTTCCTTACCACTATATAATGCTACATCCCAATCTGTTGTCATCTTATTTACATACTCACGTACAAATTCAATGGGCATTCTAGAATTTAAGCCAAATTGATCTGAAGTGACGACATTAAAGTGTTCTATGAAATAAGCAATAACACCCCTATCAACATGTTTCCATAAGTAGCTTCTATATTCGGGTTCCGCTTCACCAGCTTCAGAAGACTTTTTGGACCCATAAGCATCTTCTATTTGGGCAACAAAACTTTTAATTAACTCTATATTTCTGTTGTTGATTTCAGGATCACTGTGAATCCAGCTTGTCTCCTTAGCAGTCCCATCCAGCTTCATTTCAAAATAAATGTCTTGACTACTCTTTTGTTTATTTCTTGCTGTCACCTGAAGTCCACTATCCGGATGAAATTTTACAGCTAACCCAAAGTCCGCGGGGGTCATTTTGGCTCTTGACATTCTATTTAGATCATCGACTAAATCTTCAGTCGCTTCGATAATCAACCTAAACCTGTCTGCCACTTCTTCGGGCATGTAAATATAGCAAAGATCCTCATAATTTGGACGGTATCCAAACCATCTTCCCATTTGCATTAAAGTATCATAAAAAACGGTACTTCTGAGAAAGTAGCTAACGCTCAGACCTTCCAATGTATAACCTCTCGAAAGGCTTGTTCCACCAATAACAATCGCATTTGTAGCAATGTCCTTTCTATACTCCAGAGGAACAGTTGTCTCATTATGAACTTCTCTTACTATTAAAGAATTGATTATTTCAACCAAGCTATGAAGTACTGATGTCCATTCAAATTCTAAATTAGGGTATCTTACCGAAAAAGTATCTTCTAGATCCTTAATTATTTTGTTCTGTAATGAGGCATTGTACAATCTACCATATGAAGATACCGCTTTTTGGATCTCTTCAACATATGAACGGATATACATGCTAACCCTTTGATGAACCTTTGTAAAACGAGTAACATGGATGAGCATACTATTATGCTTGTCTCCCTGGCCCCGAAGTTTCCTAACACCAACATTTATTACGAAATGTCGGACAGCCTCATACAAACTATCAGGTAGGCAACGTATAGGTATATCTTTTTTATGATTGAGAGGTAAAATCTTCTTATAATCTTTTATACAAACAACGTGCTTAAGATTAGGATCTAAGAATATTTTCGCTGCTCCAAAATAATTAGTTGGTGCCTTTAGAGCATAAATGAAATCTTTAGGAAAGATATCTTTTCCAACGTCATCATTTACAGCTTCATGGTCAATAAAAATATTGGCATATGGCGTAGCTGTGTAAGCTACATAAGCGCTTTTGTGAAACAACTGTAAAAGCTCTCTTAACCTTTTATTAATAATTGTTGGATCTTCTTCACTTTTAGTATTTATTGAGGCATAATCCGATTCATCATCAATCATAAGCATGGCATGTTTGGCGATTTGGTTTGTATATTGTGCTTTAAGCCAATCTATTACGTTTTTGAGTGTTTTTGAGTTTTTCTTAATGACCAATAATATCGGGCTACTGATATTATCAAGATTTATTCCCTGCTTGTTTTTATCTGCGTCTTGCTTATTGAAGTCCTGCTCTGCTGTGGTTAGGCTTATCGGAAGAAGTTCAGCTTTCATATCCCCAAGCTTCCCAACCCCTACAGGAATCCCTTTATCTTTTCCAACAAATGCCTCATTCAGGCGTACTTGAGTTTGATCCCTAAGGTTATTCATACCTCCAGCTATAACTACAATAAACTTATAGCCTGCATCAGCGGCTTTACAGACCAAGGCAGAATAATTGCTTGTTTTTCCTGATTGTACGTGACCAACGACCATACCTACTCTTGAGAAGGCTTCAATAGACTCGTTAAAAGGATTCTCAATATTATCCATGACTATATCCGTATCTTCATCAGTAGTCTTAACTACTTCGGGCGCTAAGAATTTACTTATGTACTCCTTATACCTTTTCCAGTAGTACCCATGGGACTCTTGTTTCACTTTACCAGTCCACCATGTAGTGTCTCTTTTCTGCTGATCTGTCCCTTGAACAAGTATCCCAGTTTCCATTCTTACGTCGAAGTGGGTTTCAAGTTCCCGCTCCATGCGCATCCAATCCTTTTCTGATAGTTCCCTTAGATCAGGAGCAGACAGGAGGACCGATAAAACAGAAATACCAGTTGCAGAAATAACCTTTTGGATCGCTTCTATCTCTTCTTTAATTTTATTTTCAGGTAGAACCCCTTCTACATCCTGCAGCTTTTTCAGAATAAAGGATTTTATCACCTGATAACTATTAGTCTCCATCTTTCAAAAACTCCTCTCTATTCTTAAACATCTCGGTTTTTAGTAGACTGGCAATTATCTCTTCGTCTAATCCACTAGATCTAAGCTTCATTGCTATTTCCTTAATATCTTCTTCAGTCAATAAGGTTTCTTGGTGTACTTCGTATGGATTCTGCTGCAACTGTGCTTGGATCGCATCAAGAGGTAAATATGCTTGTAGGCCTTTTAGATACATTTGCAGTATTTCACGAGTCTCGACCGCTAGCTCCTTAATCAATCTATCTAGTAATGGATGATCCTGATTTAAAGTAAATCTGAAACCTCCATTATAAGGGACTAGCTCCCAAAATTTAGTTGTTGTTTTATCCTCTATTTTTTTCCCTCTACCAGTGTAGAGTCGTGAGCCTTTTTCTGTAACTTGTCTAATAATTCTTCTTAAGTCATTTTTTATCTCCGGAATAGGACTTGCTGTTGATTTCTTAATATCAATCCCCCAGTCCTTATCCTGTTCATTAGTAATATCGATTTTAATCCGAACAAGTTTATGAGCATCATTTGTCTTATGCAATCCCCACCAGGTTCCGTATATAAGCAGTCTTCGTGCTCTATAAAGGTAAAAACCTTGAGTTCCTGTGTACCCTTCTTCCGTGGCATATTGTTCATACTCCTGTTGGGACAACTTAGAGTGATGCGGAAGAATAAACGGCTGTATTGTGATTGTAGATCTATTGATTTTCAACTTTTCGATTGTAAGCTGCTGGGTAGCTGGATGATTAACATTGAAAGGATTAAAAGGCTTTAATGAATTGTTATTGATTGTAATGTTAATAGCTTTTTGCTTTGGTCCTCCCTCCAAGAATTGGTGAAAAACTAATGATAAGTGCTTTCTTAAATTTGAAATTGTAGATGACACATCTGATTTGGTTATGTTATCAATTCCTTGCCAAATAATTAGAGTTCCATTGTCCTGAGATTTTAATTGTTTTACCAGGGGTAGACTTATCAACTGATTAAGTGGAGGAGTTAACAAGATCCACTCACCTTTATCTGCAATAAAATCCAGGTCCCACTGCCTTACTGAAGTTTTCCTGTTTTTTTTAGATATGACAGTCAATTTTTTGCACTGTGAAAACGAGGCTGTCTTTAGGCCTAGCCCAAATCTACCTAAATCTGATTGACTCCTCTCACCCTCTGGACTTTTCGTTCCTAAGCGCATAGCCTCTACAAGCTCAGTACTGGTCATTCCATTGCCATTATCGAGCATGCAAAAAGTCAGTTCCGGTTCTGCATGTATCTGAATATGTATTTCTGCAGCTTGAGCTGTGATACTATTATCCAAAACATCTGCAACTGCAACTTCAAATGTATAACCTACATCACGAAGTGACACAATGAAATTTTTAACATTAGGACTTACAATTTCCTTCTTCACATCATCAACACCCTGTTCAATATTCCTTTCTGATCTTCTAAGCGATCAGCAAAGAGTAGCTCCTACTTAATTTAATCGGTATAAGTTTAATTTTTTTTTACTATAACCTTCATTAAAGAGGTACAAAATGGGCAATTCATTAATTTTCTTTTGGGACACATTAAAGTTGTGATTTGACCGTAATAGAAGAAATTATCCTTGGTGTACTACCAAAGAGTCCTACCACATACTTATAGCTGAATTCTTACTGCAAACAGACTCATGTAAGTAAAGTCGAAGAGGTCTATACCTCACTTCTCGCTAGTTTCCCAACAATTGAAGAATTTCTGCGGCTTCAGATTCAAGACTAATAGAAATAATTAACCCTATTGGTCTAATTTATCGCGCTTTTAGAATTAAAGCAACTGTCGACAAAATATGCTTCATATTTTAATGGAAAGATTTCAAAAAGATACGAAAATTTGATTAGTTTACCTGGGGTCAGAGATTACATTGCAAACGCAATACTCTGTTATGCTTACCATCAAAAAACTGTTTCTATTGATACTAATGTAATACGACTCTTCATTAGGTTTTTTGGTCTACAATCCAATAAGTCACGTCCCAGAACCGATAAGATCCTTGCGACGAAGATTAGAAACCTGTACGTTTTTAATTTCGATTATAAAACTGCTAACTTGGCAATACTTGATTTTGCCGGATTGGTATGTACAACAATTAATCCTAAATGTACAGAATGCCTTCTTAACCTATACTGTGCTCACTATAAAAAAAACCCTACTCCTAGGGAGTAAGGGATTTTTTATTACAAATCAACTGTCTCAAGAGGTGTAATTAAATTTCTAAGGGATTGATCCGCAGTTCGTCCCAAATAAGAGAGAAGCTGTTCTGCAACAGCTCTTCCCAGTAAGGGAGGAACAGCATTTCCAACCTGCTGGTACTGCGCATCTTTTGCTCCCATAAATACAAAATTGTCTGAAAAAGTTTGGAGTCGTGCCGCTTCTCTTATGCTAACAGCCCGATTTTTCACTGGATGAATCCACATTGATTTTCGAATGTTTAGAACCGTTCCTGAAGGTGCATTGTAGTTTAGTCTAAGATAAACCGTATTTTGCGTCCTCTTGGGATTCGAATAAGTATGTTTATATGAATCATCCAAGTTGTGGAAATTTTGCCCTTGCTGCAGTGCCTGAAATCTCTTTAATGCAGTTTCACCTGTATCAGTCATGATATGATTTCGAACTTTTGCAGTACCTGCCTGTAAATACTGTAATAAAGGGTTTCCGTTCTCAATGTATGCTTTCGATAGAGGTCGATCTTCTTCCGTAAGAATTAGCGGTTGCACATCCTCTAGATCCTGAATTGCATCCTTGACAGTAAAAAAGTGCTCTGTTTCTTCAATAATAGGCTCTGGTAGTTTAATTTCTCTGTCCCCGACCAGTTCTTCCCGTACACCAATAAGAAACAAACGCTCTCTCTGCTGAGGTGCTCCAAAATTAGCAGCATTTAAAATCAGGTGATCCTCGTTAAGTTTGTAGCCTAGCTTTTTAAACTTTGCTTTCAAGTAATCTAATACAATATAGGTTTGAAGATTAACGAGAATTTCATTATCTTCTGAATAAAACCTCCCAGCTTTAAGAGTGTTTATTTCAATCTCTCCAGCACGCATAATTATCTGTTGAATAGTTATAACGTCGTTCAAACATGAAAAAATGTCCTCGACAGAGCTTTCCTTATCTTTGAGAAGCTCCCCAAGTCGTATCCACATTTCTCTATACTTCTGGCTCCAGTAAAAACGATGCTGACCTTCCCAGTTGTTTAAAAAAACTTTAATTGCACTTCGAGTTTTCTTCAAATAAACAGCTGCTTCTTTTTTCTTTCGATTCAAGTGACTCAATTTAGAAAAGAGCGTTTTATCCAAAATTGCGTAGTTCGAGATAGAAACTCCAAAGGGTTCATTCAGAAAGGACAAGAGTTCATCTTTAAGTAATTTTACTTCTCCCAAAGAGACTTTCTCATCGGTTGGCAGGAGATGAAGATCTGCAATCTCCTCCTCATCGAGTGAGGACAGGAAAAATTTGTGTTTGTTTGACTTTAATTCTTTAACATTTTCCATTACAAACCCATCTGGCTCCAAACGTTCAATTGCTTTGACAAACTCTTTAACGAGCTGATTATTTGCCGAAATCAAAGCAACCTTCTGTCTATTAGCATTCGAGAATCCCTGGCAGGGAGGTCCGCCGAAAACGATATTGACTTTACCTGCCCCAGTTTTTCTGCACTCCTTTAATATTTCTTCGTAGTCAACCTCTCGAATATCCCCGTACATTCTAACACCTGGATGATTAACCAAATATGTTTGCTGTGCAGCTTTATTATTCTCAACGGCTACTGCTATTTGAATCTGACCGGTTTGCAAAAATCCTAGACTCAAACCACCGGCCCCAGAGAAAAGATCAACAGCCGTTAACTTACTACTATTCACTCCGAGCTCCTCCTCTAAAGGAACATCCGTTCTTTCTAAGCAGCTTATCACAATCTGCTGTAAAAAACAAATTACTAGTTTTAAGATCTCTATTTTACTGCGAATTTTTTTTATTAGCCAGTATAAAAAGAGTCTGCCAATGGCAGACTCAGCTTACAAGCAGAAGGGCATCTAGCTTATCCTCGATCAATTTCTCCAATTCAGTTTGATCCAGTGCATCTAAAATAGTGACTCCGCCGAGCTGATTAATATACATCATCAGATTTCTGAAGACATCTCTAGTTATCGTTTTGCCTTCTATTTTGTCCTTCTGATGCAAAATGGACAAAACAGCCCGAGTGATATCTCGGTTCCCAGAAAAAACACGCTCTAATAAGCTTTGGGCAATATCTAACTTAGAAAGGAGCATAGCGGTCAGTTCAAATGGATCGTCTCGTTCCTCATCATAAGACACGTATCCGTACCACCAGAGACGTGCTATACCATTTCTCACTAGCGCTCTTCCTTTGTTTGACATAAAGAAATATCGTTCTCTTATTGCTTCTTCCGGTTTGTCTTTTTTTAGGTACGACTCGACAGGCCATCTTTTGCGCATATAATTCCAGAAAGTATGGTGTGCTAAATATGCCCACATTCGCTCATCACAAGCCTGTGCCAAAGTCATCTCTTTAAGAGTGGTATATATCTTCTTTGTATTTTCTAAATCATAGTGAACAGTTGAGCTTATAGGCATGTGCAAGTCGATATCCTCTACTCGAATCTTCGAAGGAAAATTCCAAGTTTCTGAGCCAAAGTACTCTTCCAACCAAGGATCTGTTGAAGCATACTTGAGAATATTATTTTTAATGTTAGATTTTATATCATCAAGTGAATTATCGCTTATATAGTGTAAATTCACATTCTACACCTCAATCTTCTTCTAAATTCATAAGCGCAGAGAAAGATAAACTAAGCGGGTCTCCGATTAGCTTATGAGCAATTGAAATAGTGGACTCCTGCTCGAAGCTATGAGTGCCCAGCTCGATGCCAAAGTCTTTAAGTCTCATCAGAATAACCTGATACCACCTGCATTCTTCATAATCAATATTCGAGTTCTGCTCACTTCTCAACATCTCCAAAATTGATACTAAGGCGGGAATTACAATCATGGATGAAAGGAGGGGTTGGAAGCTAGGGTTCAGAGAAATTGACTTATAGTTCTCAAAGTTGTCTTTAGATAATTTTATAATGATCTTATTTCCCGAAGAATCCACTTCAATGGCCTGTGCATCTTCACTACGATTAGGTTGTATAGAAAAGATTGATGGGACTCGCTTCAGTGGATCAATCTCTTTTTCAGCGAAGAATGTTCTTTCCGCATCCAGCGCAAGGATATCTCCTTTCTTTATTTGGAAACTGTATCCTTCATAGTCTGGATGAAACTCCGGAAGTTGGTAATTATCTATATCAGTTACAGCCAATATAAAGGCGCAAATCTGCACCTTCCCTTCCACATCTTGAGCAGGAAGCGTAAAGGTAAAGTTACTGTCAAAAGACGAGAATACCTTTCGATAACGCGTCGATTGGCATTCAAAGTGAAATGCAAACTTAGCTTTACGTTGCTCTATAAGCCTATTGATTCCTTCGCTGCTCGTGACGCAATATGAATCAAAAATATATGAACTATGTGTTTTAGAATTTTTTAGAGATGCCTGGAAATCGCTATCCACAAAGTCATCCGAGTAATACGAAAGTACTGGATGAGGATACTGTCTTAAACTAATTTGCATAAACAGCTACCTCCAATGCACAACGAAGGGGCTCTTTCAACGTAATAATCAATACAGTCCGATCATTTTTTTCAAATAGCACAGGACCAATTTTCACTTCATTCTCAATGATTACTGTTTGCCCAAACTGTTCAGCAGAACGAACCCTTGCCTTTTCTCCTCCAACCTCTCCTACTATATTGACTCCGATGTATCCGTATCCTTCTTCGTTAGATTTCATTGTTATTTTATATGTTCCCTTGACTGGATCAGTACAGAAAATCCTTGATTGAGTTATACGAAGGTTTTTATTTGCTTTAGGATGCAGGTTCTTCTTTTCCTCTGGCTCCATGGAACCATTTTTCTCGTCAGATTTGTCTTCATCTCTGGAATCTGTTTCACTCTGTCCTTGAGAGAAACCATTTTCGTTATCTTCACCGTTTGGTTCATTATTACGGTTTGAATGCTTCTCCTCTTCCTCATCAACAGTGGCCTCCATACCGACACTTGAGAAATCCTCTTGGCCTGCTGCCACTTCGTCGTTATAGGCTTGTATAACACCTTCGCTAATAATATTATAGGTATTTGGTCTATTCTCTCGGTAATTCATCTGAAGTTCGATCTCCTTCGGCTCCCCTTTCTCTCCTTCTACTTCGACCAAAGCAGGTGCTTTACTTAAATCTTCCCCTTTATCGGGAAGATACTCGCTCAGTCCTTCTACATCCAATTCTTCTACTGTATCCCCATGCGAAATAGATCTAACCTGTTCATTCACCCAAGCATAAAGTTTCTTTATTACTGCTTTTGCATAATCAGGATCGTCATGTCGTTCGGCTTCCCAGGCGGTGTGCGTAGGAGGTTCAATCTTCCGTAGAAAATCATTAATTTCGTCTCCTTCTGCGATCAAGACGCCAGAGAATCTTAATGGATTTCTAAAACTACCTTTATCAAAAATCTTCATTCCTGTACTTCTAACCATGGCGACACGTTTAGGTGCATCCTTACTTGGAAGAATGTACATACGAATCTCTCCAAGACCCTCAAAGTTATTAACTACAAATTTTTTTGTATTCGATAGTGTGTAGGCCTCATAATATTGATAAGATAGGTAGTCTGCTTCGTTCTTGGTATGCTGTTCCAAGATTCCGGGTAATGTCTCGGCATTAATCTCTATTTCCCCAACTTTGACAATCAGCTTTTGATCAATAATTGCGACGAAGAAACTCTCCAATACTGAACGAATAACTTTTTTCTCCCAGTCTTCCTCAGCGTTGAACCCCGCTATAAATATATCGGTCCCTACTTCTTCTCTTCTAAAAAAGGCGTTTATCTCCTGATTAAGAACAGGATCATTTCTTTCTATCCGACCATAATACCCAGTCCCCTGCGTAGGTTCTCCCTGAGAATTATGGTGTGTGACCAACTTAGCTACGCCCTGAAAGGCTTCAATTCCACTTACATCTTTGGTGCTGTAAAATACTGTTCTGAGATTGGAGCAGGCAAAGGGGGCATGCTTACCGATACCAAACGAACCTCCCGCCGTCGAATCTTTGTTCGAAGAGCCCACTGACTTAATCAGATTGTGCCATCCTCCTTGATGTCCTTGATCTGCTCCAGTCAGTCCAGTTGTATTATAATCACTAATTTTCAAAAATGTTATAGTATCTTGCTTCATAACATTCAGTGCCTGTTCAAAAAAACTTGCTGTCTTTGCGTTATCCTTCCAATAATCCAAACTCTGTCTTAGGACGTGAATGAATGTATCTTTTGCAGGAAATTCTGCTGTGGGCATCTCTTTCACTTCAAACTCCACTCTAACCGGTTCAATACTACCCTTTAATCTCGCATCACAGGAATTCTGGTTAATTTCCCGAGCAAGTGAATCCCATGGGTTTCCTTTAAAAGTCTCGATGCCTGCGTCGTTAAGACCAGTAACTTGTCCATAATTATTAGATGGGAAATTCCAGCTTATCATAGTCGTTCTCCCTGCTCATTCAAATTTCTTTTACATTCAGCTGCTAGTTTTTGCACCAAGTCGACTGTTACAGCATTGCCGACCTGCTTATACTGCTTTCCTTTGGGCATATCATATGGAAAAGAAAAAAAGGTATCTCTAAATCCCTGCAATCGTGCACATTCTTTAGGCGTTAACTTTCTTATTCCCCAACTATCTTTAATTACTGGGACATTGTGACCGCCTTCTCCCATATTAGCTGTTAGAGTAAAAGTAGAAGCGCTCTTATTCTCCCTCACATAAGCACGTCGTAGCAGATAAACAGAGGTTTCACTACCTTCCGCCATTTTGTCAGCAAACATTTTGCCGTATTTGCTCTTTTCGTCAAAATAGTACTCTTCGTCTGCCTTTTCTTTTATATCTAAATACGCTCTCACATCATTTAGCTGATCTACTTCCTGAGGAAATTTGAAAGTATTCATTTTGAAATACTGCTGTGAGAAAGCCACCATATAAAGACGTTCTCTATTTTGTGGTATATCGGTATGCTCTTTCGTATTCAAAACCACTGCATTACTGCGCTGTGTTATCAGGTTTCCTTTATGATCTAGAGGGATTCTAAACCAGTACCCAGCTCTTTTTAGTTCTTCCTCGATTGTATTAATAGTCTTTCTGTCATCGTGATAAATCAAATTTTTTACATTTTCCAGCACAAGTATTTTAGGTTTCTGCTCTCCGAACTCTTTAAGCAGCCGAATAATTTCAAAGAACAGCTTACCTCTCGGATCTTTGAACCCAAGTTTATTGCCAGCAAGAGAAAATGACTGACACGGAAAACCCGCAGTTAGAACATCAACTGGTTCTAACTTATCCGCTTGTACTGAAAGGTCCTCTACCGATTTTTCTATCATTCTGGTCTCAGGGTAATTATGACGATAGGTCTGTGCAGCGTAGCTGTCTATTTCATTTGCCCAAACCACATTAAAGCCCTCATTCTTAAATGCTCGGCAGAATCCACCTATTCCTGCAAAGAGACTTCCTACCGTATACTGATTCTGCTTTAATGAATTCAAAGATGTCCACTCCAAAACCTTAATTTAATAAACTCTATGTAACTAAAGCCCTAGAGTTTGTTTTAATAATAGATGAGATTTATAAAAAATGTAATACATCCGAATCTTTATTGAGAATAAAGATTCGACTTTCTTACTAATTCAGTATTATTGTATATAATTTAGTTATTCTTAATTAATACACCGAAAATCACTACAAGCAAGTATTTCAAATTATCATCTCAAGAACTTGTAAATACTATTGTATGGCTACTATATTGAAAGGCGCTTCTCATACACTCACTCAAACTTCCTCTTTAAAGAATGGCTTTTAGTTTCCGTTGAAAATCTGATGAAAAAACATTCTTATTTACTGCATCAGCAAACAACATCAGCAACTCATTTTCATTGATATCAAGCGGCCTGAGGATTAACCGCTCATTATCATTCTTATTTAATTTGTAGTAGGCAAAACGGATTTCATCCTCGCCACTGGCTTTGACATTAATACGCTCAATAGTGCAAATAAACTCACCAAGCACGAGTCGACCTTGCTTTAGAAGATCACAATAATCGGTACTTTTGAGAACTGCAGTCTTTTCTTGTGTTTCTTTGTGTAAGTCGATTACGCCAAATTCAACTAGAAGCTTCGATAGAGCCAGATTGATAAGCGAGTTTTTACTCATTTTTATCTTATCCGCCAAATTTGTTAACGCATCATCAATGTCCTGGGATAGTGACAAGTTTAAACGGGTTTTATCTTCCATCATCAATAAACCTCCATAGACCATAGTAATCAATAGTGTCATTTTAACACCATGAATCATTATGAGTCAATATAGTTGGACTACAATGTGAAACAAATACACATCCAGTAAGATCTCATTCTAACTAACAATCGTCACCGATCAAGCATAGTTTCATTTTTTTGATTTTTCTTAACCAGGGCTTGGAACTCATTGTGGCACTATCTTACAAATTAGCTGTCTTTTCTTCTAAGACTCTGTTTTAAGCTTTTCCTTTATTTCTTGCTCCTAAGCTTCGTATAAGTAGCTTCAATAGTTCAACAATATCTATGATGCTCTCAAGCTACTTCACTCTCTGTATTAGGAGATGTGGTAAAATAATCTTATTATTCAAAGCTTATTAGAGGGGGGTTATTATGTCGAAAAAAAATGTGGACAAGTTGCTTCATGTTCAAAACGGAGTAATTCGCCATCTGTTATATTCAAAGGTCGACGAACAAGATTTAATCAACCGTTATCGTGTAGTTGCCAAGCGTGAAGTCAAAAGAAATTTGAAAATTGCTTTGGAGCGACTTGATAAACATAAATTAGTCGAGATTGCGGCAATTTCGCCCGAGATCACCGAAGCTGCTATTGAAGCCTGTTTTGAAGACAATAGATACAGTCGCCGGCCAAATTTTAGGCTGTTTATGTTGCGTCCATATAACCCTCAAGTGAATTCATCTTCATTTATCTCCGACCATAAAAATAATGCTGGTGTATCCAAAATGAACAAATTGCTCAAATCAATCACATATCCTAATGACAACATATTTGGGCTACTATATAAGTTCAAAGAAAGATTTTCCGATTGATACCTCGTGATTGGAAAATATAGGAGCAGGATTAACGTCATCCTTGTCGAAGTGGTTGCTAACCAATTTGAGAACGGATGATGATGCAGATGGAACAGGAACAAGCCGTGAAGGAACTTGACGAGCGAATGAAGAAAGAAAAAAGTCGTCGTATGTTTGAGCGATACCAAACGATTCATCTATACCTGCAAGGGATGACGACAAAACAAATTGCGGGGATCATCAAACGAAACGAAAAAACCGTTAATGCCTATGTCCGCGCCTATCAGGAACACGGCCTGGAGGGTCTCCAGATGAATCATTCTCCAGGCGCACCCGCTCGATTAACTCAGCAACAACAAGAGCAATTCAAACAAACGATCGTGGAGAAGCTCCCGCATGAAGTCGGGTTTACTGCAAAATTTAGTTGGACGCTTCATTTGATGGGCGAGTATATCCAAAGGGAATTCGATGTGACCTATTCCCTGCAAGGCGTAGCGAATGTAGCACACCGCCTGAATCTGAGCTATACCATGCCCACCTATACGTTAGCTGCAGCCGACGAGACCAAACAGCAAGCTTTTCGAGAAAACACGTTTCCTGAATTAAAAAAAAACTGGAGTCCGGAGAAATCGACCACCTCCTCTTCGAAGACGAATCCATGATTCGGGACTGCCAAGCGCTGCAATACACGTGGTTTCTGAAAGGCAAGCAACGGATCATCCAAACGACAGGAAAACACCGCGGCGTCAAGCTGCTTGCCACGCTGAACTATGAAACCGGAGACATCCTCTGGAAAGAAGACGAGCAGTACACCGCTGAAACATTTTTGGACTTTCTTCAGGGGGTTCTTAACGCCTATCCGACGGGAAAGATCGTCGTGGTACTGGATAACGCACGTATCCATCACGCTAAGCTACTCCAGCCCTTTTTGGATAAAAATAAAGAACGCCTTGAACTTATCTTTTTGCCGCCCTACAGCCCTGAACTCAACCTCGTAGAAGGGTTGTGGAAATGGTTGAAGGCCGATGTCATCAACAATGTGTTTTACCACACCGTTGCCGAAATTCGTGAGAATGTCACCCTATTCATGAATCGAATACGTGAAAATAAGCAAGAAATCATTGACCGCCTCTGTCTGCGTCTGGAAGATGATTCTGTTCTCGCTGAATTTCTTTAGTTGAACTTATATAGCTATCGACCAAACCATTGTAAATCATGAAACGATAGAAATCGCTTTACAGTATCAGGAAAGGTATAATTATATCAATCCTGCAACCGAACAGGCTGATTTTATTTACGAGTTGAAGTTCGGTTTCTTATGGATGAACTTTGACCAACGCTTTGTGAGCATTAATTTACCCACTGAGTCATTGGTTGGAACGATCTCCAAAACTTTAGAAAGAGCTTTTGACTGCTTTGTCTCCCCTGTGAACATCACCAAGAAAATTGTTAACAGTGTATTTAGCAAAGAGTCAATGAAACGAACCACTTTAAGCAATCCTGATCCTAGCTCTGGTAAACCAAACAAAGTCACCTTAGCTGATAGTTATCTAGGTCATAAAGTGGGTCAACTGACTGAGTTTGATGGGTACGATTCTCCTAGTTCAGTTTATCAAGAAGCTATTGATGAAGATGGTGACTTCTTTTCAACCCTTGGAGTTAACAATGACAAAGGTAAAATCTACCTCACCCGCCAACTTAAAGCCTCTGAAATGAGACGTTGGGGGATTTGGCGAATCGGACAGATCATGAATTACATTAACTCCATACAGGATAATGGCGAAATAGATGAAAAGTTCGAATCATTGGGTCTTGATGAAGATCCTGATTTGGATGCCTTCGTAACTTCAAATGCCGAGAAAAAAGTAATTCAGGAAGTCATGAAGGCAATTGTTACCTGCAAGGTCAAAAAGATCGAGAGTTTCAAGCTTCATAACTTAAATGTTGACAAAATTGTGGGTTCTCTAAAAAAACATACCCTTACCCATTTATATCCTTACTGCGAGGGCTGCGACCATTACGCAGACATCACTTGTAACAACTGCGGAAACACTGACTTATTAACTGTATCCGTAATAAGAGGACAGACCCCAAAGGTCGTATGTTCATTCTGCCACACTGAACTTCAACAAGACAACGTGCGATGCCTAATGGATCATAAAGTCAGAATCGATTCATGGTATGATGGAGTAATTATCAACCCTAAAACAGCTTTAGTCGAACTTGTTGAAAAATTAACAAACAAATATTTTCCTGATAGTGGATTTTTACATGAAGAAGAATCTTTCTACCTCCTAAACAATGTAGTTCACTATTCTTCAAAGGTTGCATCAAAAGTCATGTTCAAAGTAAGGGAATTACAGCAGTTCAAGCCAGTTTGGAATCGAATTATTACCCCGGAACGACGCGAAGAACTGGCTGAAGTACTCAGCCTACTTACTGAAAAATGCTCTAAGCATAGTGTGGATGCTTGCCAAGCCTGCCAACACGAGAAAAGTATTCGATGCATTATGAAGCCATTCGTAACCTTTACAGATCATAAATTGCATCCGCATCATGGACAAGAATATGGTGATATTAGCTTTACCATCCAAATGCTTGGTATGGATGATGCCGTTTTTGTAGGCATTGCTAAAAGCTACGAAAAAAAACCGATAAAACCAACTGACAAAAAAGCTTATGAAATGCTTCAACAGTTTGTTTACAAATGCAAGGATACCACGGTCAATGTTTTAGGAATTGTGGTAGCAGGAGAGCTGGAACAAGGGTTTGTAGCCATGCTGCAAGACCTTGCCGGAAGGTACAGAAAAAAAGTCGTAATGTGGACTTACGAGGAATTAATTTTAGTGATCGATTTCGCCATCACAAACTATGATCTATCAATCTCAGAGGTAGTAGAAGAATTAAAGGCTGATATTGTTAGACGGAAACAAAAACCAGCAAGTTAAAGTTTGGGATAACAGTACCCTCTTTAATTTGCCAAGGTTACTTTTATTTCTTCACACCACCTCTTAATAATTACAGTTACTAAATCGTGAATGAACTAAGTTACGCATGCAATTGTGGATGAAGACTAATCTCCTTGATGTTGTCATAGTTCTTTTGTTTTCGGTTTTCCTCAAACATGACGCTAATAACAGGTGCCACACTACTAATTAATTTGCATCATCTCTGAGGGCTTATTCATTGGAGTTTTAAGGAATAATACTAATATCTATGAATTTCGGACTCCTACCAGCGGATAAGACTGCTACCGACAAATTTAGGTCTATTCTAACTCGTAAAGCCTCCACCAATTAATAAGAACTCAATTCATAACTTCTTGTTCATCCTTAATTTATGTCACTGATGTGCACATACTGTCAGTTAAAATAATAAAAATTATATGACTATCGATACGCATAGGATGAAAATGCATCCGGTATCCCTAAGCCACGACTAATATAAGGACGCGATTCTCTCGCGTCCCTATTTCGTCCCCAGCTCTCTTTAAACTCATTCAAAACCATTATATATCAAGCATGCTACCGACTCGACATGCACGGTATGAGGAAACATATCCACCGGCTGCACCTCTACCGTCCTATACCCTCCATCCTCCAACATTCGCAAGTCACGAGCCAGTGTCGAAGGATTGCACGACACATACACCACCCGCTCCGGCTTCATCTCAAGGATCGTCTCCAGCAACCTCGGATCGCAGCCTTTACGTGGCGGATCGACGACGATTACATCCGCCTCAATGCCTTGCTCCTTCCAACGCGGGATGACGTCCTCGGAGGCGCCGACCTCGAACTGGACGTTGCGCATGCCGTTCAGGTCGGCGTTGCTGCGTGCGTCGTCGATGGCTTCCTTTACGATCTCGACGCCGTACACCTGGTCGGCGTGCTGCGCCAGGAAGAGCGAGATCGTGCCGATGCCGCAGTAGGCGTCGATGACGGTCTCCTTGCCGGTCAGACTGGCGTATTCCACCGTCTTGCCGTACAGCACTTCCGTCTGTACCGGATTGACCTGATAGAACGAACGAGCCGAGATGGCGAACTGTACGTTGCCGATATAGTCATAGATGACGTCCCGGCCCCACAGCACACGTGTCTCGTCGCCGAAAATAACGTTCGTTTTCTTCGTGTTGATGTTCTGTACGATGCTCGCCACCGCCGGGATGTGCTCCCGGATGCTGCCGATCCAGGCGTCGCGGTGCGGGATGTCGCGACCGTTCGTCACAAGCACGAGCATAAGCTCGCCGGTGCGGAAAGCAGTCTTCACGACGACATGCCGCAGCAGGCCGCGCCCAGTCTCCTCGTTATAGGCGCTGATGCCCAGCTGGCTGCCGATTTCCTTGACGCGGGTGACTACCTGGTCATTGCGCTCGTCCTGGATGAGGCACGCCTCCATATCGATGATGCGGTGGCTACCGCGCGCGTAGAAGCCGCCGATAAGGCCGCCTTCGGCCGTGCCGATGGGCACCTGTGCCTTGTTGCGGTAGCGCCATGGTTCGCTCATACCGAGCGTCGGGTGCACGACAACGCCCGCATCACTTCCCGGTTCGCCAGCCGCCCCGCTGGTGCCTGCTACCGTCAGCTTCCCGATGCGTTCCAGCACGTCAACGACATGCTGTCGCTTCCAGGCCAGCTGCCCCTCATAGCTCATATGCTGAAGCTGGCAGCCTCCGCATTGGTCATAGATCGGGCAAGGGGCCGCGATCCGGTCGGAACTGGCCTGCACCACGTCCAACAGCTTGGCATAGCCGTACTGCTTTTTCGTCTTCAGCACCTTGACGCGGACCTTCTCGCCGGGCAGGGCACCGCCTACGAAGAGCGTATACCCCTCAATCCGGCCCACACCCTCGCCGTCATGGGTCATACCGATGATGTCGATCACGGCCTCATCGTTCTTCTGCACAGGCACGCCATCCTGAGCCGCAGCAGCACGTCCACTCACAGACGCATCCCTACCACCATGAACCCGCGGATTTGCTCCCGCTTTATCTCCATCAGCAACCTTGGCTGCGCCTTTATTCTTCTCCCTGATTATCGCTTCGCGCTCGCTATGAGCCGACACCTTCGTTCTACCCTTATCTCCTGCACCAATCCCCCGAACCGCCTTATTCCTCTTCCCGTCTACCGTCTTCCTTCCATCAGCCCGCATCTCTGGCTGGCCGTTCCGGCGGCTTTTTCCACGGCCGCTGCGGTGATTGCTCATCTCTCAGGTCACTTCTTTCTCCATATGATGTATACAGTATTACCCTACACTTATCTTCCAACTCGAAAAATGCCGCCCTCCCCAAGGGAGCAACGGCATAGCTTCATGATACCAGCACCTTCATAGTACAACCTTCCTTACATACAGCACAACCTTACAACTTTCATTACAACTGCATACCTACCACCAATGTCAACAAATGTACATCCGCCAACAATGTCAGTAACTACACACCCGCCACTAATCAGCGGAACACATTCAAATGCCGGGGCAGGTTGCGGAAGGTGGCTGGCAGTGTGCCGCCAAGCTCGCCGTCCAGGTTGAGCTGCACATGGCCCGGTGAAGTGACTTCCATATAATCTGTCTTGAAATGTACGATTTTCTTGTCATTCACATGCTCGCCGCGCTGCGCCAGGGATACCAGCCGGATCATCTCGGCCAGATTGCACTTGCGCACCGCGATCACGTCCAGCAAGCCATCATCAATCGTTGCCCCCGGTGCCAGCTTTTCGAAGCCGCCCACTGAATTCGAATTGGCGATGATGAAGAGCATGAACTCGTCATGCAGCTCCTCCTGCCCTGCCGCCCGGATCGTCAGCTCCTGCGGGGCGAGGCTGACCATCTTTTCAAGCCCCTTCCAATAATAGGCTAATTGCCCGATCATGGTCTTCAGCTTGCTCGGCACCTCATAGGTCAGCTCCGTCAGCGTGCCGCCGCCAGCGATGTTAATGAAGTATTTGTCATTGGCCTTGCCGATATCAATCGGCTTCGCCTCCTGCTTGATGACGAGGTTGCAGTAATCCTCCCAATATCTCGGGATGCCGAGCGCACGCGCAAAGTCATTCGTCGTTCCGACAGGAAACACGCCAAGCGGCGGGCGGTTCTCCTTCTCCGCCATGCCGTTGATGACCTCGTACAGCGTGCCATCACCACCGGCGGCAATCACGAGATCATAATCGCCGCGCTCTACCGCATCTGCGGCAGCAGCCGTGGCATCGCCTTCGCCGGTTGTGGCATGGACCGAGGTCTCAATGCCCCCTTCGTCGAGGCGCTGCAGTATATCGGCCAGACGCCGTTTCATTTCCTCACGCCCTGAGGTGGGGTTATATATCAAGCGAGCTCTCTTCATTCCGTTACTCCACCTGTGTATTCGTATTTATCAACGTTTGATCCATCATCCAAGGGAAGTGTGCAAACTTCTAATGCTCACAGCCTGTCAGGCCATGAGCGATTGTCATTTTTTACAGCTTCCTTTGAAATATAATGATAACGAAAAAAATCGCATTTTACAAACCGTGTACCATGATTCCATGCCAGGAAGGGCGCATTATTTACGCTGCATTCCAGAGTGCACAACAGGTACGCTATGACTCAGGCAGTTAATACTGTCCCTTCTTCTCCGCCTCACACAGTAACCCGGATATCGCTGCTACTCCAGCAGCGTACAACAGGCATGCTACGCTTCAATCCGTTAATGCTGCCCTGCCCCCCACGATTCAGGCCCTTGCTACTCCCCACTCTCCTCCGCCTCACGCAAAAGCCCGGATATCTGGTGCTCCATCCAAGTTTTCAGCTGCGGATGCGGCAGCAGCGCCTCTCCCGCATAACGGTAGTCCAGCCCGTCCAATCTTCCGGGAATGACCTTGGCTGTGAAGAAGCCTGAGCTGAGGAACAGGGGGAAGACAATCACGTCATATCCCTTTTCCCTGCTCCAATACTCCACCTTGTCCCATACGCTGTCCGGATTCAGCAGAGCATAATCACATGCCGTGCCGCTGATCGCGCTCACATCGGCCGCCAGGGAGGACATGCCCCGCTCCCAGCGCTGCCGGAAGCCGTCGTGCGCGCTGCCGTGTCCTACGAGCAGGATCACCTCCCGCTCGGGCTGCAGCGACATGCCACGCACCTTCTCCCACACCATCGCCGCCACATCGGGACCATGGTCGATGGGAGTGCCGAAGTATACACGTGCGCGAACCCGAAAAGGCTCCAGATCTGTTGCCTTCTCTGGAACCTCCTTAGTGCCCAATGCATAACTGATCTCGTCCACATGTGTACTGCCTGAGGAAACAAACAAAGGCACCACGAGCAAATCCGTGGCACCCGTTTCCTCCAGCCGGTCGATGCCGTCCTGAATAAGCCTTCCCTCTACATGCTCCAGAAAAGACACTGCTACCGGGCAACCGTCCGGCAGCTGCAGCTGTCCGGCGGCCTCATCCACCAGTTGAACCCAAGCGGGCGCAGGTGAACCGTGGCTGATGATCAGAACGCCCGGCTTCATGTTAGCGGCCCAGCCGTTCCAGCGTCATTTTATAACCGTCATTGCCATAATTCAGGCACCGCTTTACACGGGAAATGGTAGCTGTGCTGGCTCCAGTCTCGGCCTCGATCTGATTGTATGTGCTGCCTTTGCCCAGCATACGCGCAACCTCCAGACGCTGGGACATGGACTGAACTTCATTGATCGTGCACAGATCATCAAAGAACACATAACATTCCTCAAGATCCTTAAGTGTCAAAATGGCCTCAAACAATTGGTCAATACTCTTATCATTAAGCTTCTTCAGCTGCATAGATTATCATCCCCTAGGAATACTTGTAGCTTCATTGTAACTGAGGGGCGGACAGTTTTTCAAGCGTTAACGGTTTCACGCATTACAGAGCAGAATCATGAAGCTGATAAATGCCGCCCAAATCCGCATTTATCCCGCTTTCGTGGACGGGTGCCTAAACGCCCTGCGCACCTGATACATACAATAGACCATCAATCTGTAAAGGAATGTGATCTGAATGTCCCAAAACTATACTAACCGGAGGGCGCACCCGCATCGTTCATTGACCAATTACAACTCATCCGCTTATCCCGGGGCCTCCCCTTCTCTGGACCCGCTGACGGCAGAGGCCACTGCGCTGGTGCCCTATAATCCGTCCTACAATCCGGCAGGTTCTTTTGAAACGCCCCCAACTGCCAGTTCGTCTTCCTCCGGCGGCGGACTGCTGGGCAATCTGCCGAATCTGGGCGAGATCAAAGGATTCATCGACCGGATGGGTGGCATCGACGGCATGCTCAACACGCTCGGCAAGGTGCAAAAGGTAATGTCAGGCATCCAGCAGTTTGCCCCGATGGCCAAACTGCTCATGAGCGCGCTGCCTTTTGGCGCGGCGAAGGCTAAATCAGTAAACAGTCTCGATGAATATGTACCCAGACGAAAAAAAAGAAGAAAAAGCAGCAGCCGCAAACGGAGCACCTCCAAGTCCCGCCGCAGTCCGGCAAAGCGCAGTAAGCGCTAAGTCCTATTTTCGAAAAATCACCTGAACCAGCCTCTTCTGGAGAACCAGTAAATCATGCCGGAACCGAGCAGGAGCATACAAGCAAGCA
The DNA here is from genome assembly GCF_042138635.1 of Paenibacillus medicaginis. Taxonomy (NCBI): domain Bacteria; kingdom Bacillati; phylum Bacillota; class Bacilli; order Caryophanales; family Paenibacillaceae; genus Paenibacillus; species Paenibacillus medicaginis. The sequence goes on along the minus strand of NZ_JBHIRY010000026.1, from coordinate 44,398 downwards.
CCGCAAAATAGCCGTATTTCCAGCGCAGCTCGGGCATAAACGGAAAGTTCATCCCGTAAATCCCTGCGATCAGCGTCAGGGGCATGAATATCGTCGTAATGACCGTCAGGGTCTTCATAATGGCGTTCATCCGGTTGGAATTGAGCGAAATGTAGCTGTCTCTCAGGTCAGCCGTCATTTCACGGTCGGCATCAATCATATCGGAAAGCTTCAGCAGATGGTCATAAATGTCCGTAAAATAGGCTTTATGCTCGCCCTGTCCCTGGATATGCTCGGAATTGACGACCCGGTACATTAAATCCCGCATCGGTACAATCGTGCGCCGCAGCTTCAATAACCGGCTCCGCAGCTCGAATACCTGATTCATCAGCTCCTCAACCGACTCGCTGCGGCTCCGGTTTTCCAGCTCGGCAAGTTCGTCTTCGATCCTGAACAGGCAAGGAAAATATTGGTCGACCAGCTTATCCATGACCGTATACGTCGCTCCCAGCGTGCCTCGCGCCCAAATTTTGCTTTCCCGGGCATGCTGCAGGACCCGCTCCCATGCCTGATCAAGCTCCTCAAGCTGTGTTTTATGGTAGGACACCAGAAAGCGGTAGCCCATAAAGAGATCTACTTCCTGTACCGTCAGGTGATCCGGGTCAAGCGCATGCAGAACAAAAAAATACACATCCTCGTAGTAATCCACCTTGGGCCGCTGCAGCACATAAAGGCAGTCCTCGATCGCCAGCGGGTGGAAATGAAAATAGGTATCCAGCAGCGCCGCTTCCTCGTCCGTAGGATCGCAAAAATCGGCCCATATCCATTCATATTCATCCGGCTGTATATCGGTCAGTGGAATGCCAAGCTTTAACTGATGATCCTTCCCGATAGCTATCGTCCTGATCAATCCGTTCATCCCCTCTTCTGAACCGGCAGCATCCATTCCTTTGCCTTCATTCTATACACATAGCTTTTCCCATAAAGAAACAAAAAAAGCCCCACAGGGGCTTCACAAATTGTTTGCATATTTTACATACCCTATTTATGCGGGTTGCCTTTACAGCCTGCTGCACTAGAATAGCAGGGTGAAGATCAAGCCTGCCAGCAGAGCGGAAATCGGAATCGTAATGAACCAAGTTACCACAATCCGTCCTGCGAGGGACCAGCGTACGGCACGGAAGCGTTTGGCCGAGCCAACACCCAGAATCGCCGAGGTGATCGCATGGGTCGTGCTGACCGGAAGATGCAGGAGCGTGCAGGTGAAAATAACGGAGGCTGCCGAAATATCTGCCGCGAATCCGTTAATCGGTTCAATTTTGAAAATTTTCGTGCCCATCGTCTTGATAATTTTCCAGCCGCCGATCGATGTACCGAGCGCCATCGCCGTTGCCGCCGAGATTTTAACCCAGAGCGGCACCTCCAGATGGTCCTGGACGCCAGCGGAGACGAGCGCAAAGGTGATGATGCCCATCGCCTTCTGCGCATCATTCGTGCCGTGCGTGAAGGATTGCAGGGCGGCGGTAATAATTTGCATCGTACGGAACCCCTTGTTCACCGTATGCGGGCTTCTGCGGGCAAATATGTACTTGAGCACCATCATGACGATATAACCGATGACAAAAGCGATCAGCGGGGAGAAAATCAACGCCTCCACAATGTCGATGAAGCCTGTCCAGTTAACCTTGTCGGAACCCGCGCCCACGAATACCGCACCGGCAAGGGAGCCGATCAGCGCATGAGAAGAAGAAGACGGGATACCGAACCACCATGTGACCAGGTTCCAGATAATGGCCGCCAGCAGTGTCGCAATGACGATGTCGATCCCGTTCGACAGCTCCGCCGGATTGGCCACACTGCCCCCGATGGTCTTGGCCACCCCGGTGAACATCATGGCGCCGACAAAGTTCATCACAGCCGCCAAAATAATGGCACGCCGTGGTGTCAGCGCTCTTGTCGAAATCGACGTGGCGATGGCATTGGCTGTATCATGAAAGCCGTTTATAAAGTCAAAGGCCAAAGCGAGAAATATGACAATGCCTAGAATGAGTAGACTTGTATCCATGAAAATAGGACCCCTTACGAGTTGCGCATAATGATGGATTCCAGCTTGTTGGCTACATGTTCGCAAGAATCAGTAGTCGTTTCCAAACGTTCGTAAATTTCTTTGCGCTTGATCAGCTCAATCGGGTCATTAACGGTCGCAAACAAATTTTTAATGCAAATACGGAGCAGCTCGTCCCCCTGGTTCTCCAGGTCGTTAAGACGGATGGTATGCTCGCGGAGCGCAAGCAGCTTCTTATGGGACAAAAGATGCACAGCCTTTTGAATCTCATAGGCAGATTGACGCAGAATATCCGCAAACTGAACGATATATTCGTCAGGCTCGGTAAGCTGGTACATATAAAACCGTGATGCCGTCGCTTCAAGCCCGTCCAATACGTCATCCATGGTGGTTGTCAAATCCATAATGTCGTCCCGTTCCAGCGGCGTAATAAATGTTTTGTTCAGCTCTTTAATAATCGTGTGTGTGAATTCGTCACACTTGGACTCGTATTTCTTCATTTCTCCAGCAAATAGCGTCACGTCCTGCAGGTCTGAAATGTTCTGCGCAAAATAATCAGCAGCCTGCACGATCGTATCCGCCATATTTTCCAACGTCTCGAAAAAGATGTCCTTTTTCTTCAGTTTCATACGATTACCCCTTTACCAAAAATTGATGCTCGATGGGTTCGACTATATTAGACAACCTTTGCTATCTTATCATAGGTTGTATCTGTTTTGTAAAGACCCTGTAAACATTGTAAACGCTATTTTAAATATTCTTCACACTTCCACTTATTACCCTGTCCGCTTACCCTTGATTCTCTGTATTTAATTGGGCCGGTTGGGTAATCGAGACATGTCCGTCCAGCGGCTGGTCATTCGGAACGATATGAATATAAGTCTGTCCGGGAACCAGTGAAATTTCGGCGTTTCCTTCATAAAAGCGGATGATATCCCCATTAGCATGCTTCCATGTTCCCTGAATCATCCGACCCTCGCGGAAAATGAGCGCTTCCCCGCCGCTATCCAGATCCACAGCCAGCCGCCCGACATCATCCAGCACCTGATGGCTCGTGCTCATAACCACCACGTTAGCAGCGCTTAATGGCTCTCCATTATTCAAATCAATGTGCGGCTCCCCATTCACCGATCTCAAGTAGATCTGCTTGTCCTCATCATATGTATAGGATACGCGGTAGCTTTGCAGCAGAAAACGGATATCGAAGGCTGTCACCTGTTCTCCGTCCGTCATTGGCTCCGGCTTGGCAAACGTATACTCCGGAACATCGGAGCTTGTCGGATACCCCCGCTTGTCCGCTCCTTCCAGCAGCTTCGGCAGACTGGTATATAAATTATGCGGTGCCTTGCGGTCCTTGCTGCGCCAGAAGGACGGGCCCGCATTTGTAATTTCATCAAGATGCTGCTTCCCCTGATGCTGGAAAAGGTCGTAGGCGTCATTACTTCCTCCCGCATGGACAGGCAGCGCCCCGTAGCTTTCCGCCAGCTCGATCAGATAAGGGCGGATGCTGCGTACAGGACCGATGTTGACTTCTCCGCCTCCGCTTTGAAAAAACGCCACCAAACGTGTGATCCCACCTTCAGCGAGCACCTCATACACGATATCTGCCCCGCTGAGCCCTGATTGCGGACGGGCGGCAGGGGCGTTGTTGATCATTACCGCCAGCGGCCGTTGATCCGAGGGTGCATCTATGGCGAGACCTGTGAGAGGCGCGGTGTACTTCGGTTCCGTCTCTGCCTGGGGCTCCACCGGTTCCGGAGCAGGGTCCTCCATGACGACGGGCGGAGCCTGCGGCGGCGCTTCCTCCTGGGAAGAACAGGATGTCAAACCTATACAGGCGAACAGTGCCAGGGTACCACAGACTGCGTTTTTGCTTAACCGAATCAAAAGACATTCCTCCTGGGTTCCATTTTCTACATTATAAGCAAAGTATGGCAGGGTTGTCTCTCACAAAGAAAGCCCTTAAATTTTGCCGGAACCGTCGAGAGATAAAAATTTTAAGAAAATTGATGAGATTGTGATTTTTATCACAAATAAAACTTCAGACCTATTCTACAATAAAGACATGAAAGAGATGATCATCTTCCAAAATAAAAACAAGGTAATTCACCTTATGAAGGAGTGGTAAATATGTTTAACACATGGCTTAGAGAAAACCCGGTGGCAATGTGGATTCTGACGGTATTGAGGGTGGTGCTGGGCTGGAGCTGGATGACCCACGGCTGGGAGAAGTTAACAGGAGGCGGATTTGATGCGGGAGGCTTCATGACAGGAGCCATCGCCAAGGCAACAGGTGAACATCCGGCGGTGCAAGGCTGGTGGGCTAACTTCCTGGAAGCCTTCGCCCTGCCGAATGTAGGCCTCTTTAACTTCCTGATTCCGCTGGGTGAATTCCTGGTCGGTGTCGGCCTGATTCTCGGCACATTGACTACGCTGGCCGCTCTGATGGCCATGGTCATGAACTTCGCCTTCCTCTTCTCGGGTACAGTGAGCACCAACGCAGTGATGGTACTGTTCGAGATCTTCATCGTGGTCGCAGGTGCCAACGCCGGCCGCATCGGACTGGACCGTTGGGTACTGCCTTACCTGCGCGGCCTGTTCCGCAGACATGAAGGAGGCGGGAATAAAGCCAAGGTGGCCTGATCACAGTCAGTAATATAGCAAGATATACGGTAAGAGCGTCGATAAAATCGGCGCTTTTTTCTTTGCTCCAGCTATATTGCATGGAAAATCATCAGCAAACGCCGCAAGCAGAGCGGGGACATCGGGATCAACAATTAACGGCAAACAAAACAAACGCACCCTGCAGCACATCTCAATATCTTGACAAAAGATATCACGGAGTGCTGCAGGGTGCTTTTTCATATCAAAATGTTCCGAACATCCAGCAGTTCAGGCTTAAACATCCATGGTCATAGGACTGGAACAGCTTTTCTGCACTTCTGTCGTTGTCCGCCGCCCCCATCGCATAGAACAGGGGGGCAAAATGCTCCTTGGCGTAGGATGGAACGGCCTCATTCGCATATGGCGCCTTTTTCCCGTAATCAAACAGTTGCTTAAGGTTCCAGGTCTCCAGCTGCTCCCCGATCCAATCATCAAAGGCGGCTGCCCAGCTCTCGGCTTCTTCGGTGTCCCGCAGCAAACGCAAATTATGTACGAGCCCCCCGCTGCCGATAATCATGATGTCCTGCTCACGCAAGGAAGAAAGCATGCCACCAATCATGTACTGCTCCTTGGGCGAACGCCTGGAGTCAATGGAGAGGGGAATGACGGGAATATCTGCTTCAGGATACATATGGTTCAGAATGACCCATACGCCGTGATCAAGTCCCCTGTTCTGAACGGGCCGGGTGTGCAAATTGTGCAGCTTGAAAAAACTGAAAATCTCATTATGAATCGCCGGATCTCCGGGTGCAGGATATTCGATTGTGTACACTTCCTCAGGGAAACCGTAGAAATCATGCAAAGTTGTGTGCTGTTCATCAACGTCAACACATTGATCGGGACTATCCCAATGGGCGGAAAAAACGACAATTCCGCGGGGTCTGGGCAGCCGTGAACCCAGTTCCTTCAGAAAACGGGCATACGCATTGTTCTGCACAGCCAATGCAGGTGAACCGTGCGCAACAAATAATGCAGGTACTGTCATCGCTGCCAACCTCCACACGCCAATTTAATCGTTGCCCTTCTATTTTACTCCTGCGCATGGGGATTTTCCAATAGTGTCAAATCATCCAGTGCTGCCATTCTTTTTCAAGCCGTTCACGTTCATCCAGCCATTCCACGGTCCGCTGAATCAGTTGCGCACGCTCCGGGCCCGAAGAATAGGTATGGTCTGCCTGAAAAATAATTTCCTTGTCACACCGGCTTTCCGAGCGCATCCAGAAAACCTTCTGATAGAGGAAGGCGTAGTCCACCGGAATCACATCATCCGAAGTGCCATGAACGACGAGCACGTCCCCGCTGAACTTGACGGCTTCCTGGAAAGGCTGGAATTGCGCCAGGGACTCAAAGAATGCAGGAGTAAGGCTGTAACCGAGGTAATCCGCCTGTCCTTCCTTAACTGCCTGATCATAGACATTGCGCCCGGTAAGCTTCACGATATCACTGAACGGATAACCGACAGCCGACCAGAGCACGAGATTTTTCACCCTCTTATCCCGCACAGCCGTCAGAACGGCAACCGCACCGCCCAGACTGTGGCCGATCAGCGTAACCTTCTTCGGATCCACATCGGCGCAGCTCAAGGCGTAGTCCAGTACAGCACGCGTCTGATGGATCATGGCATGCATGCTCTGTTCCCCATATTCACCGGTGCTCTCGCCACAGCCTGCGTAATCAAAGCGGAGCACCAAATGCCCCGCATCGGCAAGCCTGCGCGCCGTCTTCACAAACAGTCTGTCAACCCCGATGCGGCTGCCGACAAATCCGTGGCATATGATCACCAGCGAATTGCGGCTCTGGCATCCCGTCTTCTCCACCCCGCGCGGATAATGCAGCGTTGCCGTCAGTTCCTCACCCTCAAAGCGTATGCCAATCTGTCTTTCCATCTGCCTCTCCCCCTGTTCCTTGATCCCATCATTTAACCATTAATTCCGATCTACTTAATATGATTTATTGTACACATCGCTCTGACGGGTGTCAACGGACCTTATCACACTGCCGCAACAGAAAAAAGACGCCTGCTTCCCGAAAAGGCCATTTCCTCTTCAGGGCAACAAGCGCCGCCGGAATTCAGCAGCCTGAATTACTCGTAGCTGCGCCGGTACATCGCATGGGTCTCACTGCGGCCTTCCCATCCCGTTAAAACGGAATCGCCGTGCTGAGCGTCCAGCACATGTTCCCGACCTTCATCGAAATCATACCCGAATTCCGTATCCTCGACACGGTAACGCGGAGCATTGCCCTGGACAATATGTCTGACTTTGCCGGAATTCAGTCCGCTGTTCATATGCCGGCCCCTTCCTCTCCTGAAAAAAATTGAGTGCAGCTCCCGCAGCATCCTCCATATTTTTCAACAGGAAGCGTTCTCAATATACATCGCTGGCAAATCATTTCTGCGTAACAGACTTTGCGATAATCCGCCTGCTCACGTATACTGGATTTCATATGGATTGTTTGCAGGAGGCCTGATGAATGTATCAACCCAATTCCGGAGAGCAGGGGCAAGACAAGCCTGAATCCCGGCTCAAATATTTTGCCATGATCGCCTGGATCGCTTTGACCTTCTTTTTTACAGCGGTTGCGCTACTCGGTCTGGTTGTGCTTGCAACTGGAGGCAATGCAGCCCCTTATGAGAAAATCAGCATCTCGACACTGCTTATTGTAGCGGCCGGTGCGATTCTGCTGATTGAAGCGTTAACCCGTTTTATGGGCAGCCCGGATGATGAAGCCGGGCAGGATACGGCTCCGGGGGGAAAGAATGGACAAGCACGCGTGCCTGAGAAGCCGAAGCTTGATTTGAAATCAATGCTGCTGTATGTGGTCCTCGTTGTGGTCATTCTGGTCGGGGGCATTTTGCTTAACAGAAGCCTGCCCGTGTTCACTGTATCCCCATGGATAAGCTTAATTATCGCCGTTATTGGCTGGGTCGGGCTTAAACCGCTGTTTCTGCGCAAGAATAAATAACAGTACATCATGTCAAGAAGGCAACAAGAAAGGGGAGTCCCATTGATCCGGAACTCCCCTTTTGCCTGCTCTAACACCGTTCGAGGGATGAAAATCAGATCAGCATATTGAACAGGTTAACGTCCTTGTTCAGTTCAATATACTGGATTCCCTTGTGCTTCATCCGCTCAATCAGCGGCAAATAATCCTCTTTATGCAGGAGCTCGATTCCGACCAGGGCCGGACCGTTCTCCTTGTCGTTCTTCTTCGTATATTCAAAACGGGTAATATCGTCTTCCGGCCCGAGCACATCCTGCAGAAATTCCCGCAGAGCGCCTGCCCGCTGCGGGAAATTGACCATGAAGTAATGCTTCAGCCCCTCGTACATGAGGGAGCGTTCCCTGATCTCCTGCATCCGGTCGATGTCATTGTTGCCTCCGCTTACGATACAAACGACCGTCTTGCCCTGGATTTGCCCCCGGTACTTGTCCAACGCAGCAACAGGCAGCGAGCCTGCAGGCTCCACTACGATGGCACTTTCATTGTACATCTCCAGAATGGACGTACAGGCTTTCCCTTCTGGCACCTTCACAATCTCGTCGAGGACGTTGGAACAAATGCTGTAAGTCAGCTCCCCGACCCGCTTGACGGCGGCACCGTCGACAAATTTATTGATTTCCTCCAAGGTTACGACACCGTTATTGCGCATCGCTTCACTCATCGAAGCTGCTCCCAGCGGCTCCACTCCGATGATCTTGGTTGCTGGACTCATCGTTTTGATATAAGTGCCTACTCCGGCTGCCAGCCCTCCGCCGCCGATGGTCACAAACACATAATCTGCGGGAGCATCCAGGCTCTCCATAATCTCCATACCAATCGTACCGTTGCCGGCTACTATTTTCGCCTCATCAAAAGGATGAATAAACGTCATGCCTTGCTCTTTGCACGTCTTGACAGCTTCCTCGTAGGCATCATCAAACGTATCTCCCGTCAGAATAATCTCAACACTGCTTCCGCCGAAACGGCGCACCATTTTGACCTTCTGGTTGGGCGTAGTGCTAGGCATATAGATCTTGCCCTGGATACCGAGAGCATTGCAGGAATAGGCGACTCCCTGGGCATGGTTGCCCGCGCTGGCGCAGACAATGCCCTTGCTTACTTCCTCTGCCGACAGGCTGCGGATCATGTTATAGGCGCCGCGTATTTTGAATGAACGCACAACCTGCAAATCCTCACGCTTCAAATAGACATCACAGCCGTATTTGGCCGATAGCATCGCATCCCGCTGCAGCGGTGTCCGCACAATCACATCACGCAGCAGATGATGCGCACGCACGATATCTTCCATTCCCACCGATGGAGCCCGCTGGGAAACTTGCTTTGGTTTCATAATTATCACCCACACTCCGCTTACTTATATATGTCTATCTAATATGAACGGCTTTTAAAGACCGCTTTCGTTATCATATTACGTTTCTCACCGGAAAGTGTAAAGACTCTGTCCCTTTTTCAGGCATCAAAATGAAAAAGGGGCTCCGTTCCTGGAAAACGGGTGCCCCTTATAAGGTTGCCTGCCTAAATGTAGACGGTTCATGTTAAGGCTGAGTCAAACTGTGTACTTTTCTGCAAACCAGCGTGCGGCGGCCTCAACTTCGGTGCGTGTCAACTGATGGCCGTGCCGCTCCCAGTGCATTGTCACTTCTGCTCCGGCGCTTTCCAGCATATCACGCAGCTCCTCCGTACCCGCCAGCGGAATCATCGGGTCATTCTCCCCTGCGCCGATAAACACGGCCAGGTCCTTCATGTCCGGAAGCTGGAGATCACGGAGCGGCACCATCGCATGATGGAGAATCGCGCCGCGCAGCACATACTTCTCATGAAAAATCATGCTGGCCGCGATATTCGCGCCATTCGAGTACCCGATGGCCACCACATTTTGACGGTCAAATTCGTAACGTTCAGCAGCTTCATCCACAAAAGCGGACAGCTCCTTCGTTCGCATGACCAGATCCTCCAGATCAAATACACCTTCAGCCAGACGCCGGAAAAAACGCGGCATTCCGTTTTCCAGCACATTTCCTCTTACCCCCAAGACAGAAGAGCCCGGCGATACCAGCTCTGCCAGCGGCAGCAGATCATGTTCGTTGCCTCCGGTTCCGTGCAGTAGCAGCAATACAGGCGCATCAGGGTTGCTTCCTTTACGGAAAATATGATTCATAACAAACAGCCACCTTTCATTTAATTTTAATATTAAGATTCTTATATTTGAATTTTATTATACACAAGGTCGGCACGTTAAACAACCATTAGTTATATAATCCGTTCCAAATACGAAAAAGCGTTCAGCTTCTGCGGCTTTCATCAGCACAGAAGTGAACGCTTTTCAAATATCTTTTTTCACTTCACCTGGTCGGCGTTAGCAAATTTGCTCACCTGCAGAGGTGCAGCCAGACATTCCGGAACAGCGGCTACGAAGCTTTGAAAATGCTCCGTCTGATTATGAAAATCAACCGCCGCCTCGTCCTTCCACTCCTCCACCACGGTAAAGCTGTTCTCATCCTCCACATCCTGCATCAACGTATAACGCTGGTTGCCTTCTTCCGCCTGAGAAGCTTTAACCAGCCCCTGCATCAGTGTCAAAAACGTCTCCTGTTTCTCAGCGAGAACTTTCAGGTTAGCATGAATAATGATCATGGGGCACCTCACCTTTTTCTTAGAGTAGTATGCATTTTCCGAAAGCGCTCCCTGGCCCAATCGGCTCAAGGAACGCTTTATTATGTTCATACCAATGCTTTGGCTGCAATATCCGTACGATTCTGTTTTCCTGCAAAAGTAATCCGCTCCGCCTGCTCATAAGCCTTGGCACGGGCGGCTGCGATATCACGGCCCAGACCGACGACACCCAGCACACGCCCGCCGTTTGTCACCCATTCGCCAGCCTCGTTTACAGCTGTTCCGGCATGGAAAACAATGGCTTCATCCGCCTGGTCAAGTCCGTGAATCGGCACCCCTTTCGGATAAGAGCCAGGATAACCGCCAGATGCCAGCACGACACACACCGCTGCCTCGTCCTTCCATTCAATTTCCACATCGGCCAGCGTACCGTTAACCGCCGCCAGGAAAATCGACAGCAAATCCGATTTCAGACGCGGCAGCACCACCTGTGTCTCCGGATCGCCAAAACGGGCGTTGAACTCCACTGTCTTCGGCTTTCCGTCAGGAGAAATCATCAGCCCAGCGAACAATATGCCTGTAAAATGTCTGCCTTCCGCAACCATCGCTTTGGCTGTCGGTTTGATGATCGTTTCAATTGCTTCCTCAATGATAGAATCCGCAATATGCGGCAGCGGGGAATAGGTTCCCATGCCGCCTGTATTCGGGCCTTTGTCTCCGTCAAAGACAGGCTTGTGATCCTGCGCAGCCACCATCGGGCGTACCGTCTCGCCATCCACGAAGGACAGAATCGACATTTCCTGTCCCTCCAGAAACTCCTCGATGATGACCTGAGTGCCTGCGTCCCCGAATACCTTGTCTACCATCATGTCGGACAGCGCTTTTTCAGCCTCTTCCATACTGTAGGCTACGGTTACCCCTTTACCTGCCGCCAGACCGTCCGCCTTAATGACCATCGGAATCTTCTGTTCCAGCAAATAAGCACGGGCCTCATCATAGCTGTCAAATTTGCGGTAAGCTGCGGTCGGGATATTGTATTTATGCAGCAGATCCTTCATAAACGTCTTGCTGCCTTCAATTTCCGCTGCATTTTTACGCGGGCCGAACACCGGGATTCCCTTGGCTTCAAAAGCGTCCACAATGCCAACTGCCAGCGGATCGTCCGGTCCGACAACCACAAGCCCCACCTGCTTCTCCTCAGCAAAGGCCGTCAGCCGCTCAAATTCAAATACACCAATCGGCACGCATTCGGCAAGCTGCCCGATGCCCGCATTGCCCGGTGCGCAGTAGATCGTTCCTGCCTGCGGGCTCTTCTTCAACGCCCATACAATGGCATGCTCACGGCCGCCGCCGCCGATGACCAAAATATCCATCTTTTGAACCCCTCCCGACCGGTTTTAGTGTTTGAAATGGCGCACTCCCGTGAACACCATGGCAATTCCGTACTCATTTGCAACCTTGATCGATTCCTCGTCCTTGACCGACCCACCAGGTTGAATTACCGCCGTAATACCTGCTTTAGCCGCCAATTCCAACGTATCCCCCATCGGGAAAAAGGCATCAGATGCGAGCACAGCACCTTTCGCTTTCTCTCCGGCCTGCTCAATCGCAATCTTCGCCGCACCAACACGGTTCATTTGGCCAGCTCCGACACCAACTGTCATATTGTCCGCAGCCAGCACGATCGCATTGGATTTCACATGCTTAACTACTTTCCAGCCGAACAGTAGCTGCTTCAGTTCCTCCTCGGAAGGAGCACGGTCTGTTACAACCTTGAGGTCTGCCGTATCGATGGAATGAACGTCGCTCTGCTGTACAACCATGCCGCCTTCAATGGAAGTGACGACAAATTGGCTGGTACGGTCAAGGGCCGAGTCAATTTCTCCTGTATCCAGCAGGCGAATGTTCTTTTTCTTGGTCAGGATGTCCAGCGCCTCTTGCGTAAAGCCCGGAGCCAGAACGATTTCCAGGAAAATCTCGCTCAGCTTCGCGGCTGTATCGCCATCGATAGCCCGGTTCGCTGCCACGATGCCGCCAAAAATCGAAGTTGGATCTGCCGCATAAGCTTTGCTGTATGCTTCATAAATGCTTGCACCTGTGCCCACACCGCAAGGATTCATATGCTTAATTGCCACAACCGCAGGCTCTGTAAATTCTTTTACAATCTGCAAGGCGGCGTTGGCATCGTTAATGTTGTTATAAGACAGCTCTTTGCCGTGAAGCTGCTTCGCCGAGACGAGTGTGCCGCCGGCCGCAAGCGGCTTGCGGTAGAAGGCTGCCTGCTGATGCGGATTCTCGCCGTAGCGGAGATCCTGAACCTTCTCATACGTTACCGTAAAACGTTCCGGCAGCGGATCACCGGTTACATTGGAGAGATAGTCCGAGATCAGAGCATCGTAAGCGGCCGTGTGACGGAAAACCTTGGCGGCAAGACGCTTGCGGGTCTCCAGCTCCGTATCGCCATCGCTGCGGATCTCTTCAAGCACAGTGCGGTAATCATCGGCATCTACAACAACGGTGACAAAAGCATGGTTCTTCGCAGCAGAGCGCAGCATGGTAGGCCCGCCGATATCGATATTTTCAATAGCATCCTCATAAGTCACGTCAGGCTTGGCGATGGTTTCGGCAAAAGGATACAGGTTCACAACCACGAGGTCGATATAATCAAGCCCCAGATCTTTCATCTGGCGCTGGTGTTCTTCGTTGTCACGAACGGCCAGCAAACCGCTGTGCACCGCCGGATGCAGCGTTTTGACCCGTCCATCCATAATTTCAGGAAATCCGGTCACATCGGAGATGCCGATTACCGGAATTCCTTCCTTCGACAGCAGACTGCTGGTGCCACCTGTCGAAATGATTTCCACACCGAGATTGGACAATTCACGGCAAAAATCCACGATGCCCCGTTTATCCGATACGCTGACTAAAGCTCTTTTGATCACGATTTATCCTCCTAGCTTTCCAACCCATTACCCGCCAGGAAAATGGGTTGGAAAGGCAGCTTCTGCTGCTTTTTATTAATCCAAGCCCATTCCACCAGATAAGGGCGAAAGGCAGCTTCTGCTGCTTTTTTTTAAATCCAAACCTATACCCCACCAAACATGGGCGAAAGGCAGCTTCTGCTGCGTGATATTTTCACTATTTCCCGAGAAATATCGGAATATGGCTCGCCTGACCTGCTTGCATTTTGACAAAAAAAGAGCCGACTGACAGCAGACGCCAGCCATGCACTGCGGATTAACGCTGAATGACTGTAACCTTCCTGCCCTCCAGCTTCACCCGTCTCTCTGCGAACCATGAGACCACTTCAGGGTATAACGCTTTTTCTTCTGCTTGAATGGCTGCCGTCAGCGATTCTTGGGCCGCTTCCTCCGTGACCGGAACAGCCCGCTGGGCAATAATCGGCCCTGTATCCATACCGCCATCCACAAAATGAACCGTTACCCCGCTTAGCTTCACGCCGTAATGCAAAGCCTGTCCAATCGCATCCTTCCCCGGAAAAGCCGGCAGTAAGGATGGATGGATATTGATGATTCTGCCTGTAAAAGCCTCTACCATCACGCTGGTGAGCAAACGCATGTATCCGGCCAGCACGACCAGATCGATCTCTTTCTCGCGCAGCATGCTGACCAGCTCCTGTTCATAATCCTCACGTGTGGCGTAGTTCTTGGGCTGGAACGTATAACATTCAATGCCAGCGGCTTGCGCCCGGCCGACAACAGCCGCCGCAGGCTTGTCGCTTACCAGAAGCTTAACCTCCGCTCCGCCGAGCCTGCCGTCTGCGGCGGCATCTACAAGAGCCTGAAAGTTACTCCCCTGCCCTGAGGCAAACACCGCCACCCGGTATGCTCCCATTACACTTCCGCTCCTGTGAAGGTCACCTTCGAGCTGCCCTCGGTAACACGGCCAATAACATAAGCTTCCTCACCTTGTTCACGCAGGATCGCCAGCGCAGACTCTGCATCCTCCTGCTTCACGACCATCACCATACCGATGCCCATGTTGAAGGTTGTAAACATATCACGGTTGGAGATCGCTCCCTTGTCCTGCAGCAGCTTGAAGATCGGCAGAATTGGCCATGAGCCGTATTCGATATCTACATTTACATTGTCCGGCAGCATACGCGGAATATTTTCGATAAAGCCGCCGCCCGTAATGTGAGCCATGCCTTTTACCGTCACCTTTTCCAGCAAGGTGAGCACCGGCTTCACATAAATTTTAGTTGGTTCAAGCAGCACGTCTCCAAGCTTACCGTTCAATCCTTCTACCTCATCCTGCAAGTTGTAGCCACTCTGCTCAAGCAGCAGCTTGCGCACCAGGGAAAAGCCGTTGCTGTGCACACCGCTCGAAGCGAGCCCGATGACAGCGTCCCCGGCAGCAATCGTGCTGCCGTTAATCACCTTGCTCTTGTCGACAATACCCACGGTAAAACCGGCAATGTCGTATTCCCCTTCACTATACATGCCAGGCATTTCCGCCGTTTCCCCACCGATCAGCGCACAGCCCGACTGATGACAGCCTTCGGCAATACCGGCTACAATCGCTTCAATTTTCTCGGGAATTACACGGTCGCAGGCAAGATAGTCTAGAAAAAACAGCGGCTCCGCACCCTGCACCACAATATCGTTCACACACATCGCAACAGCGTCAATGCCGATCGTATCGTGGCGGTCCATGGCAAAAGCGAGCTTCAACTTGGTTCCGACCCCGTCGGTACCGGAAACAAGCACAGGCTCCTCGTATTTATCTTTATTTAAGGCGAACAAGCTGCCAAAACCGCCCAAATCCGCCATTACTTCCGGACGGAAGGTACGTTTCACATGCTTCTTCATCCGTTCTACCGCTTCATTGCCGGCTGCAATGTCAACACCAGCCTGTTTGTATGCGTCGGACACCTCGATAACACTCCTTTTGTAGATCACAGAATTGGTTCAAAATCGAAACCAGAGTTGACAAAGCCAGACAAGCATACGTGAATCATCCTGACGGACTGTAATGACGCTATTTCGGTGAAATCAAGCGTTTGCGGAATGTTGACGGACCCCATAGCCTTTATTTAGCTTTTAAACGCATTTATTCGGCCAATTTCGGGTAAATAAGATCTCTACAGTCCGGTAAGACAATGAAATTCCGCCTTTTGGGGTAAATAAGAGCACTCCAGTCCGTTAAGAGAGAATGAATTTCCGCTAACCGCGGTCCGGCAATAATTAATCCTGCTAATGATTGAACCCGTTAACCTTCAGACAGAAACGGCCAAAAAGCAATTGAATCCCCGCTGCTTCAGCAGCTGCAGCCAAACTTCTCCTCACCGTTGAAATTCACCTGTGTCGGGTATTCGTTGTCGAAGCAGGCGAGACAGAGTCCGCCCTTGGGATCAGAACTGTTATGGCCGCCGACAGCCTCAATCAGTCCTTCGAAGCTCAGAAAATGCAGCGAATCCGCATTGATTTCCTGACGGATTTCCTCAATCGTTTTGGAGGAAGCGATCAGCTCCTTGCGGTCTGGCGTGTCAATGCCGTAGAAGCACGGATTTTTGAACGGCGGCGAGGTAATGCACACATGCACCTCCGTCGCTCCCGCATCGCGCAGCATATTGACGATCCGGCGTGATGTCGTGCCACGCACGATGGAGTCATCAATCATAACGACACGCTTGCCTTCAACAACCCGGCGCACGGCACTTAGCTTCATCTTGACACCCTGCTCCCGCAACTCCTGACTTGGCTGAATAAAGGTCCGTCCGGTATATTTGTTTTTGATCATACCCAGCTCATAAGGAATGCCCGTTTGCTCCGCATAACCGATCGCGGCGGAAATACTTGAATCCGGCACGCCAGTGACGACATCCGCATCAATGAAGCATTCCATCGCCATTTGGTTGCCCATGCGTTTGCGGGCCATATGCAGATTGGAGCCGTTCAAATCACTGTCCGGGCGCGCAAAATAAATATATTCCATCGCGCACAGGGCCTTACGGTGCTTGCCGTGATCGAACCGCTCTTCCCGCAGGCCATCTTTATCCAGCACCAGCAGCTCGCCGGGCTCAATATCGCGAATTAACTCAGCGCCGATGGTCTCCAGCGCGCAGGTTTCCGACGCGAAAATATAAGCACCGTTCAAGCGGCCCATCGTCAGCGGACGCAGGCCATGCGGGTCAGAGGCGGCAATCAGCTTGTCATTGGTCATGACCAGAAAAGCGAAGCCACCGACAATCTGGTTGAACGCATCCTTGGTCGCCTCGACCAGATCCTTCGGTGAGCGGGCAATCAGATGCGCCACAACCTCGGTATCACTGGTCGTCTGAAAGATCGAGCCGCTTTGCTCCAGCTCACGCCGGATTTGCAGCGCATTGACGATATTGCCATTCGTAGCCACCGCCAGATCCCCGTCACGGTACTTGAACACCAATGGCTGGGCGTTGGTCAGCTTACTGTCGCCGCTGGTGGAATAGCGGACATGCCCGATGGCGATATCGCCTGTCAGCGAGGCCATAATATCCTTGTCGAATACTTCTTTCACCAGCCCCATGCCGCGATGGTAGTGGAATTCGCCGCCGTCGCTGACACACATGCCGGCGCTTTCTTCGCCACGGTGCTGCAGCGCATGCAGGCCATAATAGGACAAAGAAGCGGCCTCAGGGTGTCTGTACACCCCGAAAACTCCGCATTCCTCTTTTAATTTATCGAATAATCCGTCCTTGCCGGATCCTTCATTGTAATAATCCCCTGTCCAAAACGTCTGCCGAAGCTGCGGTTGGCTCAGTTCATCAGACATGGAATGACATCCTCCCAGATTTGCTTCAGGCTGGCCACAGACTCCTGCACCCCAGGCTGTCCGTTGACCTCAATCGTCAGCTCGGAGCCTTCAACCTTACCGAGAACGGACACCGGAATGTCCAGCCCGCGCAGGTACGATTCCAGCGCTTCCGCTTTGTCAGGCGCAGCCGACAGCAGAATGCGGGATTGGCTTTCGCTGAACAGCGTCACATCCGGGCGCAGGTCTGTCGTTACGTTCACCTGTGCGCCCAAGCTGCCGCTGATGCAGGATTCCGCCAGCGCAACAGCCAATCCACCTTCCGCCAGGTCATGAGCGGAACGGACGAGACCTTGCTGAATCGCGCCCAGCACACCTTTCAGCAGCTTTTTCTCAACCTCCAGGTCAAGCTGCGGTGGACGTCCTTCCGATACGCCATGCACTACCGCCTGGAGCTCACTGCCGCCCAGCTCAGCTTTGGTGTCGCCCAGCAGCAGAATGACATCGCCTTCCGCCTTGAAGCCTTGTGTCGTAATATGATCCGTATCATGCACGAGGCCAACCATGCCGACCACCGGGGTCGGATAGATCGCGCCTTTGGCATTTTCGTTGTACAGGCTGACATTGCCGCCGATGACCGGCGTGTCCAGCACACGGCACGCTTCCGCCATGCCATCCACCGCTTTTTCCATCTGCCAGAAAATATCCGGCTTCTCCGGGCTGCCGAAATTCAGGTTGTCCGTGATCGCCAACGGCTCGCCGCCGGAGCAAACAATGTTGCGTGCCGCTTCGCTGACAGCAATCTTACCGCCCACTTCAGGGTCGAGGTAGACATAACGTCCATTGCAGTCCGTTGTCATCGCCAGTCCTTTACGGGTGCCATGGACCGTAACGACAGCCGCGTCCGAGCCAGGACGAACGGCCGTGCTGGTGCGCACCATGTAGTCGTACTGCTCGTATACCCATTTTTTGCTCGCTACGCTTGGGGAAGACAGAATCTTGTTCAGCGCTCCGCCAAGATCCTTCACTTCTTCGTAACGCAGCGTATCGACAGCCGCGTTCTGCTCATAATAAGCAGGTACTGCGGACGGCTTGTTGTAAATCGGGCACTCGTCCACGAGCGCGTTCACCGGCATATCGCCGACAACCTCACCGTGGTGGAACAGCCGCAGACGGCCGTCATCCGTCACTTTACCGACCTTGGCGCAGATCACGCCCCAGCGTTCGAAAATTTCGCGCGCCTGCGCTTCATCCTTAGGTTCAACGACGAACAACATGCGCTCCTGTGATTCGGACAGCATCATTTCGTAAGGCGTCATGCCTTCCTCACGCTGCGGCACCTGATCCAGGTACAGCTCAAGCCCGTTGCCAGCCTTGCTCGCCATTTCCGCACTGGAGCAGGTCAGGCCGGCGGCGCCCATATCCTGAATGCCAAGCACGATGCCGCTGTTGATGAGCTCCAGGCAGGATTCCATCACGAGCTTTTCCATGAACGGATCGCCGACCTGCACCGCTGTACGCTTCGCTTCGGATTCCTCCGTTAGCTCGACAGAAGCGAAGGTGGCGCCATGAATGCCGTCACGTCCGGTAGGAGGACCTACATAGAACACCGGGTTGCCTACGCCTTTGGCTACACCGCGCTGGATTTTATCATGATCGATCAGGCCGACACACATCGCGTTGACGAGCGGGTTGCCTTCATAGCTTTCATCAAACACAACTTCGCCGCCGACAGTTGGAATGCCGATACAGTTGCCGTAACCCGCGATGCCGGATACAACATGCTCAAACAGATATTTGACACGGTCGCTTTCCAGCTTGCCGAAACGCAGCGAGTTCAGGACAGCCACAGGGCGCGCGCCCATCGAGAAAATGTCGCGGATGATACCGCCCACACCTGTAGCCGCCCCTTGGTAAGGCTCGACTGCAGACGGGTGGTTGTGGCTCTCGATTTTGAATACGACAGCCTGGTTGTCACCGATGTCCACGATGCCCGCGCCTTCACCGGGTCCCATCAGAACACGCGGTCCGCTTGTCGGGAAACGGCGCAGCAGCGGTTTGGAATTTTTATACGCACAGTGCTCCGACCACATGACGCTGAACACGCCGATCTCCGTGTAGTTGGGCTTGCGTCCCATGAATTCACAGATCAGTTCATACTCACTGTCGGACACGCCCATTTGCTGATACAGTTTATGCTCGGCCACCTGTGCTGCCGTTGGTTCCTTAGCGGACACTTGCTGCGCCATGTTTATCCCTCCATGCGTTCAAAATCGATGTGAACATGCGTTTACCATCATCGGTACCGAGCAGTTGATCCACCGCCCGCTCCGGGTGCGGCATCATACCAAGCACATTGCCCTGCTCGTTGCTAATGCCCGCGATGTCCGTAAGCGAGCCGTTCGGGTTGCTTTTATACGTAAATACGATCTGGTTGTTCGCCTGCAGGCGGGCCAGCGTTTCTTCGTCACAGTAGTAGTTGCCTTCGCCATGCGCGATTGGAATGACGATCTCTTCACCTTGCGCATAATCACGCGTAAACGGAGTATTGTTATTCGCCACCTGAAGCACCGTATCATGGCAGCGGAATTTCATGGACATATTCCGTCTTAACGCACCTGGAAGCAAACCTGCTTCCGTTAGAATCTGAAAACCATTGCAGATGCCCAGAATGAACTTGCCCTGCTCAGCCGCCTTGGCCACTTCATTCATGACGGGAGCAAAGCGGGAAATCGCGCCGCAGCGCAGATAATCACCATAAGAGAAGCCACCCGGAACGAGAATGCAGTCATAAGCGGACAGGTCTGTAGCCGTATGCCAGACATAATCCACCGGCTCACCCAATACATCCTCCACCGCTTTATAACAGTCAATGTCACAGTTGGATCCCGGAAATACCAGCACAGCAAATTTCATGGATTCAGTCCTCCAATTCGTAACGGTAGTCCTCAACTACCGTATTGGCCAGCAGCTTTTCACACATGGCAGCCACCCGCTGTTCCGCCTCCGCGCGGTCAGCCGTATCGAGCTGAAGCTCCATATATTTGCCGATTCTCAGGCTCTCAACCTCGGCAAAGCCCATAGAATGAAGAGCACCCTGCACAGCTACCCCCTGCGGGTCGAGTACGCTTTGTTTAATCGTGACATAGACCTTTGCTTTTAACATATTCTTCGAGTTCCTCCTCTGAATGGTGAATCAGATAATATGAAGCGGTATAAGCATGCCGATCCTCAGGACGGCGTGGTCAATCGTTGCAAAATATCGGTGTACCGCGCGGTCGTTTCTGCAACAACGGCAGCAGGAAGCGGCGCGGGTGTGCTGTTTTTATCCCAATCCGATGCCGCCAAATAGCTGCGCACCGGCTCCTTGTCCATGCTGTCGATCTCCACATCCAGCGCATATTTCTCCTTGGCCCAGAAGCGGGACGCGTCCGGTGTGAAAATTTCATCGATTAAAATCAGCTTGCCATCAATCAGGCCGAATTCAAACTTGCAATCTGCCAAAATAATACCGCGTTCCTCGCAGTATGCTCTTGCAAACTCGTACAGTTCAAGACTCTTTTGCTCCAGGTCCCCAGTCAGTTCCACACCGACCAGCTCTTTCATACGGTCAAGGGAAATGTCCTCGTCATGACCAACATCGTTCTTGGCCGCAGGCGTAAAGAGCGGCTCTGGAAAACGCTCATTCTTGCGCATGCCTTCAGGCAGCGAAATGCTGTTAATTTCGCCGGTCTGCTCGTACTGCCGCCAGCCGCCACCGGTGATATAACCGCGCACGACACATTCGATGTCAATCCGTTCCGCTTTGCGGGTTACCATAATCCGGTCCTTCAACAGCTCTCTGTCCTTCACCACCGCCCCCAGTTGCTCAACATCGGTGTGAACGACATGGTTATCTATAATATGTTTGGTTTTGTCGAACCAAAAGCTGCTGAGCCGGTTCAGGACATTGCCCTTCTCCGGCACCGGCGGCTCCAGCACATAGTCGAATGCCGAAATTCTGTCCGTCACGACGATCAGGTAATGCTCCCCCAAATCATACAGCTCACGCACTTTGCCTTTGTAAAGCAGAGGTGCATCAATCAGGTCTGCGGCTGTAGACAACGCCATGTTTCTACCTTCTTCCCCGAGAAAAATGAAATTCCGATCTGTTTAA
The DNA here is from genome assembly GCF_042138635.1 of Paenibacillus medicaginis. Classification (NCBI taxonomy): domain Bacteria; kingdom Bacillati; phylum Bacillota; class Bacilli; order Caryophanales; family Paenibacillaceae; genus Paenibacillus; species Paenibacillus medicaginis. The sequence continues at coordinate 23,165 of NZ_JBHIRY010000026.1, read as the reverse complement.
AAATCCAATTCGCCGATAATAAATCCAGTCCCCCGGTAATGTTGCTTTTTAAATCAGTTCAAGCTTCTTAAAAATGGTGTCCACATGCTTCAGATGCCATGCCGGGTTAAAGGCATCCTCAATCTCTTCCGTACTAAGCAGGGCGGTGATTTCCGGTGTCGCTTCCACGATCTCACGGAACTGGCACTGCTCTTCCCAAGCCTGCATGGCGCGCGGCTGTACGGTATCATAAGCCTGCTCACGGCTCATGCCTTTGTCGATCAGCTTTGTCATGACACGGCCGGAAAATGGAACACCGAACGTGCGGGACATGTTGCGCTTCATATTTTCCGGGAACACAGTCAGGTTCTTCACGATATTTCCGAAACGGTTCAGCATGTAATTCAGCAGCATCGTCGCATCCGGCAGGATGATCCGTTCCACCGAGGAATGGGAAATATCCCGTTCATGCCACAGTGGCACATTCTCGTAGGCGGACACCATATGTCCGCGGATCACGCGGGACAGGCCGGAAATATTCTCGCAGCCGATCGGATTGCGCTTGTGCGGCATAGCTGACGAACCTTTTTGTCCCTTCGCAAAGGCTTCCTCCACCTCACGGAATTCACTCTTCTGCAGAGCGCGGATTTCCGTGGCGAATTTGTCGAGCGAGGTGGCGATCAAGGCCAGTGTCGCCATATATTCAGCGTGACGGTCACGCTGCAGCGTCTGCGTGGAGATGGGCGCCGGCTTCGTGCCAAGCTTGCGGCAGACAAACTCCTCAACAAATGGATCAATGTTGGCGTAGGTGCCAACTGCCCCGGAAATTTTACCGTACTGCACGTTATCCGCAGCATGGCGGAAGCGCTCCAGGTTGCGCTTCATCTCTTCATGCCAAAGTGCCATTTTCAGTCCGAAGGTGGTAGGCTCGGCATGAACGCCGTGCGTGCGTCCCATCATCGGCGTATCTTTATAAGCAATCGCTTTTTCCTTCAAAATATCGATAAAACGGATGATGTCCTGCTCCAAAATCTCGTTGGCCTGCTTCAACAGGTAGCCAAGCGCCGTGTCCACGACATCCGTGGAGGTCAGGCCATAGTGTACCCATTTGCGCTCAGCCCCAAGGCTTTCCGACACCGTGCGGGTAAAGGCAATCACATCGTGACGGGTCTCCTGCTCGATTTCAAGAATGCGGTCGATGTTAAATGAAGCGTTCTTACGCAGGGCGACTGTATCCTCCTTTGGAATGATGCCTAATTCAGCCCAGGCCTCACAAGCGCACAGCTCCACTTCCAGCCATGCCTTGAATTTGTTCTCTTCCGTCCAGATGGCTCTCATTTCCGGTCTACTGTATCGTTCAATCATAACTGATGATTCCTCCAAATATTGGTTTGTGCAATCCATTCCAGGCCGTTCTCCACATCGTCGCAGAGCAGGTTGATATGCCCCATTTTGCGCCCCGCTTTCGCTTCGCTCTTTCCGTATATATGAAGCTTCGGGATTACATTCAGGCGTTCAGCGACCGTGTCCGGCTGTACAGTCCGGGCCACGGCTTGCTCCAGATGCTCACCGAGCAGATTGACCATCACCACTGGGGTCAGCAGCCTCGTGTCGCCGAGCGGCAGTCCGCACACCGCCCGCAGATGCTGTTCAAACTGCGAGGTAGCGCAGGCGTCCATCGTGTAATGGCCGGAGTTGTGCGGACGGGGAGCAAGCTCGTTAACGTACAGCTCTCCATCCTCTGTCACAAACATCTCCACCGCCAGCAGCCCTACGGCGTCCAGCGAATCGGCAATGGCTTCGGCCAGCCGTCTGGCCTGTTCCCTTACTTCTTCCGGTATACGAGCTGGCACAATAGAAGCATGCAAAATATTGTTCACATGTATATTTTCCGCAGGCGGGAAGGTTCGTATTTCTCCCTGCGTGCTGCGCGCTGCGATCACTGAAATTTCACAGCGGAAATTGACGAAGCCTTCCAGGACCAGTTCAGCCCCGGTAGCCGCTAAATCGGCATAAGCTACTTTCACTTCCGCTTCGGTACGAATGACACGCTGGCCTTTCCCGTCGTATCCGCCGGTAGCCGTTTTCAGCACACAAGGAAGCCCTAGTTCCTTAACAGCCGCTTCCATAGACTCTGGTGATGTAACTTCCCGGTAGGGGGCAACCGGAACACCGGCCGCTTCAATCGCCCTTTTTTCCCGCAGCCGATGCTGGGTTGTGTAGAGCAGCTTGCTGCCCTGCGGCACATAGGATTCCCGTTCAAGCATGCCGGCCACGCCTGCATCCACATTTTCAAACTCATACGTGATGAGATCAGACTGCTCCGCCAATCGCCGTGCTGCGTCCATGTCATCATAAGGGGCTATAATCTGGTCGGCCACCTGCCCGCAGGGAGAATCGGGCGCAGGGTCCAGCGTAACGAACCTGTATCCCATTGCCGCCCCGGACAGTGTGATCATTCTCCCCAGCTGTCCACCGCCAAGTATGCCCACTGTTGATCCGGGCGGCAGCACTCTGCCGTTAGGCTTCATAAGGAATCACTGCTTTCCAGCACCTCGCTGCGGATGCGATCCCGTCTCGCCTGCACCCGGCTCCGCACCTCTTCATCGAATGAGCCAATGATCTGTGCTGCCAGCAAGCCCGCATTCGTCGCACCGGCTTTGCCAATCGCCACCGTCGCCACCGGAATGCCGCCCGGCATCTGCACGATGGATAGCAGCGAATCAAGTCCGTTCAGGGCTTTGGACTGCACCGGCACACCAATCACCGGCACCGTCGTTTTGGCGGCTACCATGCCCGGAAGATGAGCGGCTCCCCCCGCACCAGCAATGATGACCTTAATTCCTCGCTCAGCCGCCTGTTCCGCATATTCAAACATCAAATCCGGCGTCCGGTGCGCCGAAACGACTTTTTTCTCATAGCTGATCTGCAGCTCATCCAGTATTTCACACGCATGCTGCATCGTGTCCCAATCTGACTGGCTGCCCATGATGACGCCTACCTGTACCGGCATGTCCTTCCACACTCCTAATTCATGCTCCTTATGAAAAACATCCATCGACGTACCTTCAAAAAGGGCAAAAAATCCGGCATCCTCGAAAATACAGCTTCTTCAAGATACCGGACTACTGAAAATAACGCCGATGACCGCCTTTTTTGTCGAACAAAAATGAATAAAGACACGCCAAAGGCAAGCCGAAAAGCCGCTGCTCGCGGTCGGTTTTATTTCCCGTAGTCCGGAAATTTAAGGTTTCCGGGTAGAGACTTCCGGGCCATATTCCCGGATTTATACGAGTTTTCCACAGTAAATTTTAAAGATTCAATCTTCAAGTACGTGTTCAAAAAGTCAGGTTTTCAGCACCGAAGCCTATGCTTCCGATGTGCGTTTTTTCAAAACGCTTGAGTTGGATGAAGCAAGGGACTGAGGAGCGGAGCGTACTAGGGGTACGTGAGCACCTAAAATGTTTCCGTAGGAAACATGCTTCGGAAGCATCCGCTTAGTCCCGGCTGAATTCAAGATTCGATGTCGAGTCCGCTCCCTGACTTCTTCGTGATCAAAAGATGACTTTTTGAACTACCTCTTCAACAATTCCTTATCTAGTGTACCAATCTGCTACACTCTATGTCAACTTAAAAGGCGAACATTTCTCTTTTACATTAATTTAATGTTCGTTTTCACAACAAATCAAAAATCCCCCGCATCGTTATATTACGAAAAGTCGGGGGAATTGGCATCAACACTGTTTTTTGTTATTTTACAACCAGCACCGGGATTTCTGCATGCTGCACCACATTATGGCTAACACTGCCCAGCACGAATTCGCGAATACCGCCCAGTCCGCGGCTGCCGACAATGATCACATCCGACCCGTGCTCTGCGGCATAATCAAGAATGACCTCGGCCGGTGAACCCTGGATGACATCCACTACAGCAGCTATTCCAAATTGGGCAATTCTGTCTTTCACCTCTTCAGCGGTCTGGTTGGACAGATCATAATATTCCTTATTGATTGAAGCCGGGATGGGGGCCAGCCCCTCACCAACGAACACACGGGGAAAATCAAAGGCATGAACTACTCTCAGTTCCGCTCCTGCAGTCAGGTTCACCAATTGCACCGCCTTTTCCAGCGCTTCATTGGCCGCCTTCGATCCGTCATATGCCAACAGGATTTTATTAAACATGATCAACCATCTCCTCTTTTATATAGGTCTGTATAGGTCGCATTATCCGGTTTTACTATATTTACCCGCAGCCAACGCTTATAACCCATCACTACTCATTCAGAAGAGTCATGCCATGCCCGGTCATCTTAAAAAATAACCATAAAGCAGCGCATTCAGGAACAACAGCAGCGGAATACCGTATTTGAAGCTGGCATGTTTGGTTTTATGCCTCTTCCGGTACATGCCGACCAGAATGCCGAGTGCGCCGCCAATGAACGCCAACAGAAATAAAGTTTTTTCCGGAATCCTGTCGCGCTTGCGCCGCGCTCTGTTTTTATCATCAGACATCACAATATAAGCAATACAGTTAATTACAAAAAGCCAGATCAACAGTGCTGCGTGCAACCTCTTCCCTCCCCGTCGCCAGAACGGCTGCCTTGTAGTACAAATTCATTATACTCCCTTGACGCAAACTGGAACAATGATGCTTCCCACAGCAAATCCGCTCATGATCCGGTATGATCGTGGTTATATTAACTATGGACCGCATTTCTCAGCTGAAGGAGGAATTGTTGTATGGACAATACCCATGAATATGTTGAAAAATTGAACGAGACTCAGAAGAAGCAGGCGCATAACCGCAAAAAAGGACACGGTACACCGAGCGAAAAGCTGCCGACCAAGCAGCACTCGAAAAATCCCTGAGCATCTGAAAAGAAGCCGGCTTTTTGGCAACACCGGTATCAGCTGATGCTTATTCGAGCGCTTCCGCCACAGCATACTCGATCCGTACTGCGATAACAGGCCGGGCACGCAGAGCTTCCGGAAGCAGTACATGCAGCCCGTCTTCTTTCCTGCTCCAGCTCAGCTCCTCCTTCCAGCCCAAAACCTGCACCTTCATAATTTGGCCGGTAAACAGCCTGGAAGAGGAGCTAAGTGTTTCGATCAGCGCACGCCCTTCATCCGGCCATCCCATGATTAAGGCGTACAGCAGCTTATCTCCTCTTGCTGTAAAACGGACATCCTTAGCGGTGAAAGGGCTGCGCTTCGTATCATTGAAGGTTCCGCTGACGATTTCCGTAGGCCCTTCGCCGTATACCTTCCACGGCCGGGTGCTATAGATGGCCTCTCCATTGACCGCAAGCCATTCCCCGATTTCAAGCAGCAGCTTTCGCTCCTCTCCGGGAATCGTTCCGTCGGCGCGCGGACCGACATTGAGCAGCATGACTCCATTTTTGCTGACGATATCCACCAGATCACCGATAAGAGCTGCGGACGTCTTGTACTTATGGTCTGCTATATGGCACCATGCCGTCTCCCCGACCGAGGTGCAGGTCTGCCATACATCAGGGTGGATATCAGCCAGTTGGCCCCGTTCCATATCATAGACGGCCGTCCCTTCCGCGAAAGCGTCGAGCTTGTAGTTGACCACGACACCGCGGCCCCACTCGGCAGCCTTGTTATAGTAGTAGGCCGCAAGCTTCTGCAGGTACGGCTTGAAGACCGGCTGCTCAATCCACCAGTCGAAATATACGAGCTGCGGACCGTAACGGTCGATCAGATCGCAGGTTCTGGCCAGCCAGTCCTCCAGAAACTCCTCGCTCGGCGGCAAAATCGGCTGCGGATAACCAGGCTCGCCATAAGTTCGCTGAGCCGGACCATACAATCCTGCATAACGCGGGTCCTGCACATCGGATGGCAGCTCACGTCCTCCATTGTAATACCACCAGTTCTCGGCACGGTGACTGGATACGCCGAAGGTCATATAGCGGCGTCTTACAGCATCCGCCAGCTCGCCGATAATGTCCCGCTGCGGACCCATCTTCGCCGCCGTCCAATCCGAGAAAGGGCAATCGTACATGCCGAAGCCGTCATGATGCTCTGCGACGGGGACGACAAAAGCAGCACCAGCCGATTTAAACAAATCGGCCCAAACCTCGGGGTCGAAGTTCTCAGCCGTAAAATGCGGGATAAAATCCTTGTACCCGAACTTATCCACCGGCCCGTAGGCAGCGATATGATGCTGGTGGGCCGGCGTTCCTTCGATGTACATATTGCGGGGATACCATTCGTTATCATAAGCCGGCACGGAATACACACCCCAATGAATGAAAATGCCGAATTTGGCATCCTCATACCAGCGCGGCACGCTGTAATCCCGCAGGGAATCCCAGTCAGGTTTAAACGGGCCATTGCCTATCGTTCCATGAACCTCCTGCATTTTCTCCTCGCGCAGCCGAAACAGTTCCGTCATACATCGTCCCCCTTAGTCGATCCATCCTCAGTAGTGAGTTTTTCATGATATCAGTAGTTAGTTTTTTCCATTATAATAGATAATTCGGTTTTAAGCATGATTCCAAAACGATGAAATTTGCGGGTCCAGGGATTCAATTTTTCCGGAAGAAGACCCTGCTTGCATGACAAAGAACCGGTACAACATGCATACCGGTTCGACGTGAAAATATCAGGATTCCCGTTTGGGAATGCCGTTCAGACTGGGAGGACGATGAGCCCCCTTTTTCGGATGCACCGTGGTACTCTCATCCATGATGCTGGATTTATTTTGCTGCTCCTTGATCGTTAACGATTTGCGGTGTGGCACAGTAATCACCCCCTGGCCCTTACCATGCCAATTTCTTTTTGACTTTATACCATTAGAGGTTGTTCAAAAAGTCATCTTTTGAGCACGAAGTGCGGTTATTTCTCTTCCTTCTCAGCCAGCGCCGCTTTCAGCAGCTCGCCGAGATTGGAGCCGAGGGATTCCTGCTTCGCATACTGTTTGACCAGCTTCTGCTGTTCGTGTTTATTGACTCTGGATTTGTCCTTATCCAGCACCTCGGTAAGTCCGCAAGGAAGACATTGGACATAAAGTCCGGCCTTGCCCTCCTTCAGTTCCATTTTCTTATGGCACTGCGGACAGCGGCGGTTGGAAAGGCGCTTTTCGGCGGAACGGCGGTAACTGCAATCCTGGCTCGGACATACGAGAAACTTGCCCTTCTTGCCTTTCTTCTCCAGCAGCTTGCTTCCGCAGTCCGGACAATGGCTGTTCGTAACGTTATGCGGCTTGTATTCCGCAGCGCTGTTCTTGACCGTGCTTACCAATTCGCGTGTCATGTCCCTGATTCCGTTCAGGAAGGAATCCGGGCTGCCCTGGCCGCGGGCGATGCGCTCCAGCTCCGCTTCCCAGCGGGCCGTCAGGTCCGGCGTGCGAAGCTGCGGTGCGGCCAATTCAATCAACTGTCTGCCCTTGCCTGTCGGATGCAGCAGGTTGCCCTGCCGCTCAATCGTGTCAGAGCTGACCAGCTTCTCGATAATATCCGCTCGCGTGGCCGGCGTGCCTAATCCGTGCTTCTCCATTTGCGACAGCAGGGCGGCTTCCGTATACCGTTTTGGCGGCGTGGTGCGGCCTGGCTTCACGATGCAGCGAGCAAGCTTGATCTTTTCTCCCTGCTTCAGGTCAGGCAGCACGACATTTTGTTCCTTCTCCCGGCTGTCTTCATCTTCATCCTCGTCGGAGTCATCCACGATATCCCCGTCATACACCACGCGCCAGCCGCTATCCTTCATGACGGTGCCTTTGACATGAAGCATTTCACCCGCAGCCTCCACCGTAACCGCGACCGCGTCATATTGGGCCGGCCCGTAGAAAAGGCTGATAAAACGCCGGACGATCAGATCATACAGCTTGCGCTCCTCCGCACTGAGCTTGTTCAGGAAAACCGTTTCTTCCGTCGGAATAATGGCATGGTGATCCGTCACCTTGCTGTCATCGACAAAACGCTTCGTCACCTTGAGCTGTGTGCGCAGCAGCGGGCGGGCCACTGCTGCATATGGGCCTACGGCAACGCTGTTCAGGCGCTCTTTTAAAGTCCCCGTAATATCCGAGGACAGATAGCGGCTGTCCGTACGCGGATACGTGACAAGCTTATGCTGTTCATATAGACGCTGCAGCACATTGGACGTCTGTTTGGCCGAGAATCCATAGCGGCGGTTCGCGTCCCGCTGCAGTTCGGTCAGGTCATAGGGAAGCGGATGCGGCTCGGCTTTCTCCGTCTTTTTCACCTGCGTGACCGTTCCAGTGCCGCCTTCCAGCTTGCGCTTCAGTTGCTCCGTTTCCTGCCTGTCAAAAATGCGGGCATCCCCGTTGCTGCCCCGGCGTGTGGCCTGAAACGTGCCGAAATCTCCCGTGATCGTATCGTATTCCTGCGAGCGGAAGCTCGTAATTTCCTTCTCGCGTTCCATAATCATGCCAAGTGTTGGTGTCTGCACCCGCCCTGCGGACAATTGGGCATTAAATTTACAGGTCAGGGCACGGGTCACATTCAGACCGACCATCCAATCCGCTTCGGCACGACAGCGGGCGGATTCATACAACCGGTCAAACTGCTTGCCAGGCAGCAGCTTCGCAAAGCCTTCCTTGATCGCCTTGTCCGTCTGCGACGAAATCCACAGTCTGCGGAAGGGTTTCTTCCAATGCGCCATTTGCATAATCCAGCGGGCCAGCAGCTCCCCTTCCCTCGCAGCATCGGTAGCAATAATGAGTTCCCCGAGATCCTGCCGCTTCATCAGTTGCTGCACCGCTCTGAATTGATGATTGGTTTCGCGCAGCACCTTCAGCTTGGTCGTTTTCGGCAAAATCGGCAGCTCTTCCAGCTTCCAGGTTGCATATTTATTATCGTAGTCCTCCGGCTCTGCCAGGCCGACAAGATGGCCAAGCGCCCAGGTTACTACATATTGAGGTCCCTCAAAGTAGCTTTTATGCTTTTCACGGCTGCCCATCACACGAGCGATCTCGCGTGCTACCGACGGTTTTTCAGCTAGTACCAATACTTTCATAACGATCCCCTTTCTGAGGATTCCATTATACCATTACCTTCGTATTTTCCGCACGGGCTGAGGGACTCCCCATGTCAGCAGCAGGCCTGCATAAGTTAACCCGCCGCCAAAACCGTACAGTATGATCTTGTCCCCCTGTCTCAGCTTCCCTTCGTTAATACCTGTCTGTAACGCCAGGGGAATGGATGCAGCCGAGGTATTGCCGTTGTATTCTACGCTCGTCAATGCTTTTTCCATCGGTATGGCCGCTTTTTCCGCAATCGACTCGATCATGCGCAGGTTGGCGCTGTGGGGAACGAACCAATCCAATTGTTCCGTATGGATGCCTCCTTGCTGCAAAAGCCGCTCCACTCCGGCAGGCACATTGCGTACTGCCCATTTGTAAACTTCCCTTCCGTTCTGTACAAGATGGCCACTGTCGCTAAGCTCGGTTTCATTCATTTTTTGGGACAATGCGGTGTGGTACAGATGAATGCCACCTGCCCCGTCTGTGCCGATATCTGAAGCGATAAAACCCGGATTCTGCTCATCCTGCTCCACCAGCACCGCTCCTGCTCCGTCACCGAATAGGACACAGCTCGTCCGGTCCGTATAATCCGTTATTTTGGACAGCGTTTCGGCTCCTACGACAAGGATTTTCCGATGAAGACCCGCTGTAATCAGCCCGTTGGCTACATGAAGTCCATATGTGAAGCCTGCGCAGGCTGCTCCCAGATCAAGCGCACCGGTTTGCGCGATACCGAAGGCATCTTGTATGCGTGAAGCAACGTTCGGGAAATGATAGTCAGGTGTGCTGGTAGCAACCAGGATCATGTCTACGTCTTGCACTTGAACATTGTAGGCTTCCATCATGTTTTGCACCGCACGTATGGACAAGTCGGAAACAAATTGATCGGGAGCAGCAATCCGGCGTTCTCTCATGCCGGTCCGCTGCACGATCCATTCATCACTGGTATCCACCAGCTTCTCCAGATCCGCATTGCTCAGCACTTTATCAGGCACATAAGTTCCAATGGCAGTTATTCTCGCTTTGGATTGCAGCATACTATTTCTCCTCTCTTTAATGAAGGATTTGAATGTCCATGCTTTCTGTTCAACTGTACATTTGTTATTATAACACCTGGTCTTAGTACCTGATACTATTTTTTTGAAAAAATCTTCTATTCCCACGAAATTCCCTGTTCTACATTGGCATAAGGCTACTTTAAAATAGGATGTAGTTTAGCGTAAAACAAGAAAAACAGAGCCACTCCGAAGTCGAATCAGACTTCTTGGAGCGGCTCTGTTATATAAAAGAATTTGCTTGATATCCAGCCTCGTGCCAGGATTACTGAAAGCTCGGGTAACGCTCCCCAGCCGCGACACCTTGCGGCGAGATGCGTTCGATCTCCGCCAGTTCCTCCGCAGAAAGCGTCACTTCCAGTGCGCCCAGATTTTCCTGAACCCGATCCAAACGCTTTGTACCCGGAATTGGAACAATCTGCTCACCCTGTGCGAGCAGCCAAGCCAGCGCAAGCTGAGACGGTTTGCAGCCTTTGCGGGCGGCAAACTTTTCGATCAAAGCTACGATCTCCAGGTTTTTGCTGAAGTTTTCACCCTGGAAGCGGGGGAAGAAGCGGCGATAATCATCTTCAGGCAGATCGTCGAACGTCCGAATTTGCCCTGCCAGGAAACCACGACCGAGCGGGCTATACGGAACAAAACCGATGCCCAGCTCATGAAGAACAGGCAGCACCTCGTCCTCGACTTCGCGGCTCCACAGTGAATATTCCGTTTCTACCGCAGTTAGCGGATGAACCGCATGCGCACGGCGAATCTGGTCGGCTGAAGCCTCCGACAGACCGATATAGCGTACTTTGCCTTCCTGAACGAGCTCCGCCATAGCGCCTACCGTTTCCTCGATGGGTGTATTCGGATCAATGCGGTGCTGATAATACAGATCGATATAATCGACGCCAAGATTAAGAAGGCTGGCGTCCACAGATTTTTTTACATAAGCAGGGTGTCCGTGCGCTTTCATGTCCATCCCAGTAATGCCGAATTTGGTCGCAATCACGGCTTGGTCCCGGCGTCCTTTCAAAGCCCGGCCAACCGTTCGCTCGTTGCCGCCGAATTTTCCTTCCATGAATTTTTCGCCGTAAATATCCGCCGTATCGAACATAGTGACGCCACTATCCAATGCCCCTTGAATGGTATATACCGACTCTTCGTTGTCCGGCATCATCATCGTACCCAGACCCAAGGCTGACACTTCAAGCCCTTGACTGCCCAGCTTTCGTTTCGGTAATCTATTTTCCATCGGCTAGTCCCCTCTTTTCCGCAGATTCGAATATGGATTGCTAACATGATTTTATTCTAAACCATGGTATTGGGAGCAGCCACAGTACGCTTTTACTAGTAATGGCGCTAACAGGCTAATACGTTGGGGGAGCTGTTTTGCTGTTCATTGACGTTCTCGTGTTTGAAAGCGTTGCAGTTATGTTTAGTCGTTGCTCATGTTCCGTTTTGTATTTATAAGTCAGGCTTTAGTGAAATGTTCCCACCGCCTGAAGAGGCGGGGGCTTCTTGTTTCAACGATCGCTGCCTTTCTACAGGAAAGGTCTGACTGGATCTCCACAAGCGTTCGATGCGGTGCGCATCCCGTTCGGGGCAAACCCTCCCTACGGTGTTCAGTCCATCACGCTACGATTTCCAAAGCCCGCTGCAAAATGACCTGGGCCGAAACGATGTCCCTGTCCTGCACCAGTCCGCATGCTTCGCATTCATGAAGCCGGATCGCCAACGTTTCGGGAACATCCGCACCGCAGATGCAGGTTTGCGATGTGCCGTGGGCGGGCACTTCTACGAGTCGCTTCCCTTGTCTTGCGGCTTTATACGACAGATACGTGATGAACCTTCGCCATCCGGCATCTGAGATGCTTTTGGATAGTCGGCGATTGCGGATCATGTTCTTCACTTTCAGCTGCTCCACTGCAATCAGATCATGTCCCTGAACGATGCGATGCGATTGTTTGTGTAAGAAATCTTTTCGCTGCCGTGCCACTTTTTGGTGGATGTTCGCCACTTTCTGATTGGCCTTCTGCCGATTACGGGAACCGCGCGCTTTGCGAGATAGCCGCCGCTGGGCGCGTCTGAGCCGCTTTTCCGATTTTCGCAGATACCGTGGATTGTCCACCTTCGTCTCATCGGACAACGCCGCAAACGTGTGTAACCCAACGTCGATGCCCACAGCTGTTTCCGCCGTCTGGCCGACTCCTGTTGTCTCTATGTTTACGCTGATCCCCATGACCCATCCGTCTGCATGTCGTTTTACGTTGATTTGGGTCACATTTGACCGGTCGAACGGACGGTGTGTGCGCATGCGGACAAAGCCGATTTTGGACAGATAGACGTATCCATCCCGGGCGAAGGTCTTGTCTACCGCACCAGGCTGAGGGTACGTAAAGGATCGATATCGGTCGGCTGACTTATAGTGAGGAAAACCCGCATCGCCGCGAAAGAACCGATGATAGGCATCATCCAAACGCCGTAAGCAATCTTGTAACACTTGGGAATGAACCTCTTGGTATTCGGGAAATTCCTTCTTGAAGGCGGGCAATTCCTTCTGCTGCATGGCGTAGGTGACAGTTTTGCCCTCTTGGTTGTAGACGGTATCCCGTTGCTCCTTCGCCCGATTGTACAGCTTCCGGCACAAGTTCAACGTTCGGATCATGCGTTCTTCCTGTTCGGGGGTCGGGTAGAGGCGAAACTGATATGTGATTTGCACGAAGGATCACCGCCTTGATAAGAACATATATTCCCATTATATCACACAAACATTCGACTAGGAAAGCACAAGCCATATACAATAGACAAGCGCATTTAGGCTTCGCCTAACCGAGATTCATCCCCTACTCAAAGTTTTGTGTGCACTACTTCCTGAATAAGCTTCGAACAAAACTCGCTTCGGAAGTATAGGCTCAGAGGAAGGGGACTTCTCACGGAAAGATGTTAAAACGATAGCCTGCTCCCCAGACGGTATCAATATATTGCGGATTACTACTGTCTTTCTCTATCTTAGTCCTGATCCGATTGATGTGTACGGTAACAGTTGCATTATCTCCAACATAATCAAATCCCCATATTCTCTCAAAGAGTTTTTCTTTTGAAAACACAATGTTTGGATGGGTAACCAGAAACAATAATAACTCAAACTCTCTGTTAGTGAATTTAACTTCTTCCCCTCTGACATAGACTTTATAGCCCTTTGGAATGATATATAAATCGTCTATCACAATAGTTTCCACTGGCCCAGCCGGACTGTTTCCCTTCTCTTTGTTCCCGTTTGTCAGTCGATCATAACGAGCTAAATGAGATTTAACTCTTGCAACAAGTTCTGCGGGGTCAAAAGGCTTGGATATATAGTCATCTGCACCAATCCCCAGACCTCTAATTCGATCTACAGGTTCTGTCTTAGCAGTAACCATTAAGATTGGAACATCAAAAGTATTACGGATTTCTTTACATAGTTGAAAACCATCTTTATATGGCATCATAACATCTAATAAAATTAAATCATATTGTTTCTTCTGCATCATCGCCAGAGCCATATTTCCATCCAAAGCAATTTCAGCATCAATTTGATTAATTTCCAAATAATCCCTTTCGATAGCAGCTATCTCTTTATCATCTTCCACAATTAATACACATTTCATTGATTTCCCTCCTTCTCGACCGGAAGTTCAATGATAACAGCTAACCCGTTATCATTCTTTGCATAAATTTTCCCGTTATTCGCATTTACTATATTTCTTGCTATGGCAAGCCCAAGCCCACTGCCCTCAGCAGCATTATTTCTCGATTCATCTCCACGATAAAAACTGTCAAACAATCGAAGAAGCTGTTTGTCTGAAACACCAACACCATCATCCTGTATTCGTATTACAATGATACCATCTACTTCTGACAAGGTAACTGTAATATGAATTTGTCTGTTGGGATTGTAGTTCAAGCTGTTGTCCAATATATTCGTTATGACACGACTCATCTGTGCACCATCAATATAAACTTTTTGATCTGTACAGGTACTATTTAACGTTAAGACTGCATTATTTTTATTTAAATCATATTCTACCGAATCAAGCAATGTAACGATGAAGTTCTGTATGGATACTGATTTGAAGTCAAACGGAAATTTACCTGTCTCAAGTTTTGAAAATAGAAACAGAGAATTAATAAGTTTTTCTATTTGGCAGGCTTTTAAATAGACAACTTCCAAATATTCTTTTTGTTTGTCTGGCGTTTTGGCAATATCATCCTGCAACCCTCTTACATAGCTTTTTATCGATGTAAGGGGTGTACGAAGATCATGGGATATTCCAGCCAGCATTTCATTTCTGTCTCGTTCGTAAATTTCATTTTTGCGAGCCCTCTCTTTTAGTTGGTGCTGCATTTCATTAAATGTTTCACAGACATCCTCCAGTTCTTCTGCTCCATGACAAAAAATGTCCTGGTCAAGATTTCCCTCTCGAATTCGTTGTGCTCCCTCATACAGATGATTGATCGGAATCATGATATTTCTAATCATCTTATTGGCAAAATATAAGCTAAATAGGATCACGATAAATACAATACTTATAAGAATCAGTAATACTAGTGATATGAGCGCCGCCGTATCCTTGGCTCCATGGATTCGATCTACCTCATTAAACCCTAACACAATTAGCGTAAGGGGTTGTGTATCGGTTTCTAGATGCCTCCATAAAAGAAAATAATCTTCATCCCGAATCCAAAGAGTTTGATTTGCCGTATATAACTTTTCTTTTTCAAGATATTTAGGGAGTAACGCTTGCTCTTCTAAATTCATGTTAGTAAAGAGAATTTCCCCCGCCTGTACACCGCTGATTTGAAAACCTTTGTCAGAGAGCTGATTCATAAGATTGTTCTGTGTAGTCTTGTCTATTGATAATAAATCTATATCAGTGCTATCGATGATTCTCTGCATTTCCAGCAATGAATCATTCATTATATCCACTTCATCTGTTCCTGAAAAAAATGCCTCGCCAATAAAGAATAACACAGTGCCAATGATCAGCATTGCTATGAGCGGAGAAATAACCATCAATAGATTGGAATAAAATAAGCGCTTTTTTATAGTCAAAACAATCCTCCTTCCTTCCCCAGACCAATCAGCAGGTTGATTTATATGTCATTAATATGAATAGCTTGTGTGTGTTCAATGCTTTCCCATGTTCTTTGCTTTTTAAAAATGCTTACGATATTAATTGGAATCCAACTAACCATTAACAGTATAAAACTGAGAATCGATCCACTCACTCCCTGAATGGTTTGCCTATTGCGTTTATAAACAATATAAGCGGCTAATAGAATACTTAGTACAAGTCCAAACGACAAACCAGTAGATAACATTGACAATCCATTGTACGCATAACCAGCAAAAAAATGAAAGCTCATAAGTGTAATTTGTCCCAGTGAAGCCAATAATGACATGATAAAAAACACTGGGCACAAATAAGTCATGGTTAAATCAAATACAGCTTTGCTTCGGCGCTCAAACATTCGCATGATCAACTCCTTCCGATAAAGCCTCGAGCATTCAAAATAACCCGTACTCCATCTTCTGCGTTGCTTCCACGACTGTATAAAAGTAAGCGGCTGTTCATCATACACGATTGCATCCGGGACATAATGTACTCGCTCGCCAGCAAGTACACATTGAGCACAGAACTCAAGATCTTCCGTAATCGTTTTTGTATTCCAACCACCTATTTTTTCAAAGAAAGAGGTCGTTACCATAAAGCCAGTTCCAAGTATAAAGCTTGAGAGACCTAGCGCCTCTCTGCTTCTGTTAAAATAGTGGTCAATTATCCAATAGTACACCGAGAAACCCATAGCAATTGCACTTCCTGTAGGATTTTTACTATTTTTGAAACCTTGTGCAATATGGGTGCCAGATAGCTTTTCACTATTCATTTTTTGTAAAAAATCCGCATGTACAATATTGTCTGCATCAAATACACAAATGGCATCATATTTTTTCTCTACTAGACACATTTTAACAAATTGAGTCAAAACGTTACCTTTTGAACGAATCTCACCCTTTGGGTGAAATATCCTTGCTCCATGTGAAATAGCAATTTCATGAGTATCATCCGTACAATTATTTGGAGCAACATAGATATCATATAGCTCTTTGGGATAGTTCTGCTGTTGCAGGCTAGTAATCAAATTTCCAATTACAGCCGCCTCATTTCTGGCCGCTACAACCAATGCAAATCGCGTATTGGGAATCCCCTCCTCTTTTTTCTTCTTCTTGATACTTCCTCCCCTAAAAGCGAGAAATACAAAATAGAACCCGTATATACTGGTCAAAAGACCAAGACAAACACCCAAGTTCCCAACTATCGTTACCATGGAAAATGTCATATCATTACCTCCTAAAAATATGTTCCTAACCACCCCATAGCTGTCGATAAACCCATACTGTATACAAATAGTGCAGCAGGTTTACATACGATGAGGATTAAAATAAATCGCCCAAGCTTCATCTTGGTAATCCCAGCCAACATACACAAAAAATCATCTGGAGCGCCCGGAAGAAAAATTCCTAATGCAAACAGCTTATCAAACCAGTTCCCCTTATCTAACCAACTACTATACTTATGGTAGATTCGAGCTGGCGTAATTTTTTGTATAAACGGTTTTCCATATTGTCTGGCTATTAAAAAAGCAAAAATTGACCCAATGATAATACCTACATAATTATAAATAAATCCATATACTGGACCGAAAAGAATTACACCATAAGCGCAACTAATACCACCTGGAAGAACTGGTAGCACCACCTGTATAATCTGAATCAATACGAATATCAGTGGTCCCCAGATTCCAGTTCCTTCAACAAAAAGCTGCATCTTATTAGAAGATGTAAAAATTCCTGCTTGATATCCGTAAACACAAAATAATATCGTCCCGATTAACCCAATTATCGAAAAAAGGTTAATTATTCTCCCTATAAATACTTTGTTTTTCAGCATCTTTGTTTACCTCTTCTATAAAATTTCCTTTAGCTATCTGCCTGAATCCATCATAAAATAAATATCTAAATTCCTTGAATAAAAGATATAAACAGTTTCTAAACAAAAAACAATAATATACAAAGAAACCGTCTCCTTTGGGCTAATGGTTGGGTGGTACCTCCATTTACCAAGAAGCGGTTTCTTTTTGTTTGACGAAATGGAACGAGGCCGTCTGAGTCATCTACGATGATTTTTGGGACGGCCTCAATCTGCAGTGAGCCGGAGCCTTTCCAAGCAGGGTTCGACCTGCTAAACTTCATAACCCAAGCTTGGTCGCACCTAAAGTTGGGTTATTAAATTTCTTTTCTATATTTCTAGCAAATTTTTCGCCCTCATCGGCTAAATGTTTTCTCATAAAGAATCCACCAAAACCATTTATCCATGCCGCAAAGGCCAGTAGCCGAGATGGAAAGTCCGCTCCAATTGTACAGCTAAATTCGCAAGAGTTGTTATCAATAGGCGTGACCTTCAGTTCCCATGGAACTCCAACAATGGCTGGTATCCACCGCCATATATAAGCTTTTGTCCTGTCAGAGTAGAAACGCAAACGATCCTCTGTGTGCTCTTTTAAATGATAATGCTGAACAATCATCTCATTCCCCATATTTTCCACATTAACCATAAAGAATTCCCCATTTTCAAAATAACTGCCCATTGCCTTGTGACCTTTTGAGAATGATTCATATTCGGCTGGTGTCATCTCAGTTACCCATTTGTACAAATCCACATTTTTAGCTGCAATTTGTAATTTAAATTTTTTTGTCATTCTCATATACATTAGCCTTCTTTCCTGTAATTTTTCTTATGAGTTCATCATGCCAGTTCATAATCATTTGAAAATATTCTTTGCCAAACATCAAAGTCGCGTGCTCATATCCCCCCATCTCATGAACGTGTTGCTCTTCTATCATGGCAAGCTTGTTATATTCACTGGCGACAGTGGTTTGAAAGCTGGCAATCAATCGAACAACCTCAAGATCGTCAAGATATTTATAGAAGAAAAGCTTATTTAAATACTCATAATTGAAAG
The DNA here is from genome assembly GCF_042138635.1 of Paenibacillus medicaginis. Taxonomy (NCBI): domain Bacteria; kingdom Bacillati; phylum Bacillota; class Bacilli; order Caryophanales; family Paenibacillaceae; genus Paenibacillus; species Paenibacillus medicaginis. The sequence continues at coordinate 5,078 of NZ_JBHIRY010000026.1, read as the reverse complement.
GTGAAAAAGTACAGGGTGTTTTTAACCATTCTAAAAATTCACTCTTCCCTTTTTCCGTGATACCATATGATTTTTTGAATCTTCCGTCCTCAACCACTTCTTCAAATTTGATAAGCTCCCCCTTTTCCATTTTTTTCAGCATAGGATATATACTTCCGAAGCTGGCATCAATAAAGTTGGAAGTACTTAATGTCATCTTCTGCTTGATTTCATATCCTGTCATATCCTTTTCGCAGAGAAACCCAAGAATTACGTAAATCAACATAAAATCCATCCCTTCTTTCCTTGCAAAGTGAATGTTCCTTCTGAAATCAAAGGAAACTCATCGCGGTTTGTATATAGCATTCTATATATTCAATCGATATATATCGTTTCGATATATTGATTTTATTTGTTGATAATCAATTTGTCAATAGCGTTTGCTGATATTTTATTTAAAAAGATAATTTCAGCTAAGCTGCGCAAAATCAGAGAATGACGGCACTACGCATTCAATATAATCGGGTAGGAGGGAGTGACTAACCCTCGTCCTCTCCACCACCGTACATTGCGGGTCCGCAGACGAGGGCTCAGAAGGAGCCTCAGCTTGAATATTATGTTAACTGTTGTTGCTACTACTTATAGTTTAAAGAAAGGGCAGAACGAGGATACCTCGTGCTGCCCTTTCAACGATCCATTCTATCTACAAACACAACCATCAGTTGGTAAAATACTCCTCCCTGTCGATATCCGGAATGAGCGCTGGCTGAATGGGGCGCCATCCGAGGCGTTCCTGGGTCAGCGCGCTTGATGTCGGATTGTCTATCGTAACAAAGTGCGCAAGCCAACCGAAATGATCAGCGGCCTCCTCAGGAGACTTGCTGACGACAGGCACATTAAGGCGGCGACCGATTACGGCGGCGATGTCGCGAAGCGGCACACCTTCATCGCCAATCGCATGCAGTCTGGTACCAGCAGGTGCAGACTCAAGCGCCAGCCGATAGAGACGCGCGGCATCGAGCCTGTGCACAGCAGCCCAACGGTTAGCTCCATCGCCTACATAAGCGGAGACACCCGTTCTGCGGGCGATATCGATCAAAACCGGTACAAATGCTCGATCGCCATCACCATGTACCGATTCCGGAAGACGCACCACTGATGCGCGAACTCCGCGCGAAGCCATAGCTAAAGCCCTCTCTTCCGATGCGATGCGGGTTGCTGAGGCCGAATTGCGGTCGGGTGTGTCATTTTCCGTTCCAAGACGGCCGGGTGTAAGGAGAGCATTTACCGAAGTAACTACGAATGGTCGATCAGAACCAGCTAATGCCTCCCCGAGCGCTTCAACAACTTCACTATCCTTCTTGCACGCACCGGCGTAATCCGAGAAATCATGAACGAAAGCTGCATGGATCACGCCATCCGCAGCGGCCACTCCGCTGCGCAGACTGTCGAGATCGTCAAGAGATCCATGATGTGCTGCTGCCCCAGCCGCGGTGAGCGCAGCTGCTGCCGCTTCCGAGCGGGCGAGGCCTACCACCTCATGCCCCGCTCCAATCAGTTCCTGCACGATAGCGGACCCTATAAAACCAGTTGCCCCTGTAACAAAAACACGCATAATGAATTCCTCCTACACAATAAGTAGTAAAGCTATACATATATTTTAGACCGAGCTTCACCAGGATGTTTGCCAGTTCCACGCTGCTTCTTGCCTGATCCGCCGGAAACAGCATAACCTCAGATCAACATAATTCTGACGTTCATTCCAATGATTGATCAATCCGGTACTTGTGCTTGTTGACGCCATCTGGCGATATCTTTGCTTGGCGGACTGCCAAAAAAGCGGCTGTAATCACGGCTAAATTGGGAGCTGCTCACATATCCCACCAGCTGGCATGCCGTGGTTGCATCCATTGAAGCGGATAACATCAGCCGCCGTGCTTCATGAAGACGCAACGCTTTTTGGTATTGCAGCGGGCTCATCGAAGTGACTGACTTAAAATGCTCGTTAAACGAGGACACACTCAAATGCACCAAATCGGCCAAGTCTGCGACCTTCATCTGCTGGGCGAAGTTGTTGCGGAGCCAGGCAATCGCCTTTGCAACCCGCTGCACGCCCGAATCGGCAAAACCGATTTCAGCGGCATGGACGCCTATAGGACTTCGCAGGACACGTATCAATATTTCATCCACCACGAGTGGAGCAACCAACTCGGTGTCGCCAGGATCAGATAAACACTCCACCAGCCTACTCACCGCACTTATAACGCTCAGGTCAGCGTTCGTGACATAACCCGCGCTCCGCTGACGAATGGGAGGCAGCCCGCGTGGATACACTTTCAGGACCAACTCGGCGATCCTTTGCGGGTTGAGATCCAGCCTGACACCGAGAACCGGCTCGGAAGGACTGGCAAGCGTGGTCTGGGCAGCAACCGGGAGGGCAACGGGGACGATAAACATCTGCCCACCGCCGAAGGAATAGACCTCAGTCCCCACCGTAACAGCCTTTTCTCCTTGTGCAGCGATCCATAAAGAGGGCAGCTCAATGGTATGCACGTAGTCCGCGTCTATTTGTGAATGGCGAGCGAGGAGCAAACCAGGGACAGGTTGGACAATAGCACCATCATGTGGGACACGGGTGTAAATCTGACGTGCCAGTCGGGCCGTTTCTGTAGCAAGCATACTCTTGGCATTACCCGACGTCTGTGGAAGCGCATGTTCATCTAGTATCCTCATCGTTTCCTACACAGCTCCTTGTTTCAATTGCGAAAAGTATACAAACAATTACGGCAAGCGTCAAACTGCCCCCATTCATCCCCTAGCGTACTATTAAACACATAATTAACTTTTTATTTGAATTCCGTTGATGTTCATAGATTAACTCTATATAAAGAACATATATAGAAACAACCAGGGGAGAGACGGATACGTGAATCTTATGAAACTGCAAATTGTCGAACTGATCGACCGCCACCACCAGATGACCAGTGTCGCCGAAATACTTGGCATCAAGCAGCCTACGGTTACTTTTCACATGAAGTCGCTGGAAGAAGAAATGCAGGTCAAATTGTTCGAATCCCGAAACGGCAAAACATTTCTTACCGAAGCCGGACAAGCCTTACTCCATTACGCCGTCAAAATGAACGCTCTTGCCAAAGAGTCAAAACGCGTTGTCAGGGAGTACGACAGCCTGTACCGTGGCACGCTGCATATCGGCGCAAGCTATGTGCCTGCAACCTACTTGCTTCCGCCTATTTTGCAAACTTTTTCACGGGAATTCCCGGGCATTCAGATCTCATTGTCTGTCAAACCTTCACCAATGATCCGGGATATGCTTAGCCGACACCAGATCGATCTGGGCATAGTTTCGTCAGAGCCTTTCACCGAGCAGGGCCTGGTGGCTGAATCCTTGTGCTCCGATGATCTGATCCTCGTGTGTGCCACCGGACATCCACTGACAAAATCAGGATCGCCAGACCCCGAGCAGATTGCCCGCACGCCTTTTGCTCTTCATGGAACAGAATCCAGCACGAGGAAGGTAACAGACCAATGGGTTAACCAGCACAGCCTCCGTCTGCGCAGTACGGTGGAACTGGATTCTTTGGAAGCGATCAAACAACTGGTCTTGTTAGGAGATCATATTTCGTTTATGTCACGAATGGCTGCTTGGCGGGAAAAAGAGCAAGGATGGCTGCATATCCTCCCCATTCCAGGGCTTCAGGCATCCCGGTATATTTACAGCGTACATAATGCCGACCGTTTGCCTTCTGCGCAGATCAGCCGTTTTCAGGAGGTACTGCGGGAGGCCGTCCCTTCCCTGGGCAAAACATGCTGTAGACGAAGCACCCAGCTCAGTGGAGCGCCGAATGATTAAGTGTGAAAGCTACGGGCTACTGCTATGAAGTTACAGAAAGTGCTACGAAAAATTAAAGCATGCCATTCAAAAATTCTATGTGAATTTGATGCGATTCCCACTCCCTATTAATAGTTCCCGTTTACTTCTCATTTAAAGTGGAATTATATTCAATAACCCAAAGGGAGTGTTGGAACTTGAAAAAATGGAAACAGATGACGATGGCAGCGGTGCTCAGCTTCACGGCGTTGGGAAGTATGTTTGCTGGAACCGGGGCACATTCCGTATATGCTGCCGCAAATGCCGTACCTTCCTACGAAGTGAAATTCATCGCCAAACCCGAAGCTGTATTAACCTCTGGTGGACAAGTTCAGGAAGAAGTGATTGAGACACTGGGGCTTGACGCATCTCCGCAAGCCATCGGCGTAGCGTATTACGATACCGATCTGCTCGAATTAAACGAACAAGGCTGGGATGTACGATTCCGCAAAAAAGAGGACAAGAATAATTATGAGTTAACCTACAAAAAGCGGTATCCGATCATCAACGGTGATATTGACGCCGCCCTCAGCTTGGCTAATAAGGAAGGCTTTGATGCCTCGGACGACAATTACGAAGCCGAGATTGATTGGGGTTATGGCAAGCAGACGCTTAGCTTCTCTAACACCAAAAAGGTAAGCACCAACACTGCAGGCACACATCTGCCTTCCGAACAGGAATCGCTGGAGCTGCTGCTGGACAAGCCGCCGGGCAAGCTCGAAAAATGGTCTTCCAAGGGTTGGGGAGAGGAGAAGCTATCTCAATCCCGGGTCCACGGTCCGCTGACCTTTTATCGATACGAGGGGAATTGGGAAGGTCAGGAGCTGACTTTGGAGGTATGGCCAATCCGAAATAGCCAAGGTACGGGGACGGAAAATCTGATTGAGGCTTCCTTTAAAACGGATGATCAAGAAATCGCTACCCAACTTCGCTCCAAGCTGATGAACACACTGGCGGAAAATGGCTGGCTGCTTCCTGTAGACGGTTTGAAGACACAGCTGATTTTAGAAAGATATTAATGACAAACAAAGCCCATCATAGATCTCGATGATGGGCTTTGTTATTGAACCATAAAGAAAATCAGACGCAAACAAGCCCGCTATCGAACTTTCGATAACGGGCTTGTTTAGTTGTTTGCCTGGCAACGTCCTACTCTCCCAGGACCCTTCGGTCCAAGTACCATCGGCGCTGGAGGGCTTAACGGTCGTGT
>NZ_JBHIRY010000025.1:0-83352 GCF_042138635.1 Paenibacillus medicaginis | reverse complement strand
TTCGATGCCTTATTCAGCATGGCGAGCAAGGAAGCTTCGCTTGGCCCACAGCCGGTCAGGTCGTGAAACAAGCGGGCGATGCGCTCCAGCGGCAGCAGCTGATACGCGTGCAAATAAACCGTCCATGCCGCCCAGCCATCGCCGTATTGCACCGGTGCTTTCACCGACTCTGGAAACGAGGCGCGCTGCATGCAGCGACATTGGGTACAGTATGCTTTTTCGGCTTGAAACTCGGTGACGAATACGCTTGGGGGCGGCAATTCGATGACTTGTCGTTTCTCCACTGTTTTGCGCTTCGCATTCGCGAGCGAGTTGTGACAGTCGGGACAGGTATGGAGAGGAAGAACGACAACCTCATCGGGATGTTCGATTTGGCACCGCGTCGTACCGCGATGGCCCTTAGGCGCTCCTTTTTTGCCGCCTGGCGTGCGCAAATTGGTTGGTTTGCGTAGGCCATCGCTTGATGGCGGCTTGCTGCTGTTCCGGCTATTGCTTCCGAGTTGGCGTTCCAGCTCGTGTACACGATGCTCAAGTTGCTCGATACGTGCGGCCTGTTGATCGAGAAGAAATTGAACCGTTGAAGCCACTTCTTTATCGCCTTTACAGATGGTCAGCACTTGCTCCGGTGTCAGCTTCATTTCCCATCACCTCCCGTTTCTTCATTGCTGCTTTACTAATTCTACACGAAGGGCTGGAATTCCTTACATGTACGAAATTTTTTTGCAGGAGGTGGGGGGGACCTAAGTAGTAACGTTTTTTCGTACAAAAGCCTGGGAGGGGGCTCGCTCAGGCTCTCGTTTGTACGTTTTTTCGTACAAAAACCTGGGAGGGGGCTCGCTCAGGCTCTCATATGTACGTTTTTCCGTACAAAAACCTGGGAGGGGGCTCGCTCGGGTTCTCGTTTGTACGTTTTTTCGTACAAAAACCTGGGAGGGGGCTCGCTCGGGTTCTCGTTTGTACGTTTTTTCGCACAAAAACCTGGGAGGGGGCTCGCTCGGGCTCTCATATGTGCGTTTTTTCGTACAAAAACCTGGGAGGGGGCTCGCTCGGGCTCTCATATGTGCGTTTTTTCGTACAAAAACCTGGGAGGTAGCTTTCTTGCAATGATAGAATTGTTCAGCTCCGCTGAAAACTTATAAATTCTAGTATATCAAGGAAAACCCGCCTGGGCGATACTTTACAAATTTGTGAACGAGTGCAGGCCAGACCGGGGTTAGGCAGGCATCAAGTCGGGGTTAATTAGGTCAGATGTTTCTCAGCCAGCTTCCCATAATCCACCCATCCTCATATCTTAGGCGCAGTCCGGCCATACCGGTGGGCGACAGCTGAACGGACCAGAAGTCAAGTCCGGGAACAGTCAGCGCGGCCAGCTGGCGGATCACGCCGCCATGGGTGACGGCCAGTACGGCAGGAATTCCTTCCGCACCGCTTCTGTTCTCCACCAGAATCTCCTCCAGCAGAGATTTCAAAAAGCCGGTAAGCCTGCCTTCAAAATGCTCCAGACTCTCGCCGCCGGGCGGAGTGACACAACGCGGATCGTCCAGCCAGGACCTGTACAGCTGCATATCTTTAAGCGATTCGTAGGTTTCGCCGTCCCATGCCCCGAAGTCCAGCTCACGCAGCCTCTCGTCCAGAACAGCTTCAGCCGCAAGCTGGGGAGCAGCCAACCTCAGCGTTTCTGTACAGCGGCGGAGGTCGCTGCTGTACACTTTGGCAAAACACATCCCGCGCAGCCGCTGCCCTAGCGCCCCCAATTCACCCTCCGCATCAGGCAGCAATCCCGGATCGGCATGTCCTACATAACGCTTTTCGCGGTTCCACTGCGTTGTCCCGTGCCGGACAAGGATTAAATCCAGCTCACAGAATGTACTGCTGCTCATTTTACATACCTCCCCCCGGAATCGGACTCATCATTGCGGTGGCATAACCATCCACCCTATCCCACCGGCTGCCACACACAGCAGCACGAACAACGAGGAAGAAAGGAACATCAGCGCAGTTGTCCGTCTGATATCCTCCGCTTCCAGCGGTCGGAGCGGGTCCCCCATATAGGCTCTGAAGGAGCGTACCCCATGGTATACATTGTACCCGCCCAGTCTGACGCCCAGCGCGCCCGCGACCGCCGCTTCCGGAAATCCGCTGTTGGGGCTTGGGTGCAGCCCTGCATCACGCCGTATCGTCCGCCAGCTACGCTGCGGCTCCAGCCTCTTCAGCCACGCCGCGACGACAAGCAGCACTGCCGTAAGACGGGCGGGAATGTAATTGGCAGCATCGTCAAGCCTTGCCGACGCCCAGCCCAAATGGAGGTATTTCTCATTTTTATACCCGACCATAGAATCAAGCGTATTGACCGCACGGTAGGCCATAGCCAGGGGCGCACCGCCGATCAGCGCATAAAACAACGGTGAAATAATCGCGTCGACGATGTTTTCGGCAATCGTTTCCACCGTACCACGCACAATTTCCGGCTCGTCCAGCTCCTGCGTATCCCGTCCTACGATCATACCAAGCGCCGCACGGGCTGCAGGCAGATCACCGGAGCGCAACGCACTGTAAACCGCCATGCCGGCATCCTTCAGCCCTTTGGAGGCGATGGTCGTTGCAATGAGCAGCACCTCCGCGCCGATAGCCAGCCAGGGTTGGATTCTTCCGAGCAAAAATACGGCAAGCCAGGTCAGCAGGTATGCTGCCCCCACGACGGTCAGGGGAAGCAGCATACCCGCCCAGCGCAAGGCCCTCGCGCTGCGAGCGTAGCGGCGTATGATGCTCTCCACGAAGGTGATCAGCTTGCCTATGCCAATCACGGGATGGGGAATCCAACGCGGATCGCCGATGATCCGGTCCAGAATGTAAGCCGCCACAATGATCAGGCTACCTGTCACGCCGCTCCTCCTCCAGCACGCGTCCCAGGGTGTCCAGCAGCAGCAGATTATCCTTCCGGTCTTTGACCGCGATCCGGAAATGATTCTCTGACAGCCCCGGGTACATGGCACAGCTGCGGATGAGAAGGCCGCGCCGTCCCAGTGCCTCCTGGAGCTCGGCCGCCCTCCACATCCCCGGCGCACGTACCAGCAAATAGTTGGCCTCGCCCGAAGTTGCCGCACAGCCCAGCTCAGCAAGGCCCGCCAGCAGTCTCTCTCGTTCGGTTTGAACGAGCTCCAGCGTCCGTTCCTCATAATCGGCGCCAGCTTGCAGACAAGCTTCCCCAGCCAGCAGCGCCAGTCCGTTGACACTCCAGGTCACCTGCTTGGCGGTCAAACGGCGGATCATGCCCGGATGAGCCATAGTATAACCGAGCCTCAGCCCCGGAATTGCGTAGAACTTCGTCATGGAACGGATCAAAATCACGTTCGGATACCTTTCCAGACTTTGCAGCAAGGACACCCTGCGTTCCGCGGGAATAAAATCCGTAAATGCTTCGTCCACTACAAGCACCGTGCCCGTCCTTGCCGATGCGGCAGCGAGGGCATCCAGTTCTTCCTGACCGTACTGCACCCCGTTGGGGTTATTCGGCTGGCCAAGGAAGAGTACGTCCACTTCTTCCATCAGACCGACCATCTCCGCCTTGTCCGCTCTCCACTGCTGCGAGGCCCTGCCATACACCCTGCTGACCTCAGCCCCGAATTTGGCCGCAAGCTCCGCATATTCCGAGAAGCACGGCTCCACGATGCCCACTCTCGCCGGAGCGAGAGCCAGCAGCACAAGCGCCATGCATTCCGCCGCCCCATTGCCGATGCCGATCCATTCCGGCGCGAGCTGCAAGCTGCGGGACAGCAGGCTCTTCAGCGTCCGGTGACCCGGGTCCGGATAACGGATAACCGCCCGCAGCCCGCTGCGCAGCGCCTCCCTGACTTCGGGAGGTGGTCCGAGCGGATTGATGTTCGCGCTGAAATCAACGAAATCAGTCGCACGTCTGCCAAACACGGCAGCCGCCGTCTCCATATCGCCGCCATGGCCGAAAACTTCTATCATATCCATCAACCTTTCCGGACGAATTCCGTTCTGGTTCCCATTATGACGCTGTATTTCACGTTCCGTCAATCGGTGCAATCTTTTGTGTCCTGTTGTTATTTCGGTTACAATGAAAGACGAATCTTGTCATAAACGGAGGAACGAACATGCTGTTCATCGACAATAAAGGAATCACCGATCCAGCCATCAATCTGGCGATCGAGGAATATGCCCTGAAGCATCTTCCGCTGGACGACAGCTACCTGCTCTTTTACATCAACAGACCGTCCATTATTATAGGTAAGCATCAGAATACAGTGGAGGAAATCAACAACGAGTACGTAAAGGACAACAATATCCAGGTCGTGCGCCGTCTGTCGGGCGGAGGGGCTGTATACCACGACCTCGGGAACCTGAATTTCAGCTTCATCACCAAGGATGACGGACAATCCTTTCACAACTTCCTCAAATTCACGCAACCGGTAATCGACGCCCTGCGCGACATGGGGGTAAATGCGGAAATGACGGGACGCAATGACCTTCAGGTCGGGGAGAAAAAAATATCAGGCAACGCCCAGTTTGCCACCCGTGGTCGTATGTTCAGCCACGGCACGCTCATGTTTAATCTTAATCTGGATGATGTGCAGGCGTCCCTGAACGTCAATCCGGAGAAATTCAAATCCAAGAGCACAAAATCCGTGCGCAGCCGGGTAGCCAATATTGCCGACCTGATGGATCGCCCGATGACGATTGAGGAGTTCCGTGGCCAGCTGCTGCGCCATATTTTCGGCATGGAGCCGGATCAAGTGCCGCAATATGAACTGACTGAAGCCGACTGGACCAAGATTCACGAAATTTCCGCCGAGCGCTATCAGTCCTGGGACTGGAACTATGGCCAGTCGCCTGAATCCAATATCAAGCATGTCAAGAAGTTCCCGATCGGCCTGATCGACATCCGGATGGACCTGAAGGACGGCCGAATCCGGGACATCAAAATCTACGGCGATTTCTTCGGCGTCGGCGACGTGGCGGATATCGAAAATGCGCTGCGCGGCAAGCGTTATGAAGAAGCGGAAGTTCGCGAAGCTCTGGCTTCTCTGGACATCAAGCATTATTTCGGCAATCTGGAGCTGGATGATTTCATCGGACTTGTTTTCCTTGAAGACTGAATATCTACAATGTGAATCAAATAGAGTATAGAGAAAAAGGAGAGAAAACGTATGTATAAGCTGATAGCCATCGATATTGACGATACGCTGATCAATGATGAGAAGGAAGTTACTCCAGCAACACAGAAAGCGCTCGAGGACGCTGTGGCGAAAGGGGTTGTTGTAACGCTGGCAACCGGACGCGCGTATGCTTCAGCACAGGCGATCGCCCGCCAGACCGGGCTGAATGTGCCAATTATCACCTATCAGGGAGCTCTTGTTAAAAACCTGCTGGATGAAAATGTACTGTATGAGCGCTACGTTCCGGTCGTCGCTGCCCGTCGCCTGTTTGAGTTCTGCCTGGAACGCAACCTGCATCTGCAGACCTACGTCGATGACAAGCTATATGCGCGTGAGGAGAACCAGAAGCTGCTGGACTACTCCGCATTGAACAAGACGTCTTATTATATTGAGCCGGTTTTCAGCAAAATGATCGAACAGCCTACTCATAAAATGCTCATCATCGACGAGCCGGACTACCTGGATGAAATTGCGCCGCAATTGCGTGAGCTGCTGGGTGATGAAGTGCATATTACGAAGTCCAAGCCTTACTTCCTCGAAATTATGCATAAGGAAGGCACCAAGGGCCATGCCCTTACGTTCCTGGCACAGCATTTCGGCTGCGACATGTCCGAAACGATCGCCATCGGCGATTCCTGGAATGACCATGAAATGCTGGAATGCGCGGGACTTGGCGTGGCCATGGGCAATGCCATCGATGCGCTTAAAGAGCTTGCCGACTACGTTACGCTCACCAACAACGAAGACGGAGTCAAGCATGTGATCGATAAATTTGTGCTGAACGCGGTCTAAACCGCAGGCACAGGTTTATAAAGTATTCACTGCAAAGAAGCCTCTTCTCCCTTTCAATGGAAGAGGCTTCTTTTTCATATTCATTTCAATTCCAGCTCCATAAACACATCCGCTCTTGCATAAGGCATGGGCCCAATTTGCTCAACAGAGACATGCTTGAAGCCAACGGATTCGTAAAGATAAACGGCATTCGGCAGCTTGGTGCTGCTCCCTAAAAAAAGAGAACCTGCCCCAAGCTCGCGTGCGCGGCTCATAGCGGCAAGGATGATTCTCCGTCCGTATCCACGCCCTCTGCACTCGGGTGCAACGCTCATCTTCGAGAGTTCGAACACGCCGGCTCCGGTCGGCACGAGTGCAACGCATCCCACGATGGAACCTCCTGCGCGGGCGATCAGTACGTCCCCTCCTCTATCCACGATGTTTCTTACAGGGTCATTGAGGATGATCCGGTCCGCCTCTTCGATGGTGAAGATGCGGGCAATCCATTCCTCGTTAAGGGTTCTAAAGGCTCTGGCTTCTTCAGGCGTCTGCATCGAAGTGATCGCGAGCACGGTTTCAAGCATGATATTTCCTCCCTTTGAATGATTGCTCCCCAGTACTACTGATGAAGCTCTTATAGCGCTGTCAGTCTATAACCTTATTTTTATGACCCAATATTTTATTTCCTGAAAATAGTTTTCCCTTACGCCGTAGCCAATCCCATGCCGCCTGGTTCATGAAAATCAATCCCCCCAGGATCAGGACAACACCTACAAGACTAATCAGACTGATCTCCTCCCCATACAGCAGCACACCAAGACCAACAGCAATGGGCGGGGATATATAGAGCCATGTCGAAGGAAAAAGCGGGTTTGTCCGCGCCATAATCCAGTAAAACAGGCTGTGGCCCCCCATAGAGCCGATAACAGTCAGATACAGCAGTGAAGCGGCAGCCGGAACAGGAGCCCAATCGCTGAACTGCCAGGTTTCAGTCAGAAGCGATAACACAAGCAGCCCCAGACCTCCATGAACCATCTGAGCGGCATTCAGGGCAATCGGGTTCGTGCCGGCCAGCTTTTCAGTTACATGCTTGGAATACACCGCTCCGCCCGAATAACATATCTCTCCCAGCAAAACCACTACACATCCCAACACCCACAATCCGCTCACATCCACAACCATGCCTGGAATCATGACAAGAATTACACCTGCAAACCCTGCCAGACAGCCGATAACGGAGCGGCGCGATACCTTATTCCGCAGCAGCAGAGACTGAATCAGCACGATCAGCAGTGGTCCGGTTGCAGACAGCACGGCCCCGATCCCTGAGCTGACATACTGCTCCGCCCAGTACAAGGCAGCGAACGTGCCGAATGTTAATCCGGCACCGCTAAGCATCGTTTCCTTGCGCAGCAGCAGCGACAGCTTCGCCCTGCCGGTCATGCGCAGCACAATCAGCACAATTATACCTGCGGCAGCAAAACGGATGCCCCCCGACAGAAACGGGGGAAGACCTGCATCAATCCCCACTTTAATGGCCAAAAAAGTCGTTCCGAAAATCAGACACATGATTGCAAAAGCAGCAGCTACCATTTTGTTCCCTCCTTGTTGTGCTTCATGATAATGCAGCAGGGACAGAACAGATAAAATAATACAGAACAGGCTGGTGCTATATAAGGTACAATGAAGCAAAGGAGCGTGAGAAAAATGACGTTCAAAACGTTTTTTCAGTCTGACGCCGCCGCCAGACTGTATGAACAGGTCATGGACTATATCCAGGTGCGGATCGAACGCGGAGAGTGGAAGGAGCACGAAAAGCTTCCTTCCGTCCGCAGGCTTTCGGAGGAGCTGGGGGTGCACAGGCTGACGGTATTCCGGGCTTATCAGGAGCTCAAAAATAAAGACAAAATCTATGTAAAAGATAAATCAGGCTATTATGTACAGCCCGCGAACGGGCAGAAGGACCGGGAACCGGCCGACGATCCCGTATACGGCAGCTGGCTGCAGGCGGATAACCTTGCACGCATTCATGCCATTCAGGTAGACTATCAGTTTTCCAAATCGCTCATTGACCCTGCCCTGCTGCCGAACCGGTTCTGGGCGGAGCTGATGGCGAACATGTTCCGCGAGTATCCCCGGCTTCCAGGCACTTACTCCACCGTCCAGGGAGATGCGGAGCTGCGCGAAGAGCTGGCGGCTCACTTTTCGAATACCGGGCTTTTTCACCTGACCGCCGATGAGCTGCTCATTACATCCGGCGGTCAGCAGGCCATCGATGTAACGGCAAGGACCCTGATTCGCCCCGGGGACCGTGTGCTGGTGGAGCGGCCTGCTTATGGGCCAGCCATGGAAATCTTCCGCAGACAGGGAGCGCGTCTGCTGACGGCCGATATCCGCCCGGACGGATATGATATGGAGCGGATCGAACAATGCATGCGCACCGAGAAGCCGCGGCTGTTCTATATCAATCCGACCTTTCACAATCCGACGGGCTTCACCGTGCCGGCCGCACAGCGCAAGCTGCTGCCAGAGCTGGCCGAACGATATGGCTGTGTCATCCTGGAGGATGACAGCACTTATGACATCCATTTCGGCTATAAGACTCCGCCGCCCGTATTCACCTATGCCACAACCGGACATGTCATTTACATCCGCAGCTACAGCAAATACGTAGCGCCAGGCCTGCGGATCGCTGCTGTAGCCTGCCGGGGAGACCACATGCCGGGGCTGCTGGCAGCCAAATCCTTGGCCGATAACGGATCTCCCCTGCTGAACCAGAAGCTGTTCCTGCAGTATTTCCGTTCGCCGCGCATGCAGCAGCATCTGGAGAAGCTGTGCACGGCGCTGCAGCTGCGCAAGGAGACGATGGAGCGCTGCCTGGCGGACTCCGGGTGGACATGGCACAGCCCCGCAGGCGGGCTCAATCTGTGGGTGCAGCTGCCCCGTCAGGTCGACATGCGCCGTTTCCTGCAGGCAGCGCTGGCGCAATCCGTCTCTTTTATACCAGGCCATGTGTTTGATCCGCTGGCTTCTGCGGAAAATCCGCATATCAGGCTGTCCTATCCTTTTGCCAACGAAGGGCAGATCCGTGAAGGCATGCAGAGACTGCTCACGGTCTATGACTCTATTTATTAAGAATTTAACATCTTTCGGAAGATAAAAGGCTAACTGTCTTGATGAGCCAGAGATACCCTTGTTCCTGTCCGGGCGAGAGTAATGGCGTCCGGCAGGGGATAAGCCCGGCTCACATCCACATCATGGGACATATGGGTGAACAGCGTCCGCTTCGGCTTGATTTCGGCCAGCAGCTCCTGGGCTTCCAGCATGTCGTAGACCGAGCGGGTAGCATATTCCGCCTCTTCATGGTAAAAGCTTGTTCCAAGCACCAGCATATCTAATCCGTGCAGAGGCTGCTTCTCGGCTTCATTGAGGCCAATGGAGTCCGAGCAGTAGGCCCACGTGAAACCATCCTTGGTCATCCGGTAGGCGTAAGAATAACCGTTCTTGCCGTGATTGACACGCCAGCCCTGAATGTCCCAGCCAGCCAGGCGGACGCCGCCGTCTGCAGGCAGCAGGTCCAGATGACCCGGCAGCCACGGAAACTGGCGCAGGATCACGTCAATGACCTCCTGCGGAGCATACATCCGGCCCCGCCGGCCCAGCCAGCGGCAGGCATCCGTCCATTCCGGCAGACCGGCAATATGATCAAAATGGGCATGAGTCACGAGGATCGTATCTATATGGCGCATACCCATGTTCTCCATCTGTTGGCGCCAATCCGGGCCGCAATCGATGAGAAAGGATTCGTGATCCCCCTCCACCAGCACCGATGACCTCAGCCTCCGGTTGGCTCCTGTCTCACGCGCTTCCTCACATACAGCGCAGCTGCAATAGACGCGGGGTACACCCATCGCATCCCCTGTTCCCAGAAAAGTAAGTTGATTCATGCGTAGAGTTCCTTCCTGAAATTCAATTTCGGTCAGGCCTGCCAGACCCAGGGGCCCAATCCCATACTTTTTCATTATACCTGTACCCTATTGCAGAAAGAAACACTGCCGGCCCGTATAAGGACAAATCAGCAGTGTTCTCCAAAACCAATATTAGATTCTCCAAGTTTTTCTCACAATCCGGCTAATACCTGATACCAGACTCCCCGCTTGGAATAAAGTTCGTCCCTCACCTTGTCCCATCCGCCCAGATAATTGATATCAAATAAACCGGACGGCTGCGGAAAACGGCTTTCCGTTTCTTTGAATACTGTATCATCCACGGCACGAAAACCGTTTTCGGCAAAAATCCGCTGTGCTTCCTCTGACTGCAAATAATCCACAAACGCTTCGGCCAGCTTACGGTTGCCGTGCTTATCCACATTTTTATCGACCACTGCAGCCGGATTCTCGATCAGGATCGTATGCTCGGGGACAACAATATCGTATTTGACCCCCTTGGCAATCCGGGCCAGCAGTTCATTTTCATAGGTGACGATGACGTCCCCTACTCCATATTCAAAGGCAGCCATCGACGCGCGCCCGCTTTTGTCCAGCGATTCCACATTCCGGTGAACGGCTTCCAGAAACCCCTTTGCCGCTGCCGGGTCCTTTTCCCCTTGCTCCTCCGACATCTTCAGACCCGCACCGTAGATCGCATTAATGTCCCATTGGGCGCCCCCGGACGTCTTCGGGTTGGGATACAGCACTTTGACCCCTGGCTTGGTTAAATCCGCAAAATCGGTAATTCCTAGCGGGTTACCCTCTCTTGTGCCGAGCACAACGATGGAGCGTGTAATCATGCCTTCATGCTTCCGTTCCTTCCACTGTGGACTGATCAGCCCGGCACTCACCAGCTTCTTGACATCGCCCTCCATGGCCAGCATGGTAACATCCGCCTCAAAGCCGCCCGCAATTGCCCGTGCCTGGGTTCCGGAGGCTTCATATGATTCCTGGAAATCAACCTTCTGCCCCGTTTCGGCCTCCCATTTGGTCTGAAAACGGGGGATGATCTCAGCCATCGCATCCTTGACGACACTGTAAGCGCCGATAACCAGGGTGGCATCCTCCGCCCGCCCGTTGACTGCCGCCTCCTGCGCCTGATCCGCTCCACCGCAGCCCGCCGTCATCACCGCGACGGCGAGCAGCAGAAGCAGCACCGTCAAGGACCGCTGTTTTGTTCCGCTTAACCTGCTGCGCATAACACATGCTCCTCGCTGTCCTTCATATTCGTCAGATCATGACCGGCATCGGGTCTTCCTTCAATCTGTTCTCCACCATCCAGCTTGCTTCGTCGTTGAACAGGTAGGCCCGGTGAATGAGTACCCGCACTTCCTCTCCCGGATGCAGCGTCTGCTTCTCCAGGGATCTGTAGGTAATCAGGCGGTTTTGGCCCACCTCGACCTCCACCATCCACTCGCTGCCACGGAAATGCAAATGCCGCACTGTGCCGGCCTCGGTTGCGGAATGCAAGGCAAACTCATGATCATGGCCCATCTCAATATATTCGGGACGGATCAATGCGCGGGTCCCAGGGCCTGCAGTGGTATCGAATCCCTTCAAGGTTGAAGCATCCTCCACAATCGTAGATTCGCCGATAAACGAAGCGACGAACGGTGTGCCCGGGCTTTTGTAAATATCCCAAGGCGTGCCCTTCTGTTCCAGACGGCCCTGGTTAATGACCATAATTTCATCAGCCACCTCAATGGCTTCGTCCTGGTCATGGGTCACAAAGATGGACGTAATGCCCACCCGCTCAATCAAATCGCGCAGCCAGCTGCGCAGCTCCTGGCGGATTTTGGCGTCAATGGCGGCGAAGGGCTCATCAAGCAGCAGCAACTGCGGCTCGGGCGCAAGCGCGCGCGCAAAGGCCACACGCTGGCGCTGCCCGCCTGAGAGCTGGTGGGGGTAGCGTTTTTCAAAGCCTTTAAGTCCGGTCAGCTCCACGAGCTCCATCACCCGTTCCCGAATTTGCGCCTTGGGCATTTTTTTGATTTTCAGGCCGAAGGCGATGTTTTCAAACACCGTCATATGCTTGAACAGGGCATAGTTTTGGAAAACAAAACCGATGCCGCGCTCCTGCGGAGGAAGCTCATTAACACGCTGTCCATGGAAAAGAATATCCCCGCCGTCCGGGCTTTCCAGGCCGGCCAGCATTCTCAGAATCGATGTTTTGCCCCCGCCGCTGGGGCCAAGCAGGCCGATCAAATGACCTTTGGCAATTTCGAATGACACATCTTTGACGGCGTGAAAGCTGCCAAAATGCTTGTTCAGATTCCGAACCTCCACATGCTGCATATCAGTGCACTTCCTTTCTTTTTCTGGACCATTCCATAATGAGCAGCAGCGCTATGGAAAAGGCGGCCAATACGAGCGCCAGTCCGTTCGCCGCAGTAACATTAAAGTTCTCCACATCCTGATACACAAGCGTCGTGGCCGTTTGCGTCTTGTTCATGATATTACCCGAAACGACCAGCACCGCTCCGAATTCCCCCAGCGAGCGGGCCACCGTCAGTACGACACCGTAAATAACAGCCCATTGAATGGAAGGCCAGGTGACGTACCAGAACGTTTTCCAGCCATAAGCCCCCAGTGTGGAAGCCGCCTCCTCCTGCTGGGCTCCAATCTCCTGTAGCACAGGCATAATCTCCCGCACCATCAGCGGGAAGGTGACAAACAGGGTGGCGATTACCATGCCGGGGAAGGCGT
Source organism: Paenibacillus medicaginis (assembly GCF_042138635.1). Lineage (NCBI taxonomy): Bacteria > Bacillati > Bacillota > Bacilli > Caryophanales > Paenibacillaceae > Paenibacillus > Paenibacillus medicaginis. Next base: position 70,706 of record NZ_JBHIRY010000025.1, on the reverse strand, counting down.
ATACCACCTGAAATCCGCTTTGTTCAAAAAATGCCCCCATAATGCTGTCAGGACCAAGCAGCAGTACGATCATAAGACCTCCTATTACCGGCGAGACCGCATAAGGAAGATCGACAATGCTGTTCAGTATGTTTTTCACCCGGTCGCTCAGCCAGCCCGCCCTGACCAGATAAATGGCCATCATAACACCAAACAGCGTATTGAGCAGGGTGACAACGACAACGACCGCTCCGGTCATCAGGAGGGCGTGCAGCGCTTCCGGCCGCAGCAGAGCAGCAGTAAAACCTGAGAAGCCCTGTGCAAATGCCCCGGTGATGATCCGGACTAACGGAATGATAATCAGAAGGATGAATACAAGATAAGTGAGACTGATCCACAATTTTTTCATCGTCTTCTCCCTCTTGTCTGAACGATGTTGATGCCCCATAGAATAAGGAAGGATAATGTCAGCAAAATGACAGACACCGAGGCCGCACCCACCGGATTGTCACTTTCGACCTCACCATAAATGAACACCGATGCGACCAGTGTTCTGCCCGGAATGTTGCCTGCGACGAGCACGACCGCTCCGAATTCCGCGAGAGCCCGCGAAAAGGCCAGCATACCACCACTGATCATACCCGGCAGCATAGAAGGCAGGATCACCTTCCAGAACGTCCGGCTTCTGGATGCGCCAAGTGTATAGGAGGCCTCCTCCTCGGACGAATCGATCTCCTCCAGCAAAGGCTGGACGGCCCGGATCACAAACGGGAACGTCACGAACACCATGGCAATCACAATCGCCGGTTGGTGAAACACAATTTCGAGGCCAAGGCCTTCAGCCAAGCGCCCGACGAGGCTAACCGGTCCGAGCAGCAGCAGAATCATCAGTCCTCCAACGGCGGTTGGCAGCGCAAACGGCAGATCCACCAGGCTGTTCAGGAGAGAACGTCCCTTAAATCTGTACCTGCCCAGCACCCAGGCGATCATCGTGCCGATGATGACATTGAAAACAGCCGCAATCGCCGCCATTTTCAAGGTCAGCAGCACCGCTTTCCAGGCGATAGGGTCTCTGATGCTTTCCAAAAATACAGTCCACCCGAGCGTAACAGAGTTATAATAGACCCCCGTAATAGGCAAGATAACCAACACGATAAAATACAATAAAACTGTTGAACGGAACCCCCACGTCCATCCCTTGTAACGAAAAACGGTATTCATGCTCTGTTTCCTGCCTTCCTTCTCCCATAAAAAGTCCGGTCCATAAGGAATATTCTATATTTTTACATATGAGGAACAATTGATTAATATATTAATCCAATTAGTATACTTGGTTTTGCTTAAGTGATACTTTATCAAATTCATTTGCAGACCGTCAATGCCTTTTTATTCAAATTCCTCATACAACATATTCGAAACGGTTATAGGCAGGTGCCTTGATCATTCGGGTAAAATAGAAAAAGGGAATAAATGAAATCTAAAAAGACGATGTGCGCGCAAGTTGCCCCATCGTCTCTCCTCATTCCCTTTTCTTGTGTAACGTTATGCCATTGCAACGTCGTGAAGCATCAAAGCCAATAAAAATGCCGTCTCAGGCGGCACCTGCTTTTTATATACTTTTACACATCAGTTTAACATGAGCTAGCGCAGCCGGCCGGATCTCCTCAAAAGTAAGTCGGTCCTGGATGTAATAGGAAACAAAACCGTGCAGGGATAAAAAGAGGCTGTGTGGGATGCGCTGCCGGTCTGTCTCCGAATGCTCCCCCTGCCCCAGGTGCTGGCGGATCATGGTAGCAAACAGTTCAAGACATCGGCTTTGCTCGACACGGCAGTAGGCCAGAAGCTCCTCATCCCGGATCATGAACATAATTTCGTACTGGTACGGATTTTCCAATCCGAACCGGATGAACTCAAGCATTAGATGTTCCGGTTTGCTGAGGCCTTCAGGAGGTGTTTTATGAACGGCCTGCATCAAAATTTCACCGAGCGCCCTGAAATCCTCCATGACAATGGCATAGAAAAGCTCTGCTTTTTCTTTGAAATGATAGTATAAGGATCCGTGACTATATCCCAGATGCTGGCCAATGCTGCGCATTGAGATGGCGCGATAACCCTTTATAATGAAAAGATGCCTCGCCGCCTCCAGTATCCGTTCCCGTGACAACTCCCGTTCTACTGCTCTTCTAGCCATAAATTTTATTCCCCTTCAATAAAGTAAAGCTGATTTCCCTCCGTTATGAGCGATTGTCCCTGTGTGATATCCGTCATCCAAAGCTTGAAGGCTTCCGCCTCCCCATTCAGGGGCAGACAGGTCAACTTCACTTTATCCGTAAAATCCGTATCCCCCATGCGTATGCCGCGATTCCGCAGTTCATTTTCCACCTTGCCCAGCCATGTATAATCGAGTTCTACAAATACCTCCCTGTGCAGTACTCGTGTAACGGCTTCTCCGGCTTCAATGGCAGCTACGGCGCCGTCCGTATACGCCCTGATCAGGCCGCCCGCTCCCAGCATAATGCCGCCAAAGTAACGGGTAACGACGATCGCCACATTTTTCAAGCCTTGATTGCGGATTACTTCAAGAATCGGTTTGCCGGCAGTGCCGCTCGGCTCCCCGTCGTCCGACTGCTTCTGGATTTCATCACGCTCGCCGATCATGTAAGCAGAGCAATTATGAGTGGCGTTCCAGTGCAGCTTCTTGATTTCTTCTATAAAAGCAACCGCTTCCTCTTCATGTTCAACTGGCCGTACATGACCGATGAAGCGTGACTTTTTAATCACGATTTCTTTCTGGCCGGCATTACGTACAGTTCGGTAACGTTCCAGCATGGCCGATCATTCCCCAATTCATTTTGAAAGAAAGCAGCCCATCAGCCAGCAGGCTGGTGAACTGCTTTCTTGTGAACCCTGCAATAGCTTGATTTGATGCAGATTACTCGGACAATCTGGCTTCCAGCTTCGCTTTTTCTTCTTCAAAGCCAGGCTTGCCCAGCAGTGCAAACATATTTTTCTTGTAAGCTTCAACCCCCGGCTGGTCGAACGGATTGACTCCCAGCAGATAACCGCTGACACCGCAGGCCTTTTCGAAGAAATATACCAGATATCCAAATGTATATGGTGTGAAATCCGGAATATTCACGATAAGGTTAGGCACCTGACCGTCCGTATGGGCCAGCATGGTGCCCTGGAACGCTTTCTTGTTCACAAAGTCCATCGTTTTGCCTGTCAGGAAATTAAGGCCGTCCAGATCGTCCGCATCCTCTTCGATTGTAATGTGGTTGGTCACATTCTCGACTTGAATGACCGTCTCGAAAATGTTGCGGCTTCCTTCCTGGATAAACTGACCCATAGAGTGAAGATCTGTCGAGAAATCGACCGATGCCGGGTAAATGCCCTTGAAGTCCTTGCCTTCACTTTCACCGAAGAGCTGTTTCCACCACTCGGACACATAGTGCAGAGAAGGCTCGTAGTTTACGAGAATTTCCGTAGCCTTGCCTTTCCGGTACAACGCGTTGCGAACAGCGGCATACTGGTAAGCTTCATTCTCGGCTACATTAGGGTTGCTGTAAGCTTGTGCCGCATCAGCAGCACCCTGCATCATTTCTTCAATGTTAATGCCCGCTGTTGCAATTGGCAGCAGACCTACCGCAGTCAGCACGGAATAACGTCCGCCCACATCGTCCGGAATGACGAAGGACTCATAACCTTCTTCATTCGCCAGGCTTTTCAGCGCACCGCGCGCTTTATCCGTTGTGGCATAGATGCGTTTGCGCGCTTCTTCCTTGCCGTATTTTTTCTCCAGCTCCGCCCGGAAAATACGGAATGCAATCGCCGGCTCTGTAGTCGTACCGGATTTGGAGATGACATTGATGGAGAAATCTTTGCCCTCAATCAACTCCAGCAGGTGGTTCACATATGTAGAGCTGATATTGTTGCCTGCAAAATAGATTTCAGGCGTTTGGCGTTTGTCCTTCGGCAAAATATTGTAGAAGGAATGCGACAGCATTTCAATTGCCGCACGCGCGCCAAGGTAGGAACCGCCGATACCGATCACGATCAGCACGTCGGAATCGCTTTGAATTTTGGCCGCAGCCTTTTGGATGCGTGAAAATTCTTCTTTATCATAATTTGTAGGCAGATCGATCCAGCCGAGGTAATCAGATCCGACACCTGTTTTGTTGTGCAACTGCTCATGTGCCAACTTGATCGGTTCTGCAAAATAATCGATTTCGTGCTGCCCCACGAAAGTGAGCGCTTTGCTGTAATCGAAAGAAACCTTCTTGGACATAATTGAACCTCCTGTTTTGCTATTAACCAAGACACTTCAATATATTGCCCATAAAGCGGCTTAGCAATAGGATACTTTATATTTTAGGGCCTGACAAGCATGACATATCAGTTTATGTCCGGTTCCTTGACAGGCCCTATGCCTATCGACAGAGCACTACCGAGAAGTCCCGGTAAAAGGTTGATACTGGTGGTTATGCCGGATATGAACAGCAGTAATCCGTTACACTCCGTACTTCCAGTTTGAACCTGGACTGGGCCGGCACATGGAAGGTACCCTCTCCCTTGATCTCCAGCCATGTCTCTTCTCCCGGCAGCAGCACGCTTAAATCGCCGGACAGAATTTCCATGATTTCGCGGGAGTCCGTACCGAATTCGTACGTTCCGGGCAGCATGATGCCAAGAGTTACTTTAGAACCATCTGCCAGAAAAACGGTCCGGCTCGTTACCTTTCCTTCAAAATATACATTCGCTTTTTTGACTACGCTGACACCGCTGAATTGTTCCATGCCCCACTTCTCCTCGTCTGGTTTCGAATCATCCATCAGGACTGGCTGATGAATGATTCGAAACCGGAACCGCCCGGGAGACGGTTCCGATTCCTGTGCTGCTTTGATTAACTTACTTGAGTAAATTTTTAACTTTGCTCACAACGTTCTCAACCGTAAAGCCATATTCTTTGATGACGCGATCGCCAGGAGCGGATGCGCCAAATGTCGAGATGCCGAGAATATCTCCTTGATCGCCGACATATTTCTCCCAGCCCATCGGATAAGCCATTTCTACAGCAAGACGGGCTTTAACGTCTGGCAGGATGACGGAATTCTTATAGGCCTTGTCCTGCTTCTCAAACAGATCCCAGCTTGGCATGCTGATAACGCGCACCTGGATACCTTCTTGGGCGAGTGCTTCCTGTGCTTTGACAGCCAGTTGAACTTCGGAGCCGGTAGCAATGATTTGCGCAGCAGGCTTGCCGTCCTTGGCATCAGACACCACATAAGCACCGCGTTTAATGCCTTCACGAGCGCCATCAACCGTACCAGCCAGAATCGGCAGATTTTGACGGGTCAGCACGAGTGCAACCGGATTCGACTGATTTTCCAGAGTATATGCCCATGCAGCCGATGTCTCGTTGCCGTCTGCAGGACGGATCACAGTCAGGTTAGGAATGATCCGCAGGGAAGCCAGCTGTTCGATAGGCTCATGTGTAGGGCCGTCTTCACCGACAGCAATACTGTCGTGAGTCAGCACATAAGTAACAGGAAGTCCCATCAGTGCAGCCAGGCGAACTGCCGGACGCAGATAATCCGTAAATACAAAGAACGTGCCGCCGAACACTTTTACGCCTTTATGCAGTGCCATGCCGTTCATGGCCGCTGCCATGCCGAACTCGCGGATACCAAAATAAATGTTGCGGCCCGCATAATCTTCTGGAGTAAAGTTGGAAATATTGTTCAGATGAGTCATCGTCGAGCTCTCCAGGTCAGCGGAACCGCCTGTCAGGAAAGGAACGTTCGGAGCCAGTCCATTCAGCGCATTACCGGAAGCGACGCGTGTTGATACTGCTTTGTCATCCAGAGCATACTTAGGCAAGTCACGATCCCAGCCCTCTGGAAGCTTGCCGCTGGTTGCCGTTTCGAATTGAGCGGCAAGCTCAGGGAATGCTTCTTTGTAATTCGCAAATTGCTCATCCCACTCTTTGTTGGCGGCGATGCCGCGCTCTTTCACCTTTCCAAAATGCGCACGCACTTCGTCAGGCACGTAGAAATCTTCTTCGTAAACCCATTTGTAGAAATCCTTGGTCAGCTTCGCTTCTTCGGCACCCAACGGAGAACCGTGTGTACCGCCGTGTCCACCCTTGCCTTGTTTGTTCGGGCTTCCGTAACCGATAACTGTCTTCACTTCGATCAGCGTAGGACGCACAGTTTCCGCCTGGGCTTCGGCAATTGCTTTTTCAACCGCAGGCAGATCGTTACCGTCTTCTACACGCAGCACCTGCCAGCCGTAAGCTTCAAAACGCTTCGCCACAGATTCGGAAGAGGAGAGGTTCAGTTCGCCGTCCAGCGTAATATCGTTGGAATCAAACAATACGATCAGCTTGCCCAGGTGCAGACGTCCAGCCAGGGATGCCGCTTCATGGGATACACCTTCCATCAGGTCGCCATCGCCGCAGATCGCATATGTAAAGTGATCCACAACTTTAAATTGATCTTTATTATAGGTTGCAGCCAATTGCGCTTCAGCCATCGCCATACCGACAGCCATTGCAATCCCCTGTCCAAGCGGACCGGTAGTAGCATCAACACCTGCAGTATGACCGTATTCCGGATGACCTGGTGTTTTGCTTCCCCATTGGCGGAACTGCTTGATTTCCTCCAGCGGGAGATCATAACCGCTCAGGTGCAGCAGGCTGTACAGCAGCATGGAACCATGTCCCGCAGACAATACAAAACGGTCGCGGTTAATCCATGTCGGCTGGTCCGGGTTATGCTTCATCGTCTTTGCAAACAGTTGGTAGCCCATTGGAGCAGAGCCCATCGGCATGCCCGGGTGACCGGATTTCGCTTTCTCAATGGCGTCAATAGCCAGCGTACGGATGGTAGTAATCGACAGGTTGTCGATGGTTGAGTTCTCGTCCTTATGAATCATTTCTTGATTCTGGTCTGTCATGGTTATCCTCCTCGTAATTGTTGAACTATGCCGGCTTCTTACACAAGTCCGTCAATGCGATTCAATCTGCTTGAATCTTTCAATTCGACTTATTCGTTACTTCTGTATTGTATCACTTGCCGCCGAGCTTTGCCATACACAAAGGTATTCATAGTAAATATACCCGTTATAGATCATCGTCATTAACCCAAACCGTAAATTTCGTGTATGATTATGCCGGAATCTGCATTGGAAAGTTAATTGACCTTTCCCGACATAAAAGGGGAGCAGTTCTCTGGTTATTTGCTGCCAAAGAACTGCTCCCCTGTTTAATTTAAAAGACTACCGTTTTATTTTCATGTACTAATATCCGGTCTTCGACATGCCATTTCACCGCTCTGGCCAGAACAACACGCTCAATCGTGCGGCCGATGCGCTTCAGTTCGGTCACATCGTCACGATGGCTGACACGTTGAACGTCCTGCTCAATGATCGGTCCTCCGTCCAGCTCCTCGGTAACATAGTGCGCGGTAGCCCCGATAATTTTTACCCCCCGATTATAGGCCTGGGCGTAAGGCTTTCCGCCGACAAAGGCAGGGAGGAATGAATGATGGATGTTAATAATCCGGTTTCTGTAATGCTCGATAAACTTCGGTGAAATAATCTGCATATACCGTGCAAGAATGATGACATCAATGTCGCTGTCGATCACTTCCAGCTGGCGTTGCTCAGCCTCAGGCTTCGTCTCCGGCGTTACCGGAATGTGATGGTAAAGAATACCGAAGGACTCCACATACTCCTTCATATCGAGGTGATTGCTCACCACCATGGCGATGTCGGCATCCAGATCTCCGGCCTGCCATTGCCACAACAGCTCAACCAGGCAGTGATCCTCCTTGGATACAAAGATGGCAAGCTTCTTTTTCCGGCTGACACAGGAGATATGCCATTGCATACGGAACTGTTCAGCTACCGTCCCAAAATCCTGCTCCAGCTTAGGCAGAGCTTCGGTCAGCTCTGGCAGGTCGAACTCAACACGCATAAAGAACATGCCGCCTTCCGGATCCATCGTGTATTGGTCCGATTGCACGATGTTCGCCCCATGTTCATGAAGAAAACGGGAAACGGCCGCCACAATCCCGGGGCCGTCCGGACAGGAGATCAGCATGCGTGCACGATTCGCATACACAGTATGTGTGTTGACACGATGTTGATTTACATGGATTTCCATCTTTCTGTAGACCCTCCTAGGCTTTTTATGCATTCACCAGCAGCTGTTTGCCGGCTAACCAGGCAATCAGTCGGTGATTCACCTGTTCCTCTGTAAGCTCGCTAAAGATGCCTGCATTGGCAACATTGTCATACAGACGCTCAAGCGGTTCACGAGGATCTGCTTTTTTGGCCTTCGCATCGTTCTTGAGCAGCGTCCAGGTATCCAGCACAAACTGGCGTGAATCGATATCTTGCTTGCTGAAAAAAGTATGCAGATCTTCAATTTGATTCATAAAATCCTGACCGAAGCGCTCTGCCACATCCCCGCGCAGAAGTGCTATTTCAGCTTCATACATCGGACGTTGTGTTTTAGCGTCCTTGCCGATCCATGGCGTTTCGAGAATGAACGGGCGGCCCTTAAGCGCATCGTGATGAACCACGTTGCGGATGGCATCAAAGCCGATCCAGCCCGATCCAAGCGGAGTATGGCGGTCTTTTCCGGCTGCTACGGGATTCTTGCTGTCGTTCAGGTGAACTACCGCGATACGGTCCAGACCTACGATTCTGTCGAACTCTTCAAGAACGCCGTCCAGATTGTTCACAATGTCATAGCCTGCGTCATGAATGTGGCAGGTGTCCATGCACACGGTCAGCCGCTCGTTATGCTCCACCTTGTCCATAATGGCGGCAAGCTCCTCAAAACTGCGGCCGATTTCCGTACCTTTGCCGGCCATCGTTTCAAGCGCAATATTCACGTCCGTCTCTTTGACTCCGTTCAGAACCTCATTCAGTCCTTCCGCAATCCGGCTGATGCCGTATTCCGCATCCTTATCCGTAAATGCCCCCGGGTGGAGCACAATATTCCGGACCCCGATTGCATGTGTTCTGCGGATTTCCTCCTGCAGAAAGCTCACGGCAAGCTCATACGTATTGCTCTTGTAAGAGCCCAAGTTGATGATATACGGAGCATGAACAACGATCTCCTCCATGCCCAGTTCCTTCATCAGTTGCTTCCCTTCATCCAGATACATGGACTCCATCGGCTTGCGGCGCGTATTTTGCGGAGCACCCGTATATATCATGAACGAACTGGAACCGTAGTGCGATGCTTCCTTGGTTGCGCTCAACAATCCCTTATCCGAGAAAGATACGTGAGAACCAATCTTCAGCATCTTTCTTCCCCCCTTACCATTCGAATGTCTACTTATTTTAACGTGATTACGAAAATCTAACAATGATGAACATACCGGTAAATCTGCCCGATAAATCCGCTATGGGTGGCAGCCCCTAACAGGACCTCACGGCATGATTTGTTTTAGTCGTTAAAACAAAGTTATATTCTACATAGTAGGAGAAAGCAAGCGGAATTTGCAACCTGGCCTGATCACTTAATATCGAATAATATCGAAAGCAGGTCTGAAAGGGGATGACGATTATGAAAATAGCTGTCTGCGGAGGTACCGGATTTATTGGAAACGCACTGACCGATTACTGGCTTGAGACGGGGTACGAAATTGTGATTATTACGCGCAGGCCTCCGGAGCGCACCACATCAGGCCGTCAGCCTCAGTACGTAAGCTGGAGCGAGCTTGAACGCGATCCGCAGCGGATCGCGGGAGCAGATGCGGTCGTGAATCTGTCCGGCGAGAGCCTGAACCAGCGCTGGACGAAGAACGTTAGGCTGCGGATCATGCAGTCGAGAGTTGACAGCATCGCGGCATTAGCCAAGGCAATCAAGCAGTTGAATAAGAAACCGGAGGTCGTGATTCAAGCCTCGGCCATGTCGTTCTATGGGACATCGGAAACAGAGACTTTTGATGAATCCAGTCCGCACCGTCCCACCGACTTTCCGTCAACGGTTGCTGAACAATGGGAAGCTGCAGCGGAGGCTTTTCAGGACGTCAGGCTTGTAAAGCTGCGGATCAGCATGGTGCTTGGCCGTGACAAAGGGGCATTTCCTCTTTTGAAGCTGCCTTATTTGATGGGCTTTGGGGGCCGGATAGGAAGCGGGCGGCAGTGGACCACCTGGATTCATATCACCGACATGGTCAGGATTGTGGATTTTTGCCTTCATGACCGTTCTATATCCGGTGCAGTAAATTCATCTGCCCCCAATCCAGTGACCAATGACGATTTCGGCAGAACGATTGCCTCCGTGTATCACCGGCCTCACTGGTTTCCCGTGCCTGTCTTCCTCATTAAAGCAGTCCTTGGCGAAATGAGCGTGATGGTGCTGGAAGGACAAAAGGTCATCCCGAAAAGGCTGCTGGACCACGGCTTCCAGTATCAGTTTCCTGATCTGAAGCATGCACTTGAGGACCTTCATACCAATTAGGCAGCATAATAGGTGTAAACCACCCCCGCAAGCTCGAACGTATCCCCGTCATTCAGCGGGTATTCCTTGTAAGGAACCATCGGGCTGCCGTTTAAGCGCGTACCGTTCGTAGAAGCCAAATCCTTCAGGACATAAGTCTGTCCGCTTCCCTTCAGGCTCAGTTCAACATGCGACCTGGATACTCCCTCCGTCTGGTCCACGTACTGGGCTGTTTCCTGTGAGCGGCCGATAATAAAGCTGCTTGACTTGACGGAAATATCTTCCGGCTGACCTGACTTTCCCGCGACCCTTCGCAAATAGGCACCGGCGCGAACGTCTGCCGGATTATCATTACGTTTATCCTGAAGGAGTGTGGTTGCCGGACTTATTGGGGACCCCGGTACATCATCATCGGTTTCAAACCTGCCGTCCCCACTCTCCTCCTGAACGCTGAGCGGGCGATATTCAGATTTCATTGTATTTTCCGGTACGTTCCATCTCCACGGTTCCTGTCCCTCATCCTCCTGCTCTGCTGCAAAACGGAATTTCCGTCGCAAAGGAGCTGCCGGCTCCGGATCATCTTCACCAGGAATATAGCCGATATCGGGCTCTTCACGTCTTCCGAGCATTCCCCGCAAGCTCCATCCCTGCCATGCGAATAATGCCACCGTTGCCAAGCCTGCCGTTATAATGGCGCAGATCAACAAACGAATTGTACCAGGAGCTTCAAGGTACACATATCTCCACATGACCGCAGCCCCCAGCAAACATCCCAAAGCGACATACAACCGGTATTTATATAATGCCGATTCCAGCTCATCCCCTTCCTCTGCTTTATCCTCAATGTCGCCCGCATCCTCCTGCCTGCGGGCGGCTGCTATCGTCGCAGCCGTAAAAGGGTTCTGATCCCGGGGCAATCGTATACTGTCCACAGCAAGTGGCCTATTCAGATCCGGTTCAGGAATGGAATCGTTGTCCTGCTTTAATCTCGGCGTATGCTGCTTCAGGCCGGGTTTCGCATAACTATCAGGCCCTGCTGCACCTGAATTGCCATGCGCGTTCCCTTTCGCCCACGAGTCTGCTTCGGGATGAATATATTGCAGCAGCACCTCCTTCAGCTTTCCAGGGTCAAACAGCCCCCCGTCGCAAACCTGAAGTATCCGCTGCACACCATCACCTTTCAATTCGGAGACACAGGAAATCAGGCGGATAATTAACTGCTTCATCTGATCGCCTGGTGTACCTTCATACAGACTTCTGCGCACAGGTATATATGACAGGCTAACGCTGCCGGAGCGCTCGCTTTCAGAGATAAATATATAGTCTTCATGCAGAATAAAACGGTTCATATCGAGCATATATTGCCGGCAGTTATGCAGCGTATCTGCAATTTGATAGATCATATCGTAGAACTGGCCTATTGAAATATTGCCGTTTTTCCATATATGGGACAGCATCCGCCGGCCACTGATGTCATACTGCAATTCAATCCGGTAATCCACTTCTTTGATCATAACACCCAACAAGCCGGGAATCCGGTTGGAAGTAACCATACCGCTTTGAACCGGATGAAGATCGGCGGACCCCAAATCAGGCTCCTGTTTGATAATCATGAATAACCCGCCATTCAGCGTAAAATCCCTCTGCAGACCAAACAATCCTCTCCCCTCCCCTTAAATGCTTAAGTAAACGTAAGCGCTGATGACCCCGGGAATGACCGCAACCATAAAAGGAAAGCGCAGCTGTGATTCCCACCCTGTCTTAAAGGGATTCCCGCCACGGAATATGAGAAATCCCCCAAGGTTAAACAATACCCTTCGCAAACGAAGAACGGCCTCGCGCTTCCACAATACAATGAAAAGACCGATCATCCCCGCGAACATCACAGAGTAAATCGCAGACTGAAACACAAAAGCTGCACCTGTCCATGCCCCGATGCCGGCAAACAGCTTCACATCCCCGGCACCTACGGCGCCCAGCCAGTACATGACCAGCAGTAAAACAAATCCCGTGCCAAGCCCTGCGCAAGCAAACAGTATCCCTTCCCAGCCGCCGCTGACCGCATGTACCACCAAACCGCTCAGCGCAGCTGGCAGAGTCAGCTTGTTCGGGATTTTCATAGACCGTAAATCTGTTACTAGCGCTGCCGCAAGAAAAATGGCGCAGCCGATATACATAACCCCCATCATACACGCTCCCTGGCTGTATTTTTTTCTATTACCTCGAACTGCACCTCAATATGCTGACCACTTTCTGTTTCAATGACAAACGTCCAAATGCCAGGTGTTGTATTCGTCCCAACAAACCAGTTCCATTCCACGGTACCCTCGACATCTGCCTGAGTCCATCCGATATGCTTGGCTGCGCTGGAGCCTGATTTGTAATAGATCGACAGATTGGCGGATTCACCCGGAGCAACCCGGGCCTGAATGCTGTTGTACACCCCTTTGATCGCCGGTTCAGGCTTGGAAAGAATCTGTATGCCTCCATTCACGGTTCCGGGATCTGTGCCGCTACCGTCTCCAGCCCCTTCCCCCGTATCCCCGATCCATAATCTTTCTTCTGCGGCTGCCTGCAGCACCGTATCCCTGTAGATGAAAGGAACCTTGATCGGCAGCTCATAGGACAGTTCAATTTTGAAATAAGGACTGCTGCCGGCATCAAATCCGGGAACCACGACACCTGTGATATGTATCCGTTCATAATCCAAAACGGTCTTCTCTATAAACGGCTTTAACAGAGGTTTCATAACCGGATCCATTACAGCCTCGCTCACCTGTCCCCGCAGCTTCTCCAGAGGTTTTTTTCCAGCCAGAACTGCTTCCTCCATCCAGGTGCCTGCAGGCTCCGGCAGCGTTTCGCCGAACTTTGCGGCAAGCTCCTCAATCGTCAAGGATGGAACGATTTCGATCTGGCCGATCGAGCCTGCCGTGCCTTCAGCCGCTTCAAGCGCAAGCGATACCGGATACATGCTGGATGCAACCTGCTTGGCCATTTCGGAGGCTGCATTTTGCAGGGCCGTTGATATGATCGTCATCTGTACCATGTAAATAAAAAACAGGATAAAAAATATAAATACAGGCAGCACCAGCGAGGCCTCCAGAACAATGCTCCCCTGCTCCTGCCCTGCCCTGCAGCCGCGCATCCAGCTTCTCACACGCAACCCCGCCCCCCTCCTCCTAAAAGACGCGGCCGTTTCAGTAAGAAAAGTCCGCTTGCTTTGTCACATAAAAAGCACCCTGTTCAATCTCTTCTCCTTCACCGGAAGCCGTACCCAGCATTTTCATCACCCCTGGCAAAAACCACAAGCGTATGCCGCTGCGAACCTCACCCGAGGCATACGTATCTCTCTCGGCAGGATTAACCCCCGTATTAAAGCGGATGAGCGCGAGCATACGGGACATTTTACGTTCATTATTGCTGTGCAGCATCAGGAAGAGCCGCAAATGGTCCTTATATGTCATCTTGAAGTTTATGTACTCAGACAAAGGCACGTATCCTTTCTGCGCCAGCATAATCATATCCTCAACCGCTTTCTCCACTCCGTATAATACAGCCGCTGCCAATACCAGCAGTGGGTTCCCCTTGGAGCTGTTCTTGACCAGCCCCTCCATCGTCCGGATTGCCAGCCTCATGCCGAATATTTCTCCGTATGCTGCTGCAAGATTGCCTGCCGGATTATGAAAACCGTATAAAATGTACTCAACCTCCTGGCCATTTACCTGCAGCTGATCTCCCAAAATTTCAGCCGCGTTGCCCACCGTCTTGTTCGGTCCGATCAGGCTTCCAAAACGGCTGAAATCCACATGCTCAAACCGGGACAGCGCATATTCGTTCTGGAAAAATTCATCACCCAGCTTGTTCAGAAGGCCTGCCGTCGAACCATACATTCCGTCCATGCTGTCCATGGCACCCCCAACGGCATCGTAAGAATCATAGGATATGCCTGCCGGGGTCCCTGCTTCAGCAGAGGCTTCATTAAATTGCAGGCTTTCGAGGTAGTATTGTTCAAGCTCGTTGAATTCCTCGTTGCCCTGTGTCAGGCTGGACAGCATTTCAACAATTTGATAAGCCTCTCTCAGCTTGTTTTGCGACTGCTTTTCCAATTGTTTGCGCTCTGCATCAGACCCGCGCCTGCTCTCAAGCAGGTTCTGTGCCTGTGTCAGCTTGTTATTATCCCCCTGGTGAACATATCCCTTCAAATATTCGTCCAGCGCACTACGCGCACGGATGACCTTGTTCTTAAGGCTGTCGGCATCCTCCGTTCTGGCTGAAATATTCGCCAAGCCTGAATTCATGATCTTCACCTTGCTGTTAACGGTATTAATGGCCAGCTCCTGCTCGCGGATGCCCGATCTCAGCGACTGAAATACAGAATCAGGTGTAAGCAGATCCTCAGCCTGCTGCCTGGCGCTTGCAATGGTGCCGTCTGCAGACCCCGCGCCTCCTCCTGAGGTTTGCGCCCTGGATACCTCGTCATATGCTCCATTGGCAGCGCGCTCTTTATACTCGGCAATGACCTGCTTCATCTCGGCATTGATTTTCTCCGTCTCATTCAGCTCCGTTTCCGCCTCCTGCAGCAGGCTGCCATGCTTGTTTAGAATTTTGTCCATTTCCTTGGTAATATCGGTCCTCAGCCTGCTGACCTTTGTACGGTAGCCCTGTAGAGCCAGTTCTTTTCTGAGGCTTGGATTCTTCTTGTTATCTTCATACAAATCCAAATACGGATCATACTGAGCTGCAGCTTCTTCGGCAGTTTCAGGTTTATCGACATCCCGCGCATCGTCAATATAATTACTGCCATTTTCCATAATCAGCTTGCGCAAGTTGCCTGCACTTTCCGCCGCTTCCCTCTGCTTCCGCAGCATGCTGTCAAGCCTTGCTTCCCGCTTCTCATAAAGCTTTTGCAGCCTCTTCAACAGATCAACCGTGTGAGCCGCCTCCTTCATATTCTGGGAAATAGGCTTCAGCTTCTCCAGAATTTCAAAGGTGAAATCAACAGGTGCCTTATACTTCATTTCCTCGCGGACCTGGTTATTAAAAATGTCATAGGCCCCCAGCTTCCGCTCCATGCTTAGAGAGCTGCTGTCCAGGCGGCTATTCATTAAGGCCAGTGAGCCCTCCCGCGGGGTTCGTTTGGCACTGTCATTCAGCACCTTTGTCATGATCCGGTCCCCCGTTCCCTCGCCATAGGCAAACAAGCCATATTGACGCTGCAGTGCCGGATCATATGCGGACATTACCGATCTGAGCGCAGCATGAAGCACCTTCTCGGTCTGTACATGAAGAGCTGCTACGCGCGCATAATCAATGAAAATGGCCACAAATGCAAACACAAAGGCAAGAACCATAATCAAAAAAACCGTAACCGCTCCTTCTTCATCTTTTCCTCTGCGAAACATGCCTCAGCTCCTTTCGTAGATGCTCATTCATACAGAATCATCGCAAATTCCTCACGTGCCCGATTGCCCATACTGCTGCAGGACGTTTCCGACTGCTGCAGGCGTCACCTGCGTTCCCCCGCCTCTGCCCAAAAATTTCGCGCCATAATATCTCGTCAGCTCGACAGTTCGAATAAACTCAACCGGATCCACGATACTCACCCAGACCGAAGACTTCATTTCAGGCTCGCTCATGACCGAATTCAGCAGTGGAATTTCCGCCATATTCTCCAGATTCGTCGTAATTTTCCGCATAATCAAATTGTTGCGGTAGCTCATCTCCCCATCAAGTCCCCATGGGATCCCTTCAGCGGCCTGCAGCATTTTTTTCGCCGCAAGCGGACTGTCATCACCGGCAGCATCAATTATGGAAACTTTCACCTCATTGTTGGCCCCTGCCCATCCAAACAGCGCTCCAAGGGCGGCATCGTCCTTCAGTCTCCAATACAAGGAATCTCTCTCCCCCTGCTCAAATGTGCCGTGAACCGGATCCTTGTGGCTGTTGTCCCAGCTGTAGGCAGAGCGCTCCGACGCGGTTGAAGACAGCTGGACAAGAATCGTTTTTTGGTACAAATAGATACAGAAAAAAAGCAGCACAAAGATAAGCAGTAAAATAACCGGCATGACCAGGGAAGCTTCCAGTGAGAAGCTTCCCCCTTCTTCTTCTTGCAACCTTTTGATCATCAGGAATCCATAAAATCGTTACTTTTTTGATCTGCTTTCTTCAAGAGGCCTGTAATGATTTTGGAGATCTGTTCTCTGAAGATAATCGCCACCGCAATAAGAATGGCAATAATCAAAATCATCTCCAACGTTCCGAGTCCATCCTCTTCCTTCCAGAATTTCTGTAATCCATGATTAACGTTCGTTATCACCTTTGTGTTCCTCCTCACATATTCATCATCATGAATGCCGGCGCACCCACCAGCACGATAACGGTCAGCAAAATAACCGCCATCGGAAAAACCAGCTTGGACGAGGCCTGCTCGCCAAGCGTCCGGCTGATTGCCGTCCTCTTATTCCACAGTGATTGTGACAGCTCGCCCAAAGCCATGACAAAATCGCTCCCACCCCGCCGCATGTTAAGCAGCACAGCTGTTGTAAACACGGTCACCTCCTGAATTCCGCAGCGGCGGCTCAGTTGCTCAAAGGCTTGCTGAAACGAATATCCACCTTCCCATTCCGCAATCGTCTGCGTCAATTCGCGGTACAGCGGGTGATCCGGCTGATGCTTCTTCCGTTCCGTACAGTGGATAATGGCCCGCTGTACCGTCTCTCCTGCTCCCACAAGCAGCATAATTTTCCCCAGCAGCTCAGGCAGCTCCATAATCATTTCCTGATCCCGCTTGCTGACCTTGGCATGAAGATCCTTTACGAGCGCGGCAGGCAGCAAAATGCCAAGCCCCAATCCAAGCATCAGCCCTGACGCGTCTCCCCCCATGGCCAGTGTCAGCATGCACCCTCCTCCCAGCAGCAGAAAAAAGTAACCCGCCATTTCCGCCAGAAACAGCATCGTTTTCTCCTGGCTGCTGCGTATTCCGTAAAGCTTTTGCACAGACCTCTGCAG
Organism: Paenibacillus medicaginis; assembly: GCF_042138635.1. Taxonomy (NCBI): domain Bacteria; kingdom Bacillati; phylum Bacillota; class Bacilli; order Caryophanales; family Paenibacillaceae; genus Paenibacillus; species Paenibacillus medicaginis. Next base: position 53,257 of record NZ_JBHIRY010000025.1, on the reverse strand, counting down.
CCTGAACATGAGCAGCGGGAACTTTTGAAAGATACGAAACTTGTGCAGGAGATGCAGAAACGGAGCGGCCATTTTTTGCAGACGGAGCCCTTCAACACGCACTGTTTTAAAAGACTCATATTCCTTCCCGTGCATCCGGTACAGGAGCAGCCAGCCGCCGATTTGCAATGCCAGCACGAAACAGCTGATGATCACCATATCGCTTCCCCCTACACGTTGATTTTCATGATTTTGTTGATCCACAGGAGACAGCAGCCCAGCAAGAACAGACATCCTGTTGAAATCAATCTTCCGGTGCCAGTATAAAGAGGTGTCATATAATCCGCCGCTGAAATATTCATGAACAGCACGAATAAAAAGGGCGCAGCAAACATGACCCTTGCCTCAAAACGCTTCTGCGCAACCATTACGCTGATTTCCTGCTGGATGTCCATTTTCTCGCCGATTACAGCCGATGATCTCCGCACGACTTCAACAAGATCGCCGCCCGTACGCTTACAGGTCGCAAAGACGTCGGAAAAATTGACGATATCCTCCAGCTCCGACCGCCGGGCAAAATCCTGCAGCGCCTCTTCCACCGGCTGGCCGTATTCCATCTTGGCACTGATAATGCTGAACTCCCGGATCAGATCATGATCCCCGTCAGGACTAAGCAGCTTCATGTCCGCCACCGCCTCGCGAAAACCGTTCTCTACGGATTTCCCTGCCGCCAGGGAAGAAGAAAGCGAATAAAGCGCCTGTTTAAACTGCATGCTTAAAGCGGCCTTCCGCCGTTCCAGCAAAAATCTGCTGTAATACCGGGGAACCAGCAATCCGGTCAGCGATGCCATACCTGCAATCACCCAGTGGTGGTAGAAAAGGAAGCCTACACCATAAAACACCAATCCGCTGAGCAAGATGCAGCCTAATCGCTGACCTGCCGACAAACGATAGACGGTATAGTCCTGCAGCTTTCCTCCGCTTACTCGTGTCGCAGACGAGCCATCAGGCGATCCCCGCTTTGCGTGGCGAGTGGATATTCGTGGACGCATTCGGAAATCCGATCTCTTATTAACCTTGTTATGCGCTTTTCCCTCTGGCGATCCTGACCTGATTTCCGTCCGCGGAATAGGCTGCCGATGCTCTTCCGGGCGGAGCTCTATTTTATCCTTCCGCCCTCTGTTCATTGTCTTCACCTCCTTCAGCCCAAGCGAGCAGTTCGTGCTTTATACCAGCCATCCGCAGCTTTTCCCGGTGCTGCAGCCCTGTTCCGGTCCGTTCCAGCCTGCCTTCAATACGCCCCTCCCTTTCGGCATATTCTTTAAAACGAAACAACGAATTAAGGACGACCTCGCCATTCTGATATCCGATCACTTCGCTGATCTCCAGCACACGCCGTGATCTGTCGCGCAATCTCGACAAATGAACAAAAATATCTATGGACGAGCTGATCTGCTGGCGCACGACGCCGAGGGGAAGCTCCGCACCGCTGAGCACCATCGTTTCCAGCCTGCTGATCATGTCCGAAACACTGTTGCTATGCCCTGTGGACAAGCTTCCATCGTGTCCAGTATTCATAGCCTGCAGCATATCAAGAGCCTCGCTGCCTCTCACCTCCCCCACGATAATGCGGTTCGGTCTCATCCGCAGGGCAGAGCGGATCAGATCACGAATGGATACCTCCCCCTTCCCTTCGGTATTGGGATTCCTCGTTTCCAAGGACACCAGGTTGGGAACGGTCGTAATTTGCAGCTCGGCCGAATCCTCAATCGTGATGATACGCTCCGATGCCGGAATGAACTGGGACAATGCGTTCAGGAAGGTGGTCTTCCCCGACCCCGTACCGCCGCTTATAAAAATATTGTATTTGCTGTGTACAAGCTGCTGCAGCAGCTCGGCCGCCTCTGCACTCAGGGCATCCTTTCGGATCAGATCCTCCATCGTAAGCGGCGCAGCCGGGAATTTGCGGATCGTCATGGTAGGCCCTTTAAGCGCAATAGGCGGCAGCACAATATTCACCCTTGAACCATCCTTTAAGCGCGCATCCACGATAGGGGAAGCTTCGTTCACAATCCGGTTCACACCGGCGACGATCATCTGGATAATATCCTCCAGCCGCTCACGGGACTCAAAGGCGACAGGCAGGCGCATAACCTCCCCTTCCCGTTCCACAAACAGTTCGGTATGGCTGTTGATCATAATTTCACTGATACCCGGGTCATCCACCAAGGGCTGCAGAACGTCCAATCCCCGGAATGAATCAAAGATCCGGCGGACAAGGACATACCTTTCACGTGAGGTTAATTCAGCAAGCCTCGCATCATACAGCACCCTGTTTTCGATTTGCCGGGTCAGCTCCTTATCCGTAACAGAGGAAGTAAGATCCAGTCCCGCCCGAATCTCCTGCCGCAGCTCCTGAAATATTCCGTTCTCCATTCACTCCTCCTTATGCACGGACAGGCTCCTGCAGTGCCACGACAGCCTCGTCCAGCAGTTCCCTGCACAGTCTGCGAATCTCACGCTGATAAATGGGAGAGCTCAACAGCAATTCTTCCCGGTCCATCTGTTTCCACGAGGGAATATACGGCAGCACACCATGCAGAACCATCCCTTCTGCCGGCAGCTCGTTGACCTGTTGGCCAGCAAACCTGTTCAGCACGAACAGGGTCTTGTCCATCAGCATTTCGTAATCATCTTTATACGAACTCTCAAGCTCATACAGCCGCAGCCTGCACTTATGCATGCTTACCACATCGTCGGCCAGCAGCCAGATCAGTCGGCTCCCGGCCTGCAAGACAGCCTCCGTGCGGGCATTCAGTTCGGCATCGGCATCCGCGATAATCACATCATATTGACCGGAACCTGCAAGCAACTTGATCAGCTCGCAGGTCTCCATACAGGTCATCTCCGCGATTTCCTTGCGGTTGGCCAGCGGCTGGAATATGTCAGCCTTAAAATCATGCTGCCGCATGCTGTAGGCCGCGGCAGACTCAATAGGATTCGTCCCCCTCGTCTTCATGTCATAAAGCAGACGCGAAAGTCCTGTTACGCCTTCAGCCGACGGTGCAAACAGTGAACTGGAGTCTGCCGTTTCCAGATTCAAATAGAACACGGAATAACCCGCACTACCCAATTGCTTGGCCATATTAAGGGCCGCTGTCGTTTTGCCTATACCGCCGGATGCGGAGACAAAACCCACCACCATCGTCTCCTCCCGGCTGCTCATGCGCAACTCCCCGTCCGTCCTGCGCCTGCATTCGTCCCAAATGCCTGCCAGCAATTGGGGGACAGGCTGATATTTCCGTATAGGGATCATGCCAGCCCCGGAACGTCCCTCTTCACTCAACAGGAAACAGGTCATGGGAGATTCTACACGTTCCTTCCAGCTCTCGAAAAACACTGCTTCTCCCACCACCGCATCAGGCTGCTTACCGTCAGCCGCCTCCTGCATATATTGGCAAAAAGCGTCCGGTTGTGAAAAAGCCGTCATCCGGATCCGCCCTGCATATTCACTTCCGTGCAAATAATCCAGCAAGGGCTCTATATACTCCCTGCTTTGCACAGCCAAAACAACCCTCAAACCATTCATGCCTCCTCCCCCATTCTGTTCAGAAACGCAAAAAAACACCGCTCATCAGCCGCTGTCATGCGGCCGGTGAACGGTGCTTCCGTCACGTCCCATATTTTTAACGATAGAATATCACAGTCTCGTGATCCAGGCAAGCTGTTTCTGTAAAATCCTTGTTTCTGTAAATCCTGCGGCGGCAAAAGTTTGAACAGGCTGTATTCGTTTTAGCGCCTATATTTTAGTACAATGTTGAAAGGCCAAGATTGCACCGGCAGCAGGAAAGGGTGAGCCAGAATGAACTTATATATCAGCCGTTCCAGTCAGCTAATCGTTGCAGCAGCATTATTGCTGTTTCTCTGCTCATGCGCCAGAGGAAATGCACATGCGACTGTACATATAGACCGAAGCGTTGATTTGGATGTGGAGGTCAGTGTAAGCGAAAATGCATTAAGCTCGTTATATTTGCAGAAAGCTTTAGAGGATTACGCGCAGCCTCTTGAACAATATGGAATACAGATTGAACCGCTTCAGGAAAGTGGACGGGACGGCTTTCAGCTGCACCATACGTTTACAGCCCCGAAATCCGACGGCAATACGGATCCCGCGGAGGTGCTGGAGAAGCTGACACAGCAGTTGCCCAAGGGGATGACGCTATCCTCCGCAGTCGAGAAGCATTTTTTCTCCACAGACTATCACTTGCAGTTGAGCGCCGATTTTCTGCAAATGCTTCCCGACGGCGATCAATCATTGACCGAAAGGCTGGAAAGCATGAACTTTATTGCCAAAAAGCTGCTGGCACAGCAGCTGGATTTCAGCTTCGATCTGGCGCTGCCCATTCGTCCGCTGGACCATAATGCGAATCAGGTGACAGATAACGGCAAAACTCTGACCTGGGACATCTCCCCGTTGAGCGAGAATCGGCTGGAGCTGGCCGTCCGTGTGCCGAATTTGGTACGCATTGCCACAGCGGCAGTGGTTGTACTGCTGACCGTAATTGCCCTTGTCTTATTCTGGCTGCGGCGGAGAAGAAAACACGCAAAGGGCTAACCTGACCAGGCGGCCCTGATTGCTGCCGGCTCAATCTTAAATCAGCTTAGAGAGACAGGAGAACAAATGAACACAAAGAACTTTTTTCATCCACACATGCCAAGACTGATTTCAATCATCGCGGGATTGTTCTTAACCTTGCTGATCGCAGGATGCGGTGCCGCTCCCCTGATCCAGGAGAACGGGACGTCTACGGACACAGTTCAGAACACTGACCAGAATACGGTCCAGGAATCCGCCCAACCGGAATTTCCCCGGGTAAAGGTCAAGCTGGACAGAGCTGTCGATGGAGATACGCTGAAAGTGATCTATAACGGCAAAGAGGAATCCGTGAGAATGCTGCTGATCGATACACCAGAGACGTCGCACCCACGTCTGGGAGTGCAGCCCTTTGGCCCTGAAGCAAAAGCATATACCAAACAGCTTCTGGAACAGGCAAAAACGATTGAACTGGAATTTGATGTCGGGCCGCAGCGGGACAAGTATGGTCGCATGCTGGCCTATGTATATGCTGACGGTGTCATGGTGCAGGAGACGCTGCTGAAGGAAGGCCTGGCTCGTGTTGCCTACATCTACCCGCCTAATGTGCGTTATGTCGATCCATTTGAAGAGCTTCAGAAAACCAGTAAGAAGCAGGGAACAGGCATCTGGAGTGTCGAAAATTACGCGCAGGAGGACGGCTTTCACCCGGATGAAATGGAAAACGGCACGGTAATTGATAACGGGAGTAACAAAGGGGCCGACACGGCAGCACAGACGAACACAGAAACATCTCCTCCCGCTGCGTCGTGCGCCATCAAAGGCAATATCAACTCCAAAGGGGATAAAATTTACCATACCCCAAAGTCTCCCTCTTATGAGCGGACCAAGCCGGAGCAGTGGTTCTGTACCGTTGCGGAAGCGGAGAAAGCCGGCTTCCGCGCTCCGAGATAGGAACTCATTTTTAAAGAGGTAGTTCAAAAAGTCATCTTTTGATCACGAAGTAAATCAGGAAGCGTACTCGACATCGAATCTTGAATTCAGCCGGGCCTTCCGGTGCTCACGTACCCCAAGTACGCTCCGCTCCTCAGTCCCTAGCTTCATTCAACCTTCTCGGTGCTGAAAACCTGACTTTTTGAACTCGCACTTAAAGCAAAAAAACGCCCTCACCGCTGGCGTTTTTTTGCTTACAGGAACCTTTCCCTTACCTCCGGTGAAGGAATCCGGCATTGGGCACCGTCGCCGTCATCCTTGCCGAACCAACGGTACCGGTTGCAGGCAATGTAAGTATATAGAGCATCCCTTATGGGACGAGGAATAAGGATAAACAGATAAGCAAGCGGATATGGAAAACGCAGATTCCTGGCAATCCGCAATACTGCCGTAGACTTGGTGAAATATACACCATCTTCAAACAGAACAAGTGTATCAAGCTGGTCTGGCGGCAGATTTCCCACCTCCAGCAGCCGCTTCCCTTCTTCGGATTGCAGCGAACCAAAATGGTGCCTGCCCTTCGGGTCACGCTTGAGGATGAATTGGACGGCTCCCTGACAAAAGTGGCATACACCGTCCACCAGAACAATGGGATGTCCCCTATGCTGTTCATTCAGCCCTGCGGCGACTGCCTCTCTTTCGGTCAATAGAAGCACCTCCTCTAACATAGATACCCTTGTTCAGACTGCTTTGTTCCGATATGCACAAAAAAAGCGCCGGAATTTTAAGAATCCGCCGCTTATTCATGCTGGTCGAAGAGAAGAACATCCGCTTACTCAGCCGCTACCTTCTCCAGCCAATTATTATCCTGCAGCTGCTGCTCCAGATCACTTGTATACTGTTCTATACACTTACAAATATAATCCTTGCGGCACACAGGGCAAGGCGTTTTTTGCAGACGGCTGATGCTCGTCATTGTCCATTCCGGATACCGTTGATAGAATACACGACACTCCGTGCCATCAGCCAAATACATCGTAAATTCGTATAATCCATCCTTTTCATTGCCGCTGGCTTTTTTAAAGTTCACAATATTCGGTTTGTAAGAAGACATAACATCACCTGTATTCTCAAATTTGGTCCATACCTTTGTCGAATCCAGCCGGAATTTCGGTTCTGAATCACCTAAGTATATTAAAGAATTTTTAGTATCATGTCAAATTGACAATCATCCATGTATTGAAATGGAAACCTAAAATGAATACACAACAAAAGAGCCCTGCAATAATACAGGACTCTTCTTCGTTAAATGATGCGGTCGAGAGGACTCGAACCTCCACGGGCGTACGCCCACTACCCCCTCAAGATAGCGTGTCTGCCATTCCACCACGACCGCTTAATTAAGCAACAGATTTATAATACTCCTTTTAACCTCAATTGTAAAGTTAAAATCAACAAAAAACATAATCATTATAGTCAAGTTATATTATATGACATAAATAATTTTGGCTGAGCGAAATTTCGGCAAATCAATTGACAACGCTCTGCAATGAATGTAAAAATGTATTACATAGATGGCGCATTAAACATCATTAAATACAAAATGCGTAAATAAACATAACATTTAAATCACGAGTTATATTTTAAGGAGGCGGACCATAATGAGCAAAAGCAGCCGATTGCTCCATTATGCGTATGTATTGGATCCCAGTTTGCCTATTGGCAGCTTCCCTTTTGTTTCCGAATTGAGACAGCATATCACTGAAGGAAGCGTAACAGCACTGGAAGATGTCGAAGCATATATGAAATGTCACATGCACAGCCATATGGTCAGCATGGACGGAATGGCTATAAAGGGTATTTATGCTGCCTCCAAGCAATATGACGGCTGGCGGATTGCGCTGATCGATAAAATGCTGCATGCGCAGCGAACACCCCGTGATCAGTTGAGCAGTGCCCGCATATCAGGTCAGCGTCTGCTCAAGCTGGGCAAAGCGCTGTATCCATGGATTGACTTTAGGGATCTGCAAAAAATATTGCAGCGGTACAGAGCCGTAGGCACGCTTCCTACAGTGCATGCCTGGATCAATTTTCAATTAGGTGTTGATATGGAGCAGGCGGTCATCACGTATTTAAATGCAGCCGTCAATGCCTGTGTCGAAGAAGCTGCCAAACAGCTAAATGAAACACAGATTTCCAAAAAACAGGTGCTCCAAAGAATCATGAAGGATATGGAGCAGGAATGGGAAAACAGCAAGGATGCCGAGCCCGTTCATTCCATCAAGCCGTTTCCCGCCTGGAATCTTGGAGCAGCGTATGCCGTTAACCCATTGCATCATAATAAACGTATGCTGCCTACACATCCGTGATCCCCAATTTTATATATACCCCTAACACAAAAAACACTCCAATCGCTTTCTTCCCCTGCGATTAGAGTGTTTTTTGTTATCGAAATCAGGATTCGGAATTGTTCTTATGGTGCCGGTATTGCACAAATTCAATGTACTCCTTTATAAACCACTGCTCATCCTTTGACAATTCCCTGCTTTTGTTGTAGATGTATGCCGGAAAGGATTCCGAAGCATCTCCAGGCGTACCTTTTCCCAAGACAAGCCAATCAAGACTGACATCAAAAAAAGTGGCGATTTCAATCAATTTGCTGGTGCCCGGTTTGGATTTCCCCCTTTTCCAGTCTCCAAGATTTCCCGTACTGATGGCCAGCTGCTCACAAAAAGCTTTTTTCGTCATTCCTCTTCGATGGATCAGCAGCTCAATGCGCTCATAAATAGACTGCATATCCACCCGCCTTCCTAAAAAACTTCAAGCAAGACGACGCACGTAAGTAATTATAGATTGTAAAATGACGTAAATAAGTATATAATGAAATTCAGATGGTTAATTATAGCACGTTTCACCATGAAATACAGCATAGGAAGCTAGTGTTGGGAAAATCGGTTAGGGGTGAAACTTCTTGAACAAAAAAAAGCCGATCACTCCATTCGGGTGGGCAATCAAACAGAGACTTACCGAGCTGCAAATGGATCAGAAAAGTTTTTGCGAACTGCACGGGATCCCCCCGTCACGACTTTCCAATCTGATTCACGGCACACGGAAAGCCGCCCGCCACAGACAGCTGGTTGCCAAACTTCTTGATATACATCCGAATGAAAAATACTAATTTTGCAGCAATGAACTGCTACAATAGGACGCACCAGCAAGGAAGTGAAATCGTTGTCCAAAACAAGGTCCATCCATCTGATCGAAGGAGCTAATTCACTGCCCGTGCAAATCGTTGTGATCGACCGCAACGGCACCATTCACGCGGTTAATCAAGCCTGGGAGCAGGCTCGCATCGATAAAGGAGCTCCGGCTGGCTATATGTGGCCTGGGACCTCCTATTTCGATATTTTGCCATGGTTCTGCAGTGACGACAGCCTGGAATCCGTTCAGACTCTGCATGACGGACTCCTTAGTGTCCTCCAGGGAGATACATCGCAATACAGCTGCGAATTTCATTGCAGGCATTCATCCAAGGACCAGTGGTATTTGCTCCAGGCTGCTCCAGTTGCGCAACCGGAAAATCAGGAAATTGAGGGGATTGTTATTTCCAGCACAGATATAACCCCCCTCAAACTACAGGAAACACGGCTTGTTCAAGCAATAGCACAGATCAGAACCATTCACGGCATGCTGCCGATCTGTGCTGTATGCAAGGACATCAAGAACAAAGACAATGAATGGCAGCCTGTCGAGTCCTATCTTGAGAAGCATACCCATGCCGAGTTTACACACGATATCTGTCCGGAATGCATTCGCAAGCTGTATCCCGAATATTCATCAAAACTGGGTCTGAATCACGCAAATTAACAGCCGTTCATAAAGGTCTGACAGGATATCTGTTACAGGCCTTTATGAGCCATTATTTTTGTCTTCTTTCTTTTTCTTCTTTTTGCGGTAAGCAGCAAATTCAACATAGTCGAGTATAAATACTTTTTCCTGCTCGGAAAGCTGAGCAATTTGGCAATTCAATTGCCCTAAATTGTCAAAAAAATAAGACTCCTGCTTTTCATTTACCATTTCACGATTCGGGGTACGGCCCATCATAAGCCAGTCCAAGCTGATGTCGAAAAAAGTTGCAATCTCAATCAGCTTGTTGGTGCCAGGAGTTGTTTTCCCCCTTTTCCAGTCACCAAAGTTACCAGTGCTGATCCCCAGCTGCTGGCAAAAAGCCTTTTTCGTCATCCCTCTTTCAGCGATAAGCGCCTCAATCCGTTGATAAATCGATTTCATAAAGATACCACCTTCCACCCAAACTTTACTTAAGATGTTTGAATCCGGATATGTATACTCAAATATTATAACATACGACATGGCAAGACCGTCCATTTTCAATCATGAACGGTCTTTTTTAACCTATTTTATTCATCCGAATGGTCCAGCTTGAGCAGAATCGTTTTCAGCTCATCCAGACAACTGCACATTCGCTGCAGATCTTTTTCCGACAGGGTGGACAATCTTTCTCTAATTCCGAGCGCGAATCGCTCACCAAGCTCCTGAACCAGGTCATCCCCCTGACGGGTGATCTCGACCTCCACCACCCGCCTGTCCGTCTCACTCGCCTTGCGGAACACCAGATCATACTTGACCAGCTTATCGAGCACCGGGGTCATATTCGGCCGTGAAATATTTAACTGTCTGGAAAGCTCCGAGACCGTCGAGCAGCGCATTTCATGCAAGAGAAACAACACATGATAATTGCTGTTCGATAACGGAAGCGATGAGTCAGGAATCGGAGCCCCTTTCATCAATTTTTTTCTTATTAAAGGAAAAAGCCCCAACAGTCCCCCTGATATATCCTCCAGAAGATGGGATTTCATACAAGTCACCATCGTTTCTTAAAATTTCTTCCATATCCAATGAATCTAATTGTCCATATTCTATAACAGCTAACGGTCTGATTATACTCTAAGCCAACGAAAAATTCATCTCTATTATATTAGACTTAAGTCAGCTGCAAAAGTCGCTAAAAATTAAAAAATCCGATACAATCACAAAAGATTGTACCGGATTTTTTGTACTATTATGCGGTAGAGAGGACTCGAACCTCCACGAGCATACGCCCACTACCCCCTCAAGATAGCGTGTCTGCCATTCCACCACTACCGCACATTAATGACCCGTAGGGGATTCGAACCCCTGTTACCTCCGTGAAAGGGAGGTGTCTTAACCCCTTGACCAACGGGCCATATTGTTCTGTCATTCTCGTGACGACAAGATAGAGTATATCAAATAGAATTACGAATGACAACTATTATTTTATTTTTTTTAGAATCATAAAAGTTCATAAATCATAAGCCGGAAAGTATTGTTTTTTCACTTACAATCACTTAATATTAATTACAATCACTTATTTATTTTAAGCATTCATCTGTCAGGAGGTCCCCAATGTATCAAGAAGAGCGGATGCAGCTCATTTTGGATCATCTTCAAATCAAGAAGCGGATTTCCATTGAAGAGATTTGCTCCCTGTTCGACGTTTCCCGCGATACCGCACGCAGGGATCTCGTCAAGCTGGACGAACAGGGGGCCATTATTCGCACCCGGGGCGGTGCCCTCCTGCCCAACCCTCTCCAAGATAAAATCGGGAACTACAAAGAACGGCTTATGACCGTATCTGAAGAAAAGAAAGCTATCGGCCGTATGGCTGCCCATTTTATTCGTAATGGAGAGCATGTCATTCTCGATTCCTCCACCACGGTTCAGGCATGCGCCGAATTTATCGATCAGCAGTGCTGTTTTATTATTACCAACTCGATTAACCAGGCGGATGTCCTATCCGACAAAAAAAGGGTGGCCATTCACCTGCTTGGCGGTCAATTGGAGAAAGAGCACAGGTATGTGTACGGTTCAGCGGTCATCTCCACCCTGTCCAACTATTTTGTAGATAAAGCGTTTATCGGCGTAGGAGGCATATCCGCCAACGGTTTTACCTCCGTTTATGATGAAGAAGGCCTCATAAAACATCAAATGATGAAACAGGCTCGCCAGGTGTTTGTTCTGGCTGACCATTCAAAGTTCGGTAAGGATTTTCCATTTCGTTTTGCCGAGCTCTCAGAGGTCGATTTTATTGTCACCGACCGCCTGCCTGATCCCGATATGCTGGAAATGCTGCAGCGTCATGGCATTGAGGTGCTTATTCCTGATTTTAAAGATGAAGAGGAGCTGGAAGTATGAAATTAATTGCTGTGGATTTAGACGGAACACTTCTGAATGCAGACAGCCGTATCAGTGAAGTGAATGCTGCTGCTGTCCGCAAGGCGCAGGAAAGCGGAATTACAGTGGTGATCGCCACGGGCCGGGCGGTATATGACGTCAAGGAAAGACTCAAGGAAGCCGGGCTGAACGCCCCCATTATCTCCGCGAACGGTGCAGCCGTTCACGACGATCAGGAACGCCTCCTGGCTTCCTACCCAATGGAGCGCAATCAGGCCTTCTCGGTCCTGGAGTGGCTTGAGGAAAACGAATTTTATTATGAGGTCATGACCGACCAGGCCATCTACTCACCGCAGAAAGGACATCAAATTTTGACGATTGAAATGGATCGTGTGTTAAGCGCCAATCCCGATGTCACCTTGAAGGAGCTAATTTACGCTAGCGAAAAGCAATACTCGCAGGCAGGCATTGTACGGGTCGCTTCTTATCAGCACATTCCGCAAGAGGCTAAAATTTATAACATTCTCGCATTTTCCTTTGAAGAGCATAAGCTGGAAAAAGGACGCAGCCGCTTCAGCAGCGATTCCTCATTAACCACGGTCGTCTCCTCGAACCATAACTTCGAGGTGGAGGATACCCGGGCTTCGAAGGGCAATGCCCTCGCCTATCTGGCCAGCCATATGGGCATTGCCATGGAAGAGACGGCCGCCATCGGAGACAGCTACAATGATATCTCCATGCTGACCTCCGCTGGCAAAGGAATCGCCATGGGCAATGCGCATGATGATATTAAAGCTCTCTGTGACGAGGTGACTTTAACCAATACAGAGAACGGAGTTGCTTATGCCATTGAGCGCCTGCTGAAAGAGGCTTGTCCATCCCCATCGAGCCTCTAAACGTGGTGTGACGAAGCTGCAAAAAAGGCCAGCCAGAAACTTCTCTGGCTGGCCTTTTTGCAGATGCCTCAAGATGGTACGTTACGATGGTACACTACCAAACTACAAGGCTGCGGTACGAGCGAAGCTATGGGGTAAGCAGGGGCATGCATGGAGCAGCGGAGAGAACGAAGCAATTCCGGACAAGCGGCAGCGTTCGCCTTTGGCCCGAAGGGTCAACAGCGATGGGAGGAATGCTTCGTTCTCGGAGCGCCTCACAACCACCGAAAGTAGCGCCGCCCCAGGTCAGCCTTTATCTCGAACCGGAATCCCAAAGTCAGGCGTTCCGTCCTCTTTCCAATGAAAGACCTGCGCCCGGGTATGGCGGTTCGGATCGTACAGCGGGTCCCCGCTAATTTCCTTATAATTCCGCGCATGATAGATGAGCACATCCTCCCCCTCTTCATTTACGGTAAAGCTATTATGCCCCGGTCCGTACTGCCCCGTCTCTTCACTCGTCTGGAAGAGCGGCTCCGGCTCCTTGACCCAGGAGGCGGCATCCAGCAGATCAGCATGTTCATCCGCCCACAGCAAACCCATGCAGTAGTTGAAATCGGTGGCACTGGCTGAAAACGTAATGAAGATACGCCCGTTCCGCTTCAGCACAGCCGGCCCTTCATTCACGCTGAAGCCAATCACCTCCCAGGCATGCTCAGGCGTGGCGATCATCGTCTGCGGTCCTGTCAAAGTCCAGGCGTTGCTCATTTCCGATATGTAGAGATTCGAATTACCCGGAATGTCCGGGTCCTTCTGCGCCCACACATAATACCTGACTCCCCGATGCTCGAAGGTCGTGGCATCCAGTGCGAAGGATTCCCAGGCCGTCTTGACCTGCCCTTTCTCGGTCCATTCCCCCTCAAGCGGATTCGCGGATTCATTTTCCAGCACATACATCCGGTGATCAAACAAGCCGTCCTTCGTTTCCGTCGTGCGGGCAGCGGCGAAATAGATGTACCACTTTCCGTTGATAAAATGGATTTCTGGAGCCCAAATATTCGCGCTGAGCGGTCCTGTATCATATTTGCGCCAGGCCACAACCGGCTCGGCCAGACTTAAACCCTCAATGGTGTCGGCACGCCGCACCTCAATCCTGTCGTACTCCGGCACAGAGGCCGTGAAATAGTAATATCCGTCCGTATGTTTGTACACCCATGGGTCTGCACGCTGTTCTATCAGCGGATTTTGGTAGCTTTTAACGGTTTTCATGTCCGATAACCCCTTTTCAATGCCAGCATATAGATCATAAATCCGGTCTAACCTTTCACAGCTCCAGCCGTCATGCCGTCGATAAAATATTTCTGGAAAGCCACGAATAATATAAAAATCGGAATGATGGAGAAAAACGAGCCCACGATCAGCAGATCATAATTGTTCCCGTACGGGGTCAGCAGCGTTTTCAATCCGATCGGCAGTGTGTATTTGCTCTCATCGCTCAAAACCATGAACGGCCAGAGAAAGTTGTTCCAACTGTTCATCCCGTTCAAAATGGCCATGGCTGCAAACGACGGCTTCATAATCGGCAGAATGAGACGGATATAGATCCCGTATTCACTCGCCCCATCAACCCGGCCTGCAGCGATAATTTCCTTAGGTACTCCGCTCAGATACTGACGGAAGAAGAAGATGGTCGCCGCACTCGCTATTCCCGGCAAAATAATGGCCGAATAGGTGTTCATCATGCCCAGATTGTTAATCAGCGTGTACAAGGGCAGCAGCAATATTTCAAAGGGCACCATCATAATGAGCAGCACACAGATAAACAGAAAGTTTTTCCCTTTAAACTCATAAGCCGAGAAGCCGTAAGCCACCGTTGCGCTGACCAGCAGCGTCAGAACGACCTGCACAATCGTCAGCAGCAGCGAATTAAAAAACCAGCTAAAATAAGCGTGATCACCGGTAAATAAATACATGTAGTTATCAAAGCTCATGACAGACAGATCGAACCTTAAATTCAGTCCGTACCTGATCAACTCCTGGCCCGGCTTAAAGGAGGAAATCGCGATCGCATAAAACGGGATCAGGATAAGAATACAGAGGACCGTGAAAAAGACGAACAAAATAATTCTGGCAAAAAGCCCCTTACTCGTACTAAGCCCGCGCTCCCGGGCAGCAGGATATACATTTGTGGCAAGCTCCTTTTTCATTACCGATCCTCCTTTTTAAACAGGCCGGAAAACGCCAGCTGTGTCAAATTAATCACCATTGTGATCACCAGCAGCACAATCCCGACCGCCGCCGCGTAACCCAGATTGTTCTTCTCAATGCCCTGGCGGTACAGATATCCGACGATGGTAAGACCGATATTCTTCGGCGAATTGTTGCCATTCCACAGCATCATGCTCTCAATAAACATAGCCAGACCGGCATATATACTGATCGTGACCACGTAGATCGTCGTTGGTTTCAGCAAGGGCATCGTGATCAACCTGAATTTCTGGAAAGCGGAGGCTCCATCAATCGAAGCGGCTTCATAATAATCATCAGGGATGTTTTTGAGACCTGACAGAAAATACAGCATATTCACACCGGTCCATCTCCAGGCGGCCAGCGCCAGCAGAGCGATAAAGCCGGTGACCTGGCCTTTCAAAAACTTGACCGGATCAATACCAAACCAGCCTAAAATGCTATTGATAAGCGAGCCGTCCATTTCCCCGAACATCAGGCGGAAAATCGTGCCTGCCACCACCACCGAGGTCAGCGCCGGGAAGAAGAAGGAGGATTTGAAAAATTCTCTGCCCCACATGAATTTATTGTTGATCAGCACCGCAAACAGCATCGGGAAAGGGATCAGAATTACCAAAGTGAGCACCATGTAGATGGCACTGTTCATCACAGCCTTTAAAAAGATGCCGTCCCCCATGAGCTTCGTATAATTATCAATCCCTACCCAGCTTGCTTCCTGACCGAGCGATATTTTTTGGAAGCTCATTTCAAAGGAGCTAAGCAGCGGATACACCCAGAAGACGGCAAAAACGATGACAAAGGGCAGCACAAAGACGTAAGGAGCAACCTTTTGCGAGTACAGAAAATTTTTAATCACATCTCCCACTCCTTTCTTTAAAAGCGAGCTGCTCTTGTACAGAGCAGCCCGCCTTTTCTATCCTTCCGGTTATTGCAGCTCCTGTTCGATCTGCGCCTGCGCGTCATTTAATGCTTCTGTAATGTCCCTTCCGTCCTCAAAAATTTCGTTTAAGGTTACGGTAGTGAACACATTGCTGATCGTAGGGCTGGCGGAGGTCGATTTGATCAATTGAATTTCATCCTTGACTTCATTCAAGACATCAAACGGATTGTTGACAAAATATTTCACAAACTGATTTTCAGGGTTATGAGTGATTTCCTTCATATTCCAGATATCCATGTTAACCGGGTCAAAACCAAGCGTATTCCAGATTTCGATATTTGCATCCTCCGACAGTTTTGCAAATGCGACGAACTCTTTAGCCAACTGCACGTCCTTGGCTGTTTTGGTAACCACTGTTCCGGTTCCGCCGCCACCCAGCGATCGTGGCATGCCCTCTTCCATGACCGGAAGTGGAGCCAGGGCAATTTTCCCTGCCAAATCCGGCATATAATTCGTATAACGGGACATCATCCAAAGCGGCATAAAAGCGGTGGCATAATTCCCGGAGTTAAACTCCCCGTAAGCTTCCTCGGTATCCGGCTGTCCCCCGGCAACCGTTGCGATGACATTGTTATCCTGCAAATCCTTCAAAACGGTAAGTCCCTTGATCATTTCCGGAGAATTCACGACAGGCTTGCCGCTGTCATCCGTAAAATCGGCCCCCTGCTGAGCAAGCATCATTCCAGCCTGCCAAGTCGCGCTGGTGTCGGCTGTAGCCATATATTTACCGGTCTTTTCATAAACCTGAATACCGGCTTTCTTGAAATCATCCCAGGTTTTGATGGTGGTATAATCCACGCCCCCTTCCTTGAGAATTTCCGTGTTATAGAAAGCTACCGTTGCGCCTACATGGGTCGGAGCACCGTAGTTCACACCGTCTTTGCTGTACAAATCGAGCCTTGACTTTACAATCGTATCCCGGTACGGATCTATGACATCGTTAAGCTGCTCCAGTTGAGGAGTTCCGGCCAGGAAATCCGGAAATTTGCCAAGCTCAATATCCGAAATATCCGGGGCGCCCGTCCCCGTCTGCAAGGCGATCGACAGCTTGTTATGCATGTCATCATACGGCATGACTGTCACATTCAGCTTGATCTGGCGGTCCGGATTGGCTTCGTTCCACTTTGCCAGCATTTTCTCAAAATGCTGTCCGTGCAGCTCAACAAAGGTCCAGTAAGAAAGCTCGGTCGCATTTTCACCTGCACCGCCATCAAGAACTTTGCTTTCCCCTCCTGCGCCCTTATTGTCAGAGGAATTACCACAGCCCCAAAGGAACACAACCATCGAAATCACCGTGAGCACAACAAACCATTTTTTCTTCATGCTTGACCCTCCCTATATAAATATTCACTTGATTGTATCCGCTTACAGAAATAAAATAGCATAGAACAGAATCTGTTGTAAATACAAAAATATAAAATGATTTATAAAAATATAAAATTATAATACTATTAGCATTAAAATCATAAAAATCAGGATAAAAAGGCCATGATTTCACAGTTTAAATTCGATTTTATTTAAAATAAATATTTAATTTTCGACTTTAACATCCGTTTTTTCATCGTTTTTCACACAAAAAGTATTGTTTATTTGCTTTTCAGGTAATTTAGTTTATACTTACCTAAAATAAAAAGTTTCGTGGAAGAGGGTACTGTATCATGATCTATATTAAGGACCTGATGAGCGGTATTGATATTTTCAAGGCGCTCAGCTCGGAAATTCGCCTGCAGATTCTGGAGATGCTAGCCAGCAATCAGGAGCTGAATTTAAATGAAATCGCAAGAAGACTCAACCTCAGCAACGGAGCTATTACCATGCATATTAAAAAATTGGAGGACAGCGGACTAATTGAAATCAACACCTCTGTCGGAAAGCACGGAATTCAGAAGGTTTGTTATTTAAACAAGGATAAGCTCATGGTTGATCTGCGCAGTAAGGACACCGATAATTTGTACGAGGTGGAGATTCAGGTGGGCCATTACAGCAACTATCAGGCTTTTCCAACCTGTGGGCTTGCAACCAAGGACAGTATTATCGGAGATTTTGACGATCCCCGTTATTTCGCGGATCCGCAGCGGATCAACTCAGGCATTATTTGGATGAGTGAAGGCTTTCTGGAATATCGTATTCCCAACTATCTGAAACCGAACCAGTCCTTCCGCGAAATCCAGTTTTCTCTGGAGCTGGGTAGTGAGGCTCCCGGTTATTCTGACAATTATCCTTCCGACCTGTATTTTTATATCAATGGCACGGAAATCGGCTATTGGACCAGTCCCGGGGATTTCGGGGATATGCGCGGAACCTTCAATCCGGATTGGTGGCCCCCCCATCTGAATCAATACGGGATGCTGAAGCTGATCCGCATCAACAAGAATGGCAGCTTTATTGATGGCTGCCGCATTTCGGATGTCACCTTGCAGGATATCGGACTGGATTATAAAAGTGAGCTTACTTTCCGGATTGCCGTGACCGACAAATCGGTGAACAAACGCGGAATGACGATTTACGGGAAAAATTTCGGCAATTATAATCAGGATTTATTGGCTCGTGTACTGTACGATGAGCATGGGTTTGCGGAGACACGAAGCGCCTCCTTAACGGTAAATGCGGATTAGTATGGACTACAGAAAAAACCGTTCATTGGCTGATGCCAACGAACGGTTTTTTGTTCCGACGAACCCGGCTGGGTTCAAATCCCTTGCGACGATGTACTTCTAAACGGAGAGAGAGGGATTCGAACCCTCGCACCACTTACGCAGTCTAACCCCTTAGCAGAGGGTCCCCTTGAGCCACTTGGGTATCTCTCCATACTGGCTCCCCGAACAGGACTCGAACCTGTGACAACTCGATTAACAGTCGAGTGCTCTACCGACTGAGCTATCAGGGAACATTCTTTGTTTTATAATTTATCATGATTGAGTTACAGCGTCAAGGCGAAGAAGTTGCAGCTGGCCTGAGCACTTGCCGCAGCGGTAGCGGGAAGGATCCATTTTGCGTTTACGCAAATATTCCTGGCCACAGGTACGGCATAACAGCTTGTAACGGAAAGGCAATTTCTTCGCCTTCTCCCTTCCAGGCAGTGTTCGGCAGTGTCTGCTTCCTCCTACCTTGGCAAGCAGGCGCTTGAAGTCCTCATCCCGGTGCTTGTACCCCCTGCCGCTTAAATGAAGGTGGTAATGGCACAGCTCATGCTTGATAATGCTCTCTACTTCTGCATGTCCGTATGCGGTCAACTGATGAGGGTTAATTTCGATATCATGGCTCTTCAAAAAATACCTGCCTCCCGTCGCGGTCAGACGGGGATTAAAGATCGCTCGATGACGGAAGGGAGCCCCGAAATAATCAACAGATATACGTTCTACCCAGCGCTGAAGCTCTTCGTTGCTCATGGGCTGCATTTCTTCCGGCCAACTCCTCTCCATGCCATATATGTTTGAATCATACCCCCTCCCCATACGGTTCTGTCAAGCATGTCTTTCTGGAACATATCAGGACGGTTGCCCATATGCTAACCATACATACGACCGAATGGGGAGGAGATTGTGTTGCCTCAATGGCTCAGAAATCAGTTAATGCGTGCTTTCAACAAAAGAGACCGCAATCAGATTCGCTTGTTGAACGACTGCTGGTTCTTCTACGTTAAAAATCCCGGTAAAACGCTGGAATCACGGAACGGTAAGTCCGTCTGACACCAAAAGAACAAGCCGGTGTCCCGAATGGACACACCGGCAAAATAATTTTTCTGTGTTTTGGGGAAATCAGGAATGTACCTGTTCTTCGACCGGCTCCTTCATCGTAAGACCGACTCTGCCTTTTTTCAAGTCCACGTTCAGCACCCAGACCGTGACGTTATCACCCACGGATACAACATCCATCGGATGCTTCACATATCCGTGCTTCAGCTGTGAAATATGCACAAGGCCGTCGCTCTTGATACCGATATCGACGAATGCGCCGAAATCAATAACATTCCGCACCGTTCCCTGCAGCTTCATGCCAGGAGTCAGATCTTCAATCTTCAACACATCCTTGCGGAATACCGGCAGCGGCAGCTCATCCCGCGGATCTCTGCCCGGACGCTGCAGGCTGTCCAGAATGTCGCGCAGCGTCGGCACGCCTACACCCAGCTTCTCCGCCAGCCGCTCCGGATTTTGAACAGCCAGCAGGTCTGCCACCTGCCTGGAGCCGATCTCCTGCTGATCGATATTCATCTCCTGGAACAGGCGGTTTACCACCTCGTAAGATTCCGGGTGAATCGGGGTACGGTCAAGCGGATTGTCTCCCCCCGTAATACGCATGAAGCCGACACACTGCTCATAGGTTTTGGCTCCAAGGCGGGATACCTTCTGCAATTGGCGGCGGTTGACGAATTTTCCGTTCTCCTCGCGGAATTTTACAATATTTTTGGCAATGGTCGTATTGATGCCGGCCACATAGGACAGCAGCGACGGTGATGCTGTATTCACGTCAACGCCGACATGGTTAACGGCGGATTCAACGACAGCTTTCAGGCTTTCTTCCAGATGTTTTTGGGAAACGTCATGCTGGTATTGGCCGACGCCGATCGCTTTTGGCTCAATTTTAACAAGCTCGGCGAGCGGATCCTGCACCCGACGGGCAATGGAAGCCGCACTCCGTTCCGCCACATCCAGATCCGGGAACTCCTCCTGGGCCAGCCTGGACGCAGAATAGACACTGGCACCCGCTTCATTTACGATCAGGTAAGACAGCTTGTTGCTCTTCAGTTCAGCGATCAAATCGGCGACAAATTGCTCCGTTTCCCGTGAAGCCGTGCCGTTGCCGATTACAATCAGCTCGACATCATACTTGTCAATGAGTTCCTTGAATTTCTCGGCAGCTTCCTTCTTCTTGTTATGGGGCGGAGTCGGGTACGTAACGGCTACCTCCAGCAGCTTGCCGGTATCGTCTACAGCTGCCAGCTTGCAGCCCGTACGGTAGGCAGGGTCCACGCCGAGCACCCGCTGTCCCTTGATCGGAGCCTGCAGCAGTAAGCTGCGCAGATTGCCGGAGAAAATAGAGATCGCCTGATTCTCCCCTTTTTCCGTCATTTCCGCTCTGACCTCACGCTCAATAGACGGAGCGATCAGCCTTTTATATGCATCTTCAATGACAGCTGTAATTAAATGGTCAACGACAGACGGGCTCTTCTGGATCTGGCCAGCAATGTAGCGGTGAACCGATTCCGGTGCAACCTCCAGACTGACCTTCAGAAAGCCTTCGCGCTCCCCGCGGTTAATCGCCAAAATCCGGTGTGGCGGCATTTTCTTGGCCAGCTCACGATAGCTGTAGTAATTCTCATAGACAGACTCCGCTTCCGCATCCTTGGCTTCCGAGGTCAGCATGCCTTGGTCCAGCGTGTAGCGGCGCACCCATTTACGGATGGTCGCATCATCGGCAATATTTTCAGCCAAAATATCCAGCGCTCCCTGCACCGCCGCTTCAGCCGTATCCACACCCTTTTCAGGGTCAACATAACGCTCTGCTTCCTGCATGACATCGCCCTTCTTCGGCTGATTCCAGATCCATACGGACAGCGGCTCCAGCCCTTTTTCCTTGGCGACGCTGGCCCGTGTTTTGCGCTTCTGGCGGTAAGGACGATAGAGATCTTCCACTTCCTGCAGCTTGACCGCATTCTCGATGGCGCTCTGCAGCACCTCCGTCAGCTTGCCCTGCTCATCAATAATCCGGATAACCTCCAGCTTGCGGTCCTCCAGGTTGCGCAGGTACTGCACCCGCTCTTCGATTTGACGGAGCTGGTTCTCGTCAAGTTCCCCCGTCATCTCTTTACGGTAACGGGCAATAAAAGGGATCGTATTTCCTTCATCCAGCAGGCTGGTCGTCGTACGCACCTGCTTCAGGGACAGCGACAATTCCTCCGCCACCTGTTTAATAATCCGTTCCTGACGCTTCTGCTGCACTTCATCAACTACATTAGACATGTATCCAAAACTCCCTCCAGCCCCATACAACAGAGCTTATCCATCATACTAACCCGATTGCAGCGGGCTGCAACTTTTTCTGTTTATGGCAAAAAAAGAACCGTACTTGCCAGTACGGCCCTTGATATTCTTCATCCGTCCGATGCTAAAAATCAATCAACCCCACACTGATTTGAAGCGCATCGCTTACTTTGCGCATGGTTTCTTCATCCAAATGGGTTATTTTGTCAGTCAACCTCTGCTTGTCGATCGTCCGGATTTGTTCCAGCAGGACGACAGAGTCGCGGTCAAAGCCATGTGTCGCCGCATCAATTTCCACATGCGTCGGCAGCTTTGCCTTCTGAATTTGGGCAGTAATCGCCGCTACGATTACGGTAGGGCTGAACCGATTGCCAATATCATTCTGGATGATCAGTACCGGCCGTACTCCACCTTGCTCGGAACCGACAACGGGTGAAAGATCTGCAAAAAAAACGTCGCCGCGCTTAACGATCAATATCGATTACACCCCGCTAACTGTGCGGCCCAGAGTGCTGTCTGCATCTTCCTCCGCGTAAAAAGCCTCGGATGCCATGGTTAAATTAATCTTAGCCATTTCCATGTATCCCCGCTGCATCGCTTCACGAATATACCGTTTCTTCCGTTCGCTCAAATACAGCTTCATGGCCTGCCTTATAAATTCACTGCGGTTGGAATTCTCCATAGCTACGATCCCGTCCACTTCCTGAAGAAGATAATCAGGCAAACTGATCATAATCCTTTTGGTGTTCTGCAAGTTAGCCAACTTCCTTCCACCCCCCACAACCTTATCGCCATTGTACCATTATAACGTTATCCCCGGTAATTTATACAAGATATATATATGTTGGCAGTATATCAACTATGCTGCATCCCATTATAAACTAACCATGGCATTCGCGTACAGTGCGTTTCCTCTCAAAAAACACCCCTCTGTTAGCAGCATGCTCCCGATTAGGCGCCAGCATAGTGTTTTCCTCGCCTCTCACATAGCATATTTCGAGACACTCCACGCAAACTCCTGCCTGTTCATATCGTTTCTCTTGTCATTTCCTTCGTTATCCTCTGGCAAAACATGCTACAATAACGGGTTCCTGCGGGTGACTATCCGGCCTCCGCGCATATATAGCCGCGGGACCCTGTTCGCAATCATGCAGACCACCTCATAGTTGATGGTCCCTAGCCAGGAAGCCAGCTCATCCGCGGAAATGATCACGCCGGATTGCTGGCCGATGAGAACAACCTCTTCGCCGGCCTGAATTTCTTTCGCCTCTGCGGCAAAAGCTTGCAAAGAAACCATACACTGGTCCATACAAATGGTGCCCAATACCGGAACGCGACGGCCGCGTATCAATACTCCCGCTTTACCGCTCAGCATCCGCGAATATCCGTCGGCATAACCGATCGGAAGCGTACCGATGAGCTCCTGGGAAGCTGTTGTATATTGGGTTCCATAGCTGATGCCCCAGCCAGGGGGAAGAGTTTTGACGTAGGACAGCTCGGTCTTCAGCGTCAAAACCGGGAGCAGTTCAACAGCCTGACGGTTCACCTCATGGGAAGGATACAAGCCGTACATGGCGATGCCGATCCGGATCATGTCGAACGACAGTCCCGGCATGTCCAAAGCCGTTGCGCTGTTTCCCGTATGTATGATGGGAATGGAATAGCCTTTCCCTTGCAGCGCCGATGCCACACCCTGAAATCTCCGGTATTGTTCCAGTGTATAGCTTTTATTTTCTTCATCCGCCCTGGCAAAATGAGTGTACATTCCTTCCAGTTCCGCCTCTTCCGTGTTCCAGACCTTCTCGATAAAGGCGAGTGCGCCTTCATCCGGCAGCAAGCCGAGACGTCCCATGCCACTGTCAATTTTGATATGCACCTTCAACCGGCGCGGGCTCCCTTTACGGTCAAGCGCCTGAACGGCCTCCAGCACCTCTGTCGTGAACAGCGTCAACGTAATCTCGTTCTCCCATGCCGTCTGCACAGCCTCCGGTGACGTATAACCAAGAACCAGAAGAGGCAGAGTAATTCCTGCCCTGCGAAGTTCAATGGCTTCGTCCAGAAATGCCACGCTGAGATAATCAGCCCCGAGCCGCTCCAGCTCTCTCGATACCTCTACCGCTCCATGACCGTATGCATTAGCCTTGACGCACGCCAGCAGCTTCATTTGCTGTGGCAGCGCATGGCGAATGCCCTGGTAATTGAAGCGCAAATGATCAAGATTGATTTCCGCACGGGTCGGTCTGTATTGTACTTGCACTGTAGGTCACCTTCTTCAAAGTCTTGAGTCCGAGCCGGATCGCACTGGGCGATGTAAGCTGAATAGTTACCATGGTAATGTTCCGTGCCGCGACTGTCAATGAAGCAGGGCCAGACATATGCAAATGCAGGAAAACAGCGGATGAAAAAAAGACGGACAGCGGCAGCAGCAGAGCGAGTACCCTGCCAACCATCACTATCCGCCTATAAGGATTTATTTACCCGATTGATCCTGCATAGACGCGGCAATTTGAATCATTTCCTGAACAGGCAGGTCCGCACTCGTAATTCTGAACTCCACGCCGTCCATCATCCAGGTCAAAGTCTGCTGCTGATCTCCTGTCAATACACCTACCACACCAAAGCCCATATCAATCGGATCGCCTGCCGCAAGAGATACAGCCCGATCAAGCGGCCGGCTCTCCACAATCGTATAATTGTATTGTCCGGCATAACGCATCATCACCGCATGGGTCTCGCTGTCCTCGATTTCCGGCATATCCCTCATCTGCACGCCTGCAGGCATGTAGGTCGGCTCAATAATTCCGAATTCACTCATGGCCAGGTCTTCACTTCCCTGGCCAGACTGGCCGTCAGCCCCTGCATTCGGCTCCCCGGCCCCGGCATCTGCATCACTGGCCTCTATACCATCAGCAACAGGTTGCTCCTCCGTCCCGTTAGCTTCACCTGCTGTCGGCCCGCTCGTACCCGTTCCCGCCTGATCCGGGTTTCCTGTTTCATCCGAGGTTCCTGTTTGATCCGGGCTGTCCGATGGCTTGTTACCCCCAGTCTCCGCTTGCGGCTGCGCGTCCCCTGAATTGGATGGCGGAACAGCCGTGCTGCCTGCGCCCATATTGCGCTCCATATCAAAGGCATCCTTGTCAAATTCGGTTCCGAATTTGAAATCGCTGAATTTCAAATCGACCACAACTTTGGCATTGGCGTCGGACACCTGCACCTGCTGCGGGGCATAATTGTCCTTGGCAAGCCAGATTTTTTGGCGGACAAGCGCATGGCTGTTGTAATTAGCCGCAACATCGAAGATGTAGGCTTTATCATCGTTAGCCAGCTGGCGAGTCTCATCCCCTATGATGCTGCGCACCAATGTCTCGTACAGATAGACCTGCCCCTGATTGTCCGGCCAGTCGCTTTTAAAACGGAAGCTTTTGTTCAGACTTGGTGTAAGGACGAATACCCCCTCATCATTCCGCAGCACAATCTGGGTAATATCCTTCTTCTCATTCGTCATGGCTATACGATAATACGAAGGCTTGCGGTAGGATATATCCACCAGATATTCCTGTGGCGTCTGGCCGGTATGCAGGGTCATCAGCGCCGTACCGTGATAGCTGTCCATCCCGCTCACCACATCACTTAAATCTTTAACCACATCGTCCGCGCTCTTCTTGCCGCAGCCAGCCAGCAGCACGGTCACGCACATGATCATGGCAAGTATCCATGAACTCCGGCGCATATCATCAACCCCTTCAGCATGTTTTAATTCGAATTAGTACATGTCTATGAGGGACTTGTTCGATTTATGCTGACTAGCCTGACAAGCTGCGTCTAAATACTGGCATTCGATTCATCCAAAATTCTGAAATTTTATGAAATATCCCTGCCTCCTTCATGTAATTTTCACTGGACGAAGCATGCAGACAGCTGTAGAATATATACTATCTAAAAAAACGGAATAAGGATCTTCGGGGTAGGGTGAAATTCCCGACCGGCGGTATGGCTCCTGGAGCCGAGCCCGCGACTCCGCTGCCTGTCATTCAGACAGCGGACTGATTTGGTGAGATGCCAAAGCCGACGGTACAGTCCGGATGGAAGAAGATCTCACAATAAACCACGTCAGCGGGTTCACGGGAACAGTCTGCTCTTTTGGGCTCATTCAAATTCCTGTGATGTCGTATACGTTCAGGTTTATTTGATCATCAGCCCCCGTCCGTGTTTAACCACACGCGAGCGGGGGCTTTTGCCTCTATGGGTCCTTTATCCACAAAGGAGCTAACAATCATGAGTGAAACTACAGCGTCATCCACAGCTATTTTGCGGGAAGCACCTGTAAAAAGCGGCTTTTGGCTCGTCGTTATCGGGGCAGCCTTATGGGGCGTCGATCCCCTGTTCCGCATCCTGCTGCTGGATCATCTGACCTCCACGCAGATTGTGTTGCTGGAGCATGTAATTCTGTTTATATGCGCCGCGCCGGTGCTATGGCGACACCGCGGAGAATTAAAGCGGGTACGGCTGCGCCACGTCCTGGCCCTGCTGTTCATTTCCTGGGGCGGGTCGGCCCTCGCTACCGTGCTGTTCACAATGGCCCTGTCTGACGGCAACCCGAATGCGGTGCTGCTGTTGCAGAAGATGCAACCCCTTTTTGCCATCATCATGGCCAGAATCATTTTGAAGGAACTGTTGCCCCGCTACTTCAGTGTTTTGCTGCTGGTCGCGCTGGCCGGCACTTATATGCTGACCTTCGGCTGGTCGATGCCTTTCAGCCGTGTCAACGAATTTATGCAAATCGGCAGTCTGCTCTCGTTAGGCGCTGCCGCTTTATGGGGCGGCTCCACCGTCATGGGCAGATATTTACTTGGCACCATGAAATATGAGACAGTAACCTCCCTGCGCTTTATGCTGGCTCTGCCCCTGCTGCTCGTAATGACCTCTGTGGAGCAGGCTCCCTGGCAGCTTCCGTCAGGCACATGGGCCGCTGGTGCCGTAATTCTGAATCTGGTGCTGCAGGCGCTGCTGCCCGGACTGCTCAGCATGGCGCTGTACTACAAAGGACTTAGTTCTACCAAGGCCTCCTATGCCACGCTGGCCGAGCTCAGCTTCCCGATGATTGGCGTGCTCATTAACTGGGTCGCCTTTCACGAGCTGGTCACCCTTGCACAGCTTACCGGCTTTGTGCTGATCTGGATTACGCTGTTTCTCATTTCCAGACAGCCCAGGGAGAATTCTGCGTAAAAAAGGATTTTCGCCTCATTATACAGCGACTGTGTTCCCATAAACGGGCACGGTCGTTTTTTTATATATACTGTTTCACTTTGGAAAATTATGCAGCACCCACGCGGCGAACCTGGTGCTTTCGATATACATTTTCATAATTTATGTATTATTTTTCCATTTTAACTAGGTCCATAAGCTCTTTATTTCAACTCGAATTTAGTCGAATAACATAACAGCAGTTAAATTTTGAAATAGGAGAATACATATGGACAACATTCATTCCACAAGCTTATTCGCTAAATTCAGGAGACACATCGGTTTAATGAGAACAAAGCTGATTGCTTCTTTCCTGGTCGTACTCCTTGTTCCCAGCCTGTTCATAGGATATTTCTCCTACCGGAGTGCCAGTAACGAGCTGCGCAGCAACATTTCCGATGCGGTAACGACCAATATCGGATTGATCGATTCCAATATTACGGAATATGTACAACCGGTTATAAATACGCTGAACATGTTTGTGAATGTGCTCTCATCAGAGGACGTCACCGAGCATCCGGAACAGGTTCAGCAGACGTTGGATCAGATGATGGCCACGTACTCCAAGCTGGATGGAGTCGTTATCGCAACTGAAAATGGCAGCTATGTCAGATCACCCGCCAAGGACGATCCGGAGTATAATCCACGCGAGAGGGACTGGTACAAAGAAAGCATGAAGCTGAACGGAAACGTTTTTATTGGCAAACCGGTGGTCAGCACCTCTACCGGCAATCTGGTCGTCACGTTTTCCAGATCTTTGCCTGACGGCAAGGGTGCGCTCACCTTGAATCTTAGCCTGCAGAGTCTTACGGACAATCTGAAGGATATCAAAATCGGCGAGCACGGCGGACTAATCATCACCAATGATGAAAATATGATCGTCGCGGGGGCCGGCCCTGCATATATCAACAGCAAGAAAAAAGCAGGGGACCTCTTGGAAGGGCTGCCTGCTGTGGACACAAACGGCGGGACCGCTGCAGCTCATGGCATCAGCTTTCTTGGGTTGCAGGTAGATGTCTTTTCCACCAATCAGCCGCTGACGGGCTGGAATATCTACGGCATCTATGACAACCAGGATTATGACCAGGCGGTCAAGCCGATACTGTTCAACAGCCTCGTGGTCATTGTTGTGTCGATTGTCGCAGCGGCCGTCATTATATTCTTGACACTGCGCAGCATTATGGTGCCGCTGGGCAGACTGCAAAGAGGAACCAAAGTCATCAGTGAAGGCAACCTGACGGAACGCATCCATCTGAAGAGAAATGATGAGTTCGGCGAGCTTGCCCGTGATTTTGACCAGATGACACAATCCCTGCATGCGATGGTGTCGGAGGTCAATCAAACCTCAAGTCATTTGGCTTCATCGGCTGAAGTGATTAAGGAAAGCACCGAGCAGACCACCCTGTCCGTTCAGTCTGTCGCGGAAACGGTGCAGGAAGCGGCAGAAACGGCATTAGCAAGTGCTGAATCCTCGGAGCAAACCGCCTTTGCCGTGGAAGAAATGGCAAGGGGCGTCGGCTCTATTGCCGAATCCGCGACCTCCATTGTGGACTCTGCATCCCGGACAGAACACGACGTTGCTAATGGAAGCCGCAAGATCACCACCGTGCGGAGCCAGATGGACCGCATTTTACAGGCCGTACGTGAAACAGGAGACTCCATCAACGAGCTCTCCAAGCTGTCGGATCATGCGCGGGAGATGAATAATGCGATTGCCGACATCGCCAAGCAGACCAACCTGCTTTCACTTAACGCATCAATTGAAGCGTCCAGAGCAGGCGAAGCAGGCCGCGGGTTCGCTGTTGTAGCCGAGGAGGTCCGCAAGCTCTCCGAGCAATCCAGGCATACAGCCGGCGAAATCAGCACGATCATCGGACAGATGGTGGAGTTGATCGAACGGTCGACCCATCAAATGAACACTGAGGTACGCAATCAGGTCAACGAGGGTCTGCGGGTCAGCGAAGAAGCGCAAACGGCGTTCAACAGCATCGAAGGCTCCACGGCCCATATAGTAGACCAGATCCAGACGGTGTCCGCTGCTGCTGAACAAATTTCGGCAAGCACACAGGAGGTGTCCGCTACCGTTACGGAGTTGGCCAACATGTCCAAGCAGTCTGCCGAAAGCGCACAGACGACATCGGCTGCCGCAGAGGAGCAAATGGCCGCGATGGAGGAAATCTCTTCTTCCACCCAGGAGCTCGCGAATATGGCGGAAAGCCTGCAGCAAATGGTTAAGCGTTTTACGATATAATACGAGTTTGAATTTAAAAAGAGGACCTCTTCCATACCAACATTGGAAGAGGTCCTCTGGCTGCTTGCAAACAAGCGGAATCAGTTCTTCGCCACAGCAATGAAGAGGCTTCGCTTCTCCGCATCCGGGTCCCGGACAATCGTAGTGTCACAGTTGAAAATAACGGTAGCCCGTTCATTCAGATCATATCTGGGCCAGTCCAGCTCCGGAGTAGAGGGGTTCCCGCTGCGGGCAAAGGATACCCAGGCATCCTGCATCCATCGTGACAGGCGCTTCATCTCTTCAGTCAGCGTGATGTTCAGTTCCTTCAATTGCTGCTGGTTGTCAAATACAAACGCAATCTCCGCCCCATGCACCGATTTTCCCAGGAACGGGTGTCCCTGCAGGCACCAGTCAAACCGGTACATCCAGACCGGGCCGTAGCCTGCCTGACCAGATGCGTATTGTACCGCCGAACGCCAGAAGTACAGGTCTGTCATTAGCTGCGCCTGTCCTTCCACACTGACGGGATACCGGCCGGAAAGCTCGGCGGCATGGGTTAGCCCTGTCATCGCCTGAATGGCCTGGGCAGCGGCTTCAGCGCTGATCAAATGCTCCGGCCCTCTCACGAAGTATGCGCCTTCGTCACGGTTGGTGCCGATCATGATAGCCACATCTTGAGCTGCTCCCTGTTCAATGGCTTTCTGCGGCTCCTCTGGCAGCGAGCTGCCGTCTATCACTGGCTGAAAAAGCATCGCAACCCCGGAGGAACCGAATTTTTCATATAATTTGAACCCTGCCGCGGCAATAACCTCTGTAGGAAGTGTTGAAAGCCGCTCCCTGCTGGATGCATCTACTCCCAGCTCATGCAGAAAAGCAGCAGCAAGGCCTGCGGCGTTCTTCGGGTTAAGCACCTGGGATGCGCCGCTTTGGAGTATCGCTTTACGGAACAAGCCCCTGGCAGCCGGCATCGCCAGCAGTGCCGCTATGCTCATGGCACCAGCCGACTCGCCGAATATCGTCACATTGTCCGGATCGCCGCCGAACTCCCGGATGTTCTCCTGAACCCATTGCAGAGCCGCAATCTGATCCAGCAACCCCGCGTTGGAGACCAGATCTTCTCCAAAAGGCGAAAGATGCAGAAATCCGAACGGACCCAGACGATAATTGATCGTAACGACCACCACACCGCCGTTGCTTGCCAGCGCCGTTCCATTATACAGGGACATGCTTCCGGACCCTGTAACAAATGTACCGCCATGGATCCATACCATCACAGGACATGGAGCATCCGCTTTTGGCGCCCAAACGTTCAAATACAGACAGTCCTCCGACGGAGCAGGCTGCCCTGTCCGCGATCCAAAGATGCCTTCAGCCGACTTCTGCGGCTGGGGACAAACCGGACCAAACTGTGAAGCGTCCCGAATCCCCTCCCAGGCTTGCGGAGGCTGGGGAGCACGGAAACGGAGCGGCCCTACCGGCGGCTGTGCAAAAGGTATGCCTTTCCACGAAAAAATACCGTCCGCTTCTGTACCCTGAAGCTCGCCATTCTTCGTACTGACCCGTATGCTTACCATGCGAATCTCTCCCTCGAAAATAAGCATGACGATGCTCCCGCCCTTTTCCCAGGCAAGCACCATGCCTCATCTAGTTTTTGTGTTCTGCCTTTATTTTATCATCTTCTTCCTTCGGAACCAGCTCGTAAATCTTCTCATCCTCCATCGCATCAATCAGGCGGTCCAGCCATTTATAATAGGATTCCGCCTGTTTCATTTTGCCGCGGTCGCGCAGCAGCGCCTCTTTCACCGCCTCGCTGGCGTCCTCATCCATCAACAGCTTGTCTACTTCAGAGATCGCCTTCCGCAGCACCTGCAGATTCATTTCCACCGCTTTGCGCCACTTGATGGCAAAATAATCGGTAAAGGTCTGGTGCCAGTCAAATTCCACCTCATATAAATCCTTACGGGAGCCCTTGGTCCACACCTTGTTCACCATTTTCAAATCCAACAGCGTGCGCATGCTGGTGCTCATGCTCGTCTTGCTCATTTCCATTTCCCGGCCCATATCATCAAGCGTCATCGGTTTATCGGCAAAAAAAAGCAGGCCGTACAGATGCCCCGTGGAAAGCGTTACCCCGTATAAATCCATATTTTTACCGATCGCTTCTATGACTCTTTTCCTTATTTTTTGCAGGGATTCCTGCTGCTTTTCATCTAAATGGTCCAAGCTCATGCTTGCAACCTCCTGTTCATATGCTTAGACGGGGCAGCTGCTTTATTTGTTCGCAGTATCATCCGCTGTGAGATTAAATCTTTGTCTATTATGAACCTCCCCTACTTACGCTTGACTTAGAAGTAGGGGCTTCTTACCAGCCACACCGTTACTTTCTGCAAACAAATAGGTTGGCTATTTGCTTTCGCTGCCAGCAGCGGAAATCTAACGGGAAGGTTCAGTAAGCAACACTTCTGCAAGTGGGTGGGAACTCACCGTCTACTACTTCTCACTCAGCTAAGCGATCCGTAGATACTTGATCCATTTCGTTTCGCCCAAATATCGGATGTCTCCATGCAGATATTTGGACAATATTCCTTTGCTTCCATGAACGTCCCGATGTTCTTCATAGCCGCAGGAACAGGTATAGGTTCTTGTAGAAGTCTTTTTCCTTCTACCACAACAAGGACATTGTTGACTTGTGTAGCTTTCATCCACCTGTTTCACGCTTGTTCCATGGGCTTCAAGCTTGTATTCGAGTTGTTTCCGAATCTTGCCGAAGCTCCAATTGGATAACTTTTGCGTGACGATCTTGCTTCTCTTCTTTTTCGTATGGCGTTGTACGCCTTCCACTTGGCCTATAACGACTTCCTTGACGCCATGTTCCGTACACCACTGCACAAATTGCCGGGTTGTTTTATGAATGACATCCTGGAGTTGGCGTTCGCTTTTGCTGAGGATGTAGGTTTTGGCTTTCTTGTACTTTTTCCATTGCCGACTGCCTTTTTGGCATTTGCTCATCCGCTTCTGGATTTCGGCCAGCTTCTTGTTGCGTAACCGATGAATACTTCTGGCTTTTCTGCCAGTGATCATGATCGACTGGTTTGCGGTGGTCGTTGCCGTAATCGAGTGAATCTCTCCCAAATCCACACCTGCAACCTCGCTGCCCTCGTTGACTTTGGCCACTTCCCCATCCTCATAGCAAAGAGAAACCATCAGTTTTCGGTCGTACACCAGTTCGATTTCTTTGATCTCGGCGTCTGGCAAGTCAGCCACGACGATCTGAATCGGTTGCTGACGCTTACCGTTCTGGATGCCTAAGCTTAATTGGATGGTGTTGCCCTCGATTTTGAACGATTGGTCTACCCATTTCGTGTTGAAAACCCTCTTGTTTTTGTAGGGATATTTGGTCTTCAGACCTTGACTTTTCGCTTGCTTTGCGCTCTCTCGGGCAAACAAATATTTATGACAAACAGCCTGTACAGACTGGGAGTGAAGAGGGAATCGATTTTTTATAGCGGCTTGAAGTTTGGTTTGTCCCATCCATTTTCCATCGTGTTGCAGAGAATAGTTCTTTGCGATAGACAGACACTCATTCCAGACTTCGGCTGACATCCGGTTACACGCAAACAGTCGGTCCAGATCGACTTTAGAAGTTCGGAATGCGGTTTTGACACAGCGAATCATGAGGTCTTCGCCTCCTTCTCTTGATTCCCGTATAGGCTTTCCATACTTCCAGAGGTGCACTGCCTGCGATAATCAGACAGTAACTTTACGACCAGAAATATTCTTTCCACAATTTCTTTTTTACATCGGGGAAATCCTTCTTGATCAGACGAGAGCTGGCACTCTTATAAGCGTTGATACATTGGGATAGTTCCGTGTTGAGTTGTGCCTTGAAAAGCACATGAATAGGATCGCGATCGGATGCCATTCTCTTCATGCCACTCATTTCATATACACCAACCTTGGGGGCGGGTAAACGCGAAATGGATACGTGATTTGCACGAAGAGTCACCACCTGAACGAGAACATATATTCCTATCATATCACACAAATACACGACCAGAAAAGTACCAGCCTTATATAATAAACAAGTGCATCTAGGTTTCGCCTAACCGGGATTCATCCCCTACCTGCAGAGGAAGGGGACTTCTCACAGAGATATTTTAAAAAAAGCTGATTCTGTTGTAAAGAAACGGATTGTGGAGCATCCTAAAGGATACATGAGAATTATATAGTATTGGTTCATACAGTTTTTTCTGTACGTTCCTTATAAACAGAATTTTCATTTGATAAATTTACAAAAGCTCTGTTACAATTGTTTACGTTGTCAGCCGGATCCAAACGCTGACCGTGTAAAATCCATTGACTTGTGTCAATCGCCATACAAGCACCGTGGGGTTAATGGAAAGCGAAAGATATAGAGAAGAGGTGGATTACATGACCATTTTGGAAGTCAAAAATGTAAGCAAGCTGTTCGGGCTGCGGGCTGAACAGGGAGTCGCGCTCCTTGAGCAGGGCTGGACGAAGGAAAAGCTTGCCAAGGAAAAGCAAATTACTGTCGGTGTAAACCGGGCCAGCATGGAAATCCGGCAGGGTGAGATTTTTGTCATCATGGGCTTGTCCGGCAGCGGGAAATCGACGCTGGTGCGGATGTTCAACCGCCTGATCGAGCCGACCTCCGGGGAAATCCTCGTTCATGGCAAGGATTTGCGCAAAATGAGCAAGGAGCAACTGCGTCAGGTACGGCGCAAAACGATCAGCATGGTGTTCCAGAAATTCGCCTTGTTCCCGCACCGGACCGTCCTTGAAAACGTGGAATACGGGCTGGAAATTCAAAAGGTGGATAAGACCAAGCGCGAAGAAATGGCTCGCCAAGCGTTGGAACTGGTTGGCCTGAAAACCTGGGCTGATAAAATGCCTGATGAACTGAGCGGCGGCATGCAGCAGCGTGTTGGTCTGGCCCGTGCGCTTGCCAACGATCCTGAAATTCTGCTGATGGACGAAGCCTTCAGCGCGCTTGATCCGCTGATCCGCCGAGATATGCAGGACGAACTGCTGGAGCTGCAGGATAAGATGAAAAAAACGATTATCTTCATTACCCATGACCTGGACGAAGCGCTGCGGATCGGTGACCGGATCGCCCTGATGAAAGACGGGGCTGTTGTACAAATCGGCACACCGGAAGAAATTATGATTCAGCCGGCCAACTCCTATGTCGAACGCTTCGTGGAGGACGTGGACCTGTCCAAGGTACTGACAGCCGCCCATGTTATGCGCAGACCCGAAACGATCACATTGGACCGGGGACCGCGGGTTGCACTGGGACTTATGCGTGAACGCGGAATTTCCAATCTGTTTGTTATAGACCGTTCCAAAAAATTGCTGGGCGTCATTACGGCTGAAGACACGTCGATAGCCCTGAAGCAAGACCAGAATTTGAACGACATTCTGATTACGGACGGCCCGCAAGTGGCGCCGGAAACCGTCATGAATGATTTGTTTGAAATTACAAGCTCGGCCAAAGTACCTCTGGCTGTTGTTGATAACAACGGCAGACTTCAAGGGGTTATTGTGCGCGGTGCAGTGCTCGGCGCACTTGCCGGAGAAGTATCCATCAAGGAGGTGAATGCCGATGCTGCCGAAAATACCGCTCGCTGAATGGGTTCAGGCCATCGTCGATTGGATGGGTCTTCATCTTGGCGGATTGTTCAGCGTCATTTCAACCGTAATTCAAAGCGTCGTGGGGTTCTTTGCAGGACTGTTCCTGATGCCCCATCCGCTGCTCTTTATCCTGATTGTAGGGATTATCGCTTACCTGATCGGAAGGCTGCCGCTCACGCTGTTTACAGTCATCGGCTTCCTGCTGGTCGACAATCTGGGCTACTGGACTCAGACGATGAATACACTGGGGCTTGTCATTACCTCCGCGTTAATCTCCATCATTCTGGGTGTTCCGCTCGGAATATGGTGTGCCTACAGCAGAACCGCTTCGCGCATCATTACCCCTCTGCTTGATTTTATGCAGACGATGCCTGCCTTTGTCTATTTGCTTCCTGCTGTAACCTTCTTCAGTCTGGGTGTTGTTCCCGGCGTGATCGCTT
Source organism: Paenibacillus medicaginis (assembly GCF_042138635.1). Taxonomy (NCBI): domain Bacteria; kingdom Bacillati; phylum Bacillota; class Bacilli; order Caryophanales; family Paenibacillaceae; genus Paenibacillus; species Paenibacillus medicaginis. The sequence goes on along the minus strand of NZ_JBHIRY010000025.1, from coordinate 17,926 downwards.
CCGTTATTTTCGCTATACCGCCAACGATCCGCTTGACCAATCTGGGGATTCAGCAGGTGTCCGGCGAGCTTGTGGAAGCGGCTGACGCTTTTGGTTCCACACCGGGCCAGAAGCTGTTCAAGGTACAGCTTCCGCTGGCAATGCCTACCCTGATGGCAGGCATCAACCAGACGATTATGCTGTCCCTGTCCATGGTGGTCATCGCGTCCATGATCGGCGCACAGGGCATCGGTGCAGAAGTATACCGTGCTGTGACCCAATTGCAGATCGGTAAAGGCTTTGAAGCCGGTCTGGCCGTGGTGGTGCTCGCGATCGTGCTTGACCGTTTTACGCAAAGTCTGTTCAAGCCGGGGAAACGCGCCAAGAGCCGGGTCAAAGGCAAGCAAAAAGTCTGGATCGCCGCTGCCGCCACCGTACTCATTCTTGCCGTCGGATTTACCCAATATATTGACAGATCCGGCACCGCTGCCAGCAACAGCAATGCAGGTTCAACCGTAGGCGAAGAGGTCGGATACCAGATTATCGGGATTGATGCCGGCGCAGGCATTATGAAATCGACCGCGCAGGCGATCAAGGATTATGACCTAACCGACTGGACACTGATCGAAGGCTCGGGCGCGGCCATGACCGCAGCTCTCGATAAGGCTGTCAAAAATCAGGAGCCGATTATCATTACAGGCTGGACACCACACTGGATGTTCAATAAATATGATCTTAAATATCTGGACGACCCGAAGAAAACCTACGGCGAAGCCGAAGAGATTCATACCATCGCCCGCAAAGGACTGAAGGAAGATCATCCGACCGCCTATGAATTCCTGGACCGTTTCGCCTGGACCTCAGATGAAATGGGCGAAATGATGATCGCCATTCAGGATGGCACAAGCCCCGAGCAGGCGGCACAGGACTGGGCGACCAAGCATGCCGACAAGGTTGCCGAATGGACGAAGGGCCTGCAGCCGGTGAACGGCGACACGATCAAGCTGAGCTATGTGGCCTGGGATTCGGAGATCGCCAGCACAAACCTGCTCAAATATGTGCTTGAGCACGAACTTGGCTACAAAGCAGAGGCGCTGCAGGTGGAAGCCGGACCCATGTGGACTGGCGTCGCAAGTGGTGATGTGGACGCTTCCCCTGCAGCCTGGCTGCCCTTGACTCATGCCGATTACTGGGCTGAGTACAAGGATAAACTGGATGATCTGGGACCCAATATGACGGGCGTGAAAACCGGACTTGTCGTTCCTGCCTATATGGACGTCAATTCCATTGCAGATTTGAAAGGCGGGCAAGCTCCTCCGCCGAATGCCGTTGGAGACGAGGTGGACCATCAGATTATCGGCATTGATGCCGGCGCAGGTATTATGAAATCGACCACGCAGGCGATCAAGGATTATGGCCTAACCGACTGGACACTGATCGAAGGCTCGGGCGCGGCCATGACCGCAGCTCTCGACAAGGCTGTCAAAAATCAGGAGCCGATTATCATTACAGGCTGGACACCACACTGGATGTTCAATAAGTATGATCTCAAATATTTGGAGGACCCGAAGAAGACCTACGGTGAAGCGGAAGAGATCCATACCATCGCCCGCAAAGGGCTGAAGGAAGATCATCCGACCGCCTATGAATTTCTCGACAGGTTTGCCTGGAACTCGGAGGATATGGGTGAAATGATGACTGCCATACAGGAGGGCGCAAGCCCTGAACTGGCGGCACAGGACTGGGCGACCAAGCATTCTGATAAGGTTGCCGAATGGACGAAGGGCCTGCAGCCGGTGAGCGGCGAACCCTTCAAGCTGAGTTATGTCGCTTGGGACTCCGAGATTGCCAGCACAAACCTGTTTAAATATGTGCTTGAGCACGAACTGGGCTACAAGGTGGATGCGCTCCAGGTGGAAGCCGGACCGATGTGGACCGGGGTGGCAAACGGCGATGTCGACGCTTCCCTTGCCGCCTGGCTGCCCCTCACTCATGCCGATTACTGGGCTGAGTACAAAGATAAGCTGGATGATCTGGGACCGAACATGACGGGTGTCAAAACCGGACTTGTCGTTCCCGCTTATATGAATATTAACTCCATTGAGGACCTGAAGGACGGAGCAGCAGCGGATACCGCTGCCTCCGGAGATTTCGGCAAGGAAGTCAGTTACAAGATTGTCGGCACCGACCCGGGTGCAGGTTTAATGAGGCTGACCGCAAACGCTATAAAAGATTACGATTTGTCAGATTGGACACTGATTGAGGGCTCTCCTGCCGCCATGACCGCGGCGCTGGATGATGCCATCAAGAAGCAGGAGCCGATTGTTGTTACAGGCTGGTCACCCCACTGGATGTTCAATAAATACGAGCTGAAGTATCTTAAGGACCCCAAGAAATCGTACGGTGATCCAGAAGAGATTCACACTATCGGCCGTTTGGGGTTGCAGGAAGATCATCCTGTCGCATATGAATTCCTTAGCCGGTTCAAATGGACTGCAGAGGACATGGGTGAAGTTATGATTGCAATCCAGAAGGGTACACCGCCTGAACAGGCAGCCAAGGGATGGGCGGATGCCCATCCTGAAAAGGTGAAGGATTGGACTCAGGGCCTGCAGCCTGTGAACGGAGATGCATTTAAGTTGAGCTATGCAGCCTGGGACTCCGAGATTGCCAGCACGAATGTGCTTAAATATGTGCTTGAACATGATTTGGGCTACAAAGTCACTGCCCTGCAGGTAGAGCCCGGACCGATGTGGATCGGTGTCGCTACCGGCGATGTGGATGCGAGCGCAGCAGCCTGGCTGCCCCTCACCCACGCTGATTATTACGCACAGTATAAAGATGATATTATTGATGTGGGTACAAGCATGACAGGTGTATCTTCCGGACTCGTGGTTCCGGCTTACGTGGACGTCAATTCCATAGAGGACTTGCATTCATAAGAGAAACGTATATAGACATACCTTCAAAGAAGACAGACCGCACTTAGTGAAATCTTAATATTATCCGATAAAAAAAATTCCCCGCAGCTTCACGGCTTTGGGGAATTTTTTTTATCCAGTTATCCCTTTAATCCCTTTATCCTGCAAGTGCATTTTAGAACAATCGTCTAAATGGTCCGTTCAAAACCGACGCAAGCACAAAATAGGCCAACCAGAAGTCTCTGGCTGACCCAATCCTTGTTGTAATAGCGGTTATTGCTTATCCAATGACCTGGAGGCAAGCCACTCCATAATCGTTGTCGTTTTTCCGTTGATTACAATCTGCCAATCTGTTATCTGTTCACTACCCGTTGGATATGAATTGTCAAATAGAGCATTTCTTCGTTTGTCAGCTCGTGGTTGTATTCCTTTTTGACAAACTTTTTGATTTTCTCCGTGCATTCCGCGGCATCCGGATGCTTCTCTTTGATGATCTTATATAAATATTCATAATTATTATCATAATGTGCCCCCTTAAAAATGCGCTGGGCAAAAAATTTCAAGTGTGTGATAAAGCGAAAATAGCTTAAGGAGTCTTCATCAAATTCAGCCTTAAAATGATATTTTACAATCGTCATGATTTGCTGGATGAACTTTGTAATATTCATAGTGTTCACGACTTCTTCATTCATTTCCGCATTGATGATATGAATGGCAATAAATCCGGCTTCATCCTCGGGCAGCTCGATATTGAATTTTTGATTTATTTGTTCGAGCGCCTTCTTGCCGACCTGAAATTCTTCTTTATATAGCTGCTTGATTTCCCATAGCAAGGCATTCTTGATTTCCAGCCCCTGCTGTTGTCTTTCTATGGCAAAGTTGATATGGTCCGTCAAGGACACATAAATATTCTCGTTCAGCTTTTTACCCAAGGTGTTCTTGGTATAATCAATAATTTCTTCAACGACAACGACCAGCTCGATGGGCACCTCGCGAAGAAGCATTTTGAAATTGTCGGATGTTTGTTTGTTTTTCAAAGCAAAGACCTTTTCGATCTTGTCTTCTTCCACTTCATCGCCAGGCTTTTTCTTAAAAGCAAGCCCTCGGCCCATCACGACCAGCTCGGCGCCATCCTCCTGATTTACGCTTATGACATTGTTGTTAATGACCTTTGCTATCTTCACGATCTTCCGCCCCCGTTTTTTGCCCCTGCAAGAGTCGCCAATCCTATGATCATGCCCTGCTTTCTTTCTCTATAAACACACAAAAAACCTAAGCATTACAAAATAAATAAGACCCTTTGATCTTACATTTTGCACCTTAGGTTTTGCCTGCGTACAGTAACAATCCTAATGTTATATTCACTTAACTAAGTTAAGTATATAGCGGCATCAAGCTTCTGTCAACGCTTTCAATTCATACGAAAATAAAAACGAAAACCCTTTTGAATCAAGGATTTCCGTTTTCATTTTCAGGCTGCTTTACTGACGTTTTAAAGTATGCTTATTCATTCCTTAGAGATCAGCAGCGTTGGATTGAATCACATTTTTGTACCAGTCAAAGCTCTTTTTCTTTCTTCTTGCCAAAGTTCCTTTGCCCTCGTTATCCCGGTCCACATAAATATATCCATACCGTTTCTTCATCTCACCGGAGGATGCGCTGACGATATCGATCGGCCCCCAGCTGGTGTATCCGATAATTTCTACGCCGTCCTTGATGGCTTCACCCATTTCAGCGATATGCCGCTTCAGGTAGTCGATTCTGTAATCATCGTTGATTTCCCCATCAGGCGAAACCTCATCGTTAGCCCCGAGCCCGTTCTCCACCACAAAAAGCGGTTTCTGGTAGCGGTCATGCAGTTGGTTGGCTGTAATGCGGAAGCCCCTTGGATCGATCGTCCATCCCCACTCGGATTTGTCCAGGTAAGGGTTGGCCACGGAGCCGAAGACGTTGCCGCTGGTCATGTTTTTGACGACCTCCGGATCCGTGCTCGTAGTCCGGCTGGAGTAGTAGCTGAAGCCAATATAATCCACTGTATGATTTTTCAGAATGGCTGCATCCTCCGGCTCCATAACGATGTTGAGGTTATGATCCTTGAAGAAACGTTTGGCATAGCCCGGATATTCTCCACGCGATTGGACGTCAATGAAGAAATAGGACTCACGATCCTTCTCCATCCCCTGGAAAACATCTTTCGGGTTGCATGTATAAGGATAGAAGCTGCCTGCAGCAAGCATACAGCCGATTTTTCCGTCCGGAATGATCTCATGGCATGCTTTTGTAGCCAGTGCGCTGGCAATGAGCTGATGGTGCGCGGCCTGATATTGGATTTCCTTGATGTTGTCCCCTTCTTTAAATACGAGACCCGCGCCCAGAAACGGAAGATGCAGCAGCATATTGATTTCATTGAAGGTCATCCAGTATTTCACTTTGTCTTTATAGCGGTTAAAAACGGTCTTGGAATACGTTTCGAACAGGTAGACAAGCTTGCGGTTTCTCCAGCTGCCGTATTTTTCGATCAGATACACCGGTACATCAAAATGAGCAAGGGTAACAACCGGCTGAATATTGTGCTTAAGCATTTCATCAAACAAATCATCATAAAATTGCAGCCCTGCTTCATTCGGCGTCTCATCTTCTCCTGTCGGGAAAATACGTGCCCAGGAGATCGAGACACGCAAGGCCTTAAAGCCCATTTCGGCAAACAAGACCATATCCTCTTTATAACGGTGGTAGAAATCAATTGCTTCATGAGAAGGATAGAATTGCCCTTCCAGCGGGGTGAAGGACGGGACATTGCCCTTCATAATCGCTCTTCTATGTTCGCCTGTAGGCAATAAATCAACGATGGTCAGCCCTTTGCCGCCTTCAAGATAGGCTCCTTCCGCCTGATTGGCGGCAATGGCTCCGCCCCACAAAAAATCACTAGGAAAGACACTGTTGGACATGGTTAAAACTCCTTTGCTAAGTATTGTATTAGCCAAATTGGCAGGGCCGGATAAAGAAAAAACCTGAGCCGAAATTGAATACACGTGTAGTGTAATCAGGTCGGTCCAGGTTATGCCCTCTCGGTAACATTCCATGAAACATATTTACTTATCTATAACTCTAACAACTATTTTGGGCAAAGTCAATCAAGAAGCGAATACATTACAGTGAACCTCAATGCCTTATAAAGTGTATAATATAGAAATCCCGAAAGGAGGTCTTTGCTTGTGAATGAAAGGGAGCAATTCGTTACGGATGAAAATCTGAGAGTTTTCACCATGAAAAACTACTTTGTTGATTCCAGGCACAAAAAGGTTCATTGGAACTGGGCAGCATTTTTTCTGACTTCCTTCTGGTTGTTTTATAGAAAGATGTATCTGTTAGGCCTCGTCTATTCCATTTTTACGATACTCGTCCAATATCTTATTCCATCCTCCTGGGCCGTATTTATAATTAACTGGACGGTATCCATTTTGTTTGGCATGTTCGGCAACGCTATGTACCTCAAGTATGCAGAAAAGAAGATCAGCCGAATCTGCGAGACATATGCTGACGATTCTGCGCGTATTCCGGAATTCTATGATCAGGGCGGTACCAGCTTAAGATCAGCCATCCTTATTCCGCTGGGGATTGGTATAATCCATTATTTAATTGTGCGAATTTTTTCAGCCTAAGGTTTACATTCAGTGATTTAGGGAAGATCAAGCCAAGTCCAAAACTTATATTTATTTATTACAAATGGAAATAATATAATGAAAAGGATATAGTCTTATATAATCCAGCTAAATAGTAAAGGAGCTGATACATATGAGTAAATATGGAATGCAAGCCAAATTCACCGCCAAGCCCGGCCAAAGGGATGTATTGGCTAACATGCTATTGGAAGCAGCCGCTGGCCTGCAGTCGATAGAAGACTGTGAACTATACATCGTTAGTGTGCCAGAAACGGATCCAAACGCAGTATGGGTAACAGAGGTATGGAACAGCTCAGAAGCTCATAAAGCGTCCCTTTCGCTGGAAGAAACAAAAGCGGCAATCCAGAATGCCAAACCCTTAATCGATGGAATAGAAGCAGTAGAATTGAAGCCCCTTGGAGGAAAAGGGATCATTACCTGATAGATCGTTCCCGAAATTCTCTTCAAAAAAGGTACCCCTTAGAACATTGCGGAATCTCTCGAATGATTTTGCAAATGTTTATTCTAAGGGGTACGTTCCGTCACTACTGTCAAGATTTATTCATAAAAAATTCCAAACACCTAGATTTTATTTACTTCGTGTCCTCATCTGGCTTGGTTCCTACATACTTGGTTGCAGACTGGCCGTCAACATAGGCTTCGGAGAGCATGTAAATGGCGATAGAGCCGAAAGCGCCGATCAGTCCGACGATTTTCACCGTCACTTCTGAATCGCTGGAGTAGCCATAAACCGTCAGAGCAGAAGTGGCAAGACCGGCGAGAAGCGCCCAAAACTTCCGGCTCGACACCTTTTTTTTCCAATCAAAATTATTCATGATTGTCCCCTCCTCAGCCGAAGCAGACCCGGCTTGTCTTATATCACTTCATTGAGCTTTTTGGCTCGTGATTATTCTATTCATTCAAATCCTCCTTGCCTTTGCTTCTACCTAATTTAAATCCAAAAAATAACAAATATCCCGCAAAAAAGCACGCCTTGTTTGGCGCGCCTTTGGACAAAATTTCACTTTTGATAAGAAGCTTAACCAGTTGCTTGATGAACTGCGCAATGCGTAATAAAAAGGCTTCTCACAGTTCAATTCGAACTCGTGAGAAGCCTTATTTTAATTCAATGTGATCAAAATGTGGTCAAACAGCGCTCCTCTGAAGAAGAGTCATTGATGCACAAGGCTTTTCAGCCTTTATTACATCATGCCGCCCATTCCACCCATGCCGCCCATATCCGGAACTGCAGGAGCTGCTGGTTCTGGCTTGTCAGCGACAACCGCTTCTGTAGTCAGGAACATAGCCGCAACAGAAGCAGCGTTTTGCAGAGCGGAACGTGTAACCTTGGCAGGGTCAACGATACCTGCTTCGATCATGTTCACCCATTCGCCGGTAGCTGCGTTGTAGCCTACGCCAATTTCTTCGCGCTTCAGGCGTTCTACGATAACAGATCCTTCTTCACCAGCGTTGGCAGCAATCGTACGAACTGGAGATTCCAGTGCGCGCAGCACGATGTTCACGCCTGTTTGCTCGTCGCCTTGCAGTTGAACTCCAGCAACAGCGTTGTATACGTTCAGCAGTGCCACGCCGCCGCCAGATACGATACCTTCTTCAACCGCAGCGCGGGTTGCATTCAGAGCATCTTCGATGCGCAGCTTGCGCTCTTTCAGTTCAGTTTCAGTAGCCGCACCGACTTTGATCACTGCTACGCCGCCTGCCAGTTTGGCCAGACGCTCTTGCAGCTTCTCTTTGTCGAATTCGGAAGTGGTTTCTTCCAGTTGAGTGCGGATTTGTTTTACACGTGCGTCGATATCTGCTTTGTTGCCCGCACCGTCTACAATAATTGTATTTTCCTTGGTAACGCGAACTTGGCGTGCTGTTCCCAAGTGATCAACCGTAGCAGTTTTCAGTTCCAGACCAAGCTCTTCGGTGATCACTTGACCGCCTGTCAGTGCAGCGATGTCCTGCAGCATAGCTTTGCGGCGGTCACCGAAGCCAGGTGCCTTAACAGCAACTGCGTTGAATGTGCCGCGCAGTTTGTTCAGTACGAGCATAGGCAGTGCTTCGCCTTCAACGTCCTCTGCGATCAGAACAAGCGCTTTGCCTTGCTGTACGATTTTCTCAAGCAGCGGCAAAATTTCCTGCGTATTCGAAATCTTTTTGTCTGTGATCAGGATGTATGGGTTATCCAGCACAGCTTCCATTTTATCTGTGTCTGTAATCATGTATGGGGAAATGTAGCCGCGGTCGAATTGCATACCTTCAACCACTTCCAGCTCTGTAGCGAAGCCTTTGGATTCTTCTACAGTAATAACGCCGTCTTTGCCCACTTTTTCCATTGCTTCAGCGATCAGTTCGCCTACTTCTTCGTCAGCAGCGGAGATTGCGGCAACCTGAGCGATGGATTGTTTGCCTTCGATTGGCTTGGAAATGGACGCCAGTTCAGCTACAGCCGCTTTAACCGCTTGGTCGATACCTTTGCGGATGCCGATTGGGCTTGCGCCTGCAGTTACGTTTTTCAGACCTTCTGTAATCAAAGCCTGAGCCAGAACGGTAGCTGTAGTTGTTCCGTCACCTGCAACGTCATTTGTTTTGGTCGCTACTTCTTTAACGAGCTGGGCTCCCATGTTCTCGAAAGCGTCTTCCAGTTCGATTTCCTTGGCGATGGTTACACCGTCATTCGTGATGAGCGGGCTTCCGAATTTCTTCTCAAGCACAACGTTGCGGCCTTTAGGTCCGAGTGTTACTTTAACAGCGTTAGCCAATGCGTCTACACCGCGCAGCATGGAGCGGCGAGCGTCTTCACTGAATTTAATCTCTTTAGCCATTATGGTAAAACCTCCCTGTGGATTATGGAATATTCAATGCAGGCTTCACAGAAACCTGTCATGCTATAGTTCAGGTCTTACGGGTTCGGCCCCGATTAACCGATGATGGCGTGAATATCGCTTTCTTTCATAATCAAATACTCTTTACCTTCGTATTTGATTTCTGTTCCGGCGTATTTGGAGAAAATAACACGGTCGCCTTCTTTCACTTCCAGAGGAATGCGCACACCGTCTTTCAATGCTCCCGCCCCAACCGCAATGATTTTGCCTTCTTGCGGCTTCTCTTTAGCGGAGTCCGGAAGAACGATACCGAAAGAAGTTGTTGTCTCCTGCTCGATCGCTTCCACCAATACGCGTTCACCCAAAGGTCTGATCATGAAAAATAGCCTCCTTATTCAAATGTGTATTCAGATATGCGGTTGTTCTCATATGTATTAGCACTCGACTCAGTGTAGTGCTAACAACCAACTTCATGATACTCAACTTGGCAATCAATTTCAAGTCCTTATGACAATTTTTCTCGGCCTTTAACGAAAAAAATTAATCCCCTGCCACAAAATCTGCGGGGTGGACATACCCTCTTCCATTCTATCCGATTAAACCCCAAATATGCCAACCGCGTACAAGGCCATAGAAGAGGTTCAATCGCTTCTGTGGGCGCTGCGCTGAAGCTGCTTCCGGTATACTACAGCCGATATATAGACACTGCACTCGTAAAGCAGCAGCAGAGGAACCGCAACAAGCAGATCGGAAATAAAATCCGGAGGTGTTATAACCACCGCTATAAATACCAGTGAAAAATAGGCGATCTTGCGCCATCTGCGCATTCGGCCGGGGTTAAGCAGGCCGAGGCGGGTAAGGAACATGACCAGCACTGGCATCTCGAACAGCAGCGACACAGGCAGTACAATATTGAATACGAAGCTGAAATACTGGGCTGCGCCGTACGTTTCATGAAGCCCCATGCTCCGGTTGATGGAGGCCGTAAAATAAAGAGCCATCGGCACAACTGCAAAATAGGCAAATACAGCCCCCACAGCAAAAAGGAAGAACACGTAAGGAACACAGCGCAGCGCGGCCGAACGTTCAACCGCCTTCAGGCCAGGGCTGACAAACTTCCAGATCTGAAAAAGCAGAAATGGAAGGGATGCGGCCAGCGCCAGCAGAAACGCAATTTTCATATAGATGCCGATACCGTCCCACAGAGAGAGCGCATGCAGCTCAATGCTGACCCTCTGCTGTCCCGCCGACAATATCCAGCGGTAAACAGGCTCAGCCGTGGCCAGGCCTGCAACGAGCGCGGCGGCAAAAACAAGCAGAACCCTTATAATTCGGCTTCGCAGCTCGTTCAGATGGCCTGCAATGGTCATTTCCTGTTCTTGCGGTTCCGGCATGCTTTCACCACCTTGCGAATTGACAAGAACAGCCCTTCCCGAAGAAAGGGCCAATAAAAGCCGTCATGGCTGATCTGTCGTCCGTTTGTCCGCCGTGCGGTCAGCGTCTCCAGACCCCCGAACCGGGGAGGAAGGATTCCCGCTCTTGGGCTCATCCTCTGACATCAGATCCCGCGCCCCGTTCTTGAACTCGCGAAACGTGCGTCCTACAGCCCGCCCCAGTTCGGGGAGCTTGTTCGGGCCAAACAACAGCAGCGCCAGCACAACAAGCAGAATCAATCCGGATGTTCCTATGCCTCCGAAACCCATACGGTCTTCCTCCCTGGTAGCTTGGATTTGGCAAAATCCGGCCAAGCCTCCTGCTGCTTCAGCATCAACGCTTGCCAGATCGGCTGCTAAACTGTCCTGTAACCATCAGCAGGGCTTCCGGCAACTGGTCCATGATGGCAGCCAGATTCTCGTGCACTCCCTTTGGCGTTCCCGGCAGATTCACGATCAGCGAGCGTCCGCGAATGCCCACAATGCCCCGAAACAGCATGGAGGCCCGGTTTTTCTGCATGACCGTCATCCTCATCGCTTCGGCCATACCGGGCACCTCCCGTTCGATCACCCGGCGGGTCGCTTCCGGTGTAATGTCCCGGATTGCAAGCTCCGTCCCACCTGTGGTCAGTACCAGATCTGCATGAAAATAATCCGTCATTTCTATTAAAGCGGCAATAATTTCATCAGGCTCATCGGGAACGATTCTGTATTCGACAATTTCGCCACCCAGCTCTTCTTCAACCAATTCCCGGATGACCTGTGCGCTCGTATCTTCACGTTCTCCGCGTGCCCCTTTATCACTGGCCGTCAGGATCGCTGTTTTCCACACCATAAGATCACCCTTCTCCTATCTTCATCCTCTGATTATGGCCTGGTCGTAAATCAAGGCCCGATTATACCACGATTACTAGTTGCTGCCGTTTATATCGGGGGTGACGTCACGCATGAAGTCGCCGTTCTTGCCTCCGGTTTTGGACTTCAGCAAAGTCGGCCCAATCACCATATCCTTCTGCAGCGCCTTGCACATATCGTAGATGGTCAGCGCGGCAGCCGACACGGCGGTCAGCGCCTCCATCTCGACCCCTGTTTTGCCTTCGCTTCTTACCTCTGCTTCAATAAAAAGCTTATCAACCCCATTATCCGCAAATGTAATATTGACACCGGTTAAAGCAAGCGGATGACACATGGGAATCCAGTCGGATGTTTTCTTCGCCCCCTGGATTCCGGCAATCTGCGCCACAGCCAGCACATCTCCCTTGCCAACCGAGCCCTCCTTGATCGCCACGAGCGTCGCCGGAGCCATCGTGACCTTGGAAACCGCGACAGCAGTGCGGACACTGGATGCTTTATCCGAGATGTCAACCATCTGTGCCCTGCCCTGCCCGTTAAAATGTGTGAATGACTCCATACAGATAACACCTACCCTTCTCCCGTGCTGATGACGCCCTCTGCGGTGATCAGCTTGTCTACTCTTAAATCCCCGGGCTCCATCGGAATATGGCCTATGATCTGTCCGGGCAGCGCAAGCGAAACAGAGGCAGGTCCGGCCGCTCCCGTACGGACGCATTCCTGCAGAAGTGTCTCGGTAAAACGATCATAATACCCCCCGCCGTATCCGATACGCCCTCCTGACAGGTCAAAAGCAAGCCCGGGCACGACCACCCAATCGAGCTGCGCCCACTGCCCTACCGGCCACAGCGGACAAACCTCGTCTGGCTCAGGTATTCCCCAGCTACCGGAAGCAAACCCGCTCGCATCCTCGATGACCCTCAGCTCAAATCTGCCTGCTGCCCTGTTCACCCTGGGAGCAAGCACAAGATCTCCACACGACCAGCAATGCTGGATTAGCAAAGTGGTGTCTGGCTCGCTGCCGAAGGATAAGTAGGTAAACAGCGTAAGGCGCTCTTTCCCGCTTCCCTTTCGCAGCACTTCCCATTGCTGAATGGCATGGCCACAAGCGTCGGCAGCTGCCCGCTGCCGTTCAGCAGGACTCATTTCATTGCGCAGGCTCCGCATATCAGCCCGCAGTCTTGCCTTGATCGTACGAATGTCCACACCTTTTCATCCTTCCGGACGAAGCCTTCCAAACTTTACGCGCGGACGGGTGCATGGCACGCATTCCGAATCAGCCGCGCTTTTTCAACATACTTGTTTTAGTTTATCATTGATTGTGAAAAATGACCACAAGCTCGAGGAGCTCAAGATTTAAACTACTGTCCACGGGTATGAATTTCATGTAAACTGAAAGTGGTCTGCCTGCTGCCCAGATCGGGGATGCAGACCAAATTGTAATGGAGGATACAGGCTATGCTGCTGCAAGTAACAGGAATTGTTAAAGCTTATGAGGTGGACCCTGTCCTGGACGGTGTGAATCTGCAGATTCAGGAACGTGAGCGGATTGGACTCGTCGGGGTAAACGGTGCAGGCAAATCCACCTTGCTCAAGATTATCGCCGGGGAACTGTCTTACGACAGCGGACAAATATATAAATCCAAAGAAACAACGCTGGGGTATCTGGCCCAGAACAGCGGTCTGAACTCGGAGCGTTCGATATGGAATGAAATGCTGCAGGTATTCCAGCCCCTGCTGGAAGCGGAGGCGGAGCTGCGCCGGATGGAGCAGCAGATTGCGGACCCCGCTTCCATGGCGAACGGGAAAGCTTATGAAGAATTGCTTGAACGTTACGCCAGACGTTCGGACTGGTTCAAGGACCAGGGCGGCTATGAAATGGAAACTCGCATCCGCAGCGTTCTGCACGGCATGGGCTTCGGCTCGTTTGATCCGCAAACCCCGGTCTCCACATTAAGCGGCGGTCAGAAAACGAGACTGGCTCTGGCCCGCATCCTGCTGCAGGCCCCTGATCTGCTCATGCTGGACGAGCCAACCAACTATCTTGACATTGAAACGCTCACCTGGCTCGAAGATTATTTGCGCGCTTATCCTGGTGCGCTGCTCGTCGTCTCCCATGACCGCTATTTCCTTGACCGGCTGGTGACGACCATTTTTGAAATCGAGCGCCACCGTTCGACAAGATATACGGGCAATTACTCCAGATATATTGAATTGAAAGCCGCAGAATACGAAGCGCAGATGAAGCAATTTGAGAAGCAGCAGGACGAAATTGCCCGCATGGAGGCGTTTGTACAGCGCAACATCGTCCGTGCCTCCACGACCAAACGTGCCCAAAGCCGCCGCAAGGCACTTGATCGCATGGATCGCATCGAGAAACCGATGGGAGAGCTGAAGAAGGCGAATTTCTCATTTGAGCCTGCCTTTATGTCCGGTAAGGAAGTTCTGGATGTGGAGGGTTTGTCCGTCACCTTTGATTCCGGTAAACCACTGTTCCGCAACGTGGCCTTCAGCTTGCGCCGCGGAGAAACTGCCGCGCTGATCGGCCCAAACGGGATTGGCAAGTCCACACTCCTGAAATGTCTGACCGGTTCTCTGAAGCCTTCTCTTGGCTCGATCCGCTGGGGAACCAAAGTGAAAATCGGATATTATGACCAGGAGCATACCCTCCTGAATCCTGCCAATACGGTCCTGGAGGAACTGTGGAGCGAGTATCCACATCTGGAGGAGGTGCGCATTCGAACCGTACTCGGCAGCTTCCTGTTCAGCGGGGAGGATGTGCTCAAGAAAATATCCGCGCTCAGCGGCGGGGAGAAAGCACGCGTGTCGCTGGCCAAGCTTATGCTGCGTGAAGCGAATGTGCTGATTCTGGACGAACCGACCAACCATCTGGATCTGTTCAGCAGGGAGGTGCTGGAGGCCGCATTGGTGGATTACGAGGGTACGCTGCTGTTTATTTCACATGACCGTTATTTTCTTAATAAAATGGCGGAGCGGGTCATTGAGCTTCACCCCGAAGGTGCCGAGCATTTCCTAGGAAATTATGACGACTACATCGCTAAAAAGGAAGAACTCGCCGAAATCGCACAAGAGCAGATCCAGCAAAGAGTAAGCCGGCCGAATAACTCCACTGAGTACACTGACCAGCAGGAGGCGGAGAAAGTCGGTGCAGCCGCCTATGCCGCCGGCAAGCAGGCTTCGCGTGAGGAACGCAACCGCAAGCGGAAGCTGGAAGCATTTGAAAAACGCATCACCGAACTGGAGGAAGCGATCGGCTCGCTAGAGGAGCAAATGACCCTCCCGGAGGTTTACCAGGATTATACGGCTCTTCAGGAAATTCAGACTCAGCTTGATGGGCATAAACAGGAGCTTGCTGAGGTCTATGCCTCCTGGGAGGAATTGATTGAAGAGTAAAAGCCGCAGCATCGACAATTTTTTTGGGATATCCACATTATCCACAATTTTTCCTTTATGTATTATCAACGATATTTCATCCGATGGATTCGACAAAAATCCTTATAGGGTCGGCGCTCTGCGGATTTGTCCACAAAATGATGTGAATATGTGGATAACGTTGTTAACAACTTGACAAATGTTTATTGCTTGTATGTATTTCCGTGAAAAACACAAAAGCCTGCCATCTCGATGAAGAGACGGCAGGCTTTCACCCTCGCGGTACCCCTTTTGTTGACCGTTATTACATGGTGGACATCAAGAGAGCTTTGCAGCTTCCACCGACCAATTCTCGAGGGACAGTCCTGGTTCTGCTTTCATATCCAGCAGCGTGAATTGGCCCTCCTGCCATTTCAGATGAGCGGCGGCCCCGATCATCGCCGCGTTATCGGTACAATACTTCAGCGACGGAATCAGCAGCGGCAACCCTTCCCGCCCGCACCGTTCGCTCAGCGCTCTGCGCAAGCCCTGGTTTGCGGCAACACCGCCGCATAACAGCAGCTGCCGCCCGCCGAACTGCCGCATGGCACGGATGGCCTTCTCCACAAGCACCTCGACGACTGATTCCTGAAAGCCGCGCGCAACCGCTCCCTTATTAACAGTCTCGCCGCGCATCTTCATCTGGTTGACCGCATTCAATACGGCAGATTTCAAGCCGCTGAAGCTGAAATCATACGAATCCGGCTCAAGCCAGGCTCGTGGGAGCGAAATCGCCTCCTCTGACTCAAGCGCGGCACGATCCACATGTGGCCCCCCCGGATACGGGTAGCCGATGGCTCTCGCAACCTTGTCATAAGCCTCGCCAACCGCATCGTCCCTCGTACGGCCGATCACCTGGAACCGGCCAGGCGATTCCAGCAGCACAAGCTCCGTATGCCCTCCGGACACCACCAGCGCAATGCAAGGATAAATGATTTCATCCGTCAGATTGTTCGCATAAATATGTCCTGCAATATGGTGGGTGCCAATAAGCGGCTTGCCGAAAGCCAGCGCAGCGCTCTTGGCAGCAACGATTCCTACCAGCAGCGCCCCGACCAGACCCGGCCCCTGCGTTACAGCCACGGCGGACAGCTGGTCGGGAGTAATGCCCGCAGCGTCCATCGCTTCTTCCAGCACGTACGTAATGCTTTCGACGTGCTTGCGGGAAGCCACCTCGGGGACAACCCCGCCAAAGGCCTGATGGGTAGCAATCTGGCTGGAGATCAGATTCGAGAGTACCTCTTTGCCATCCTTAACGACGGCTACGGCCGTCTCGTCACAGCTTGTCTCAATCGCTAATATGTAGCTGGGCTCCGCTGTTTGCTTCCCTTTGCTGTCTTGATGTATCCTCATTCCTGTTCGCTTCCTTCCTCTCCGGCCGTACTCTCCACGTTGGGCAAATCCGCCCACATAATCAGAGCATCTTCATGGTTATCCGAGTAGTAGCCTTTGCGGATGCCGGACGGTGTAAATCCTTTTTTCTCATATAAATTCCGGGCGACACTGTTCGAAACTCTCACCTCGAGGGTGATCCGCTTCATGCCCAAATAGGCAGCGGTCCGCATCAGTTCATCCAGCAGCCGCTCTCCAAGCTTGCGGCCTCTGTATGCTTCACGGACCGCGATGTTCGTAACATGAGCTTCATCCATAATCGTCCACATCCCGGCATAACCGATCGGCTCTCCGTTCAGCTCCATCATCATATATTTGGCAAAATGATTGTTGGTCAGCTCGTTCCGGAACGCTTCCCTTGTCCACGGCAGCGTGAACGATTCATGCTCAATCACCATCACATCCGGTAGATCATCGAGTATCATCAACCGGAAAGTCAGCTCTCCCGGAAACTGGCTTAACTCCTTCATCCTGTTTCAACGTCCCTTCAACGTTGGCGCAGCAGGTTTGCTTCCGCCTCCGCCAACTGGGTATAGTTCGGAACGAGCGTATGCAGCTCGTCCTGCTCTCCATTCAATAAGCGGTCAGCACCCAGCCGCCCGACCCAGCCGCCTTCCAGCTCATAGGGTACTACCTGTACTGCCGCCTGTACCTCCAGTCCAGCCGCCGTTTGTGCATGCGCCCCGGTTTCTCCGACAAACCATAGAACCCGCGGACGGCTGCCCTCATCCGTATCCGTCAAACGCCGCTTGAGCTCCTCAACCCAGGACGTCATCAAGCGGATGCCATCCTGCTCCATCCGGACAGGGGCTTGCTCGCCATTGGCCGCAAAAAGACCGGTATACACCTGACCCCGCCGCGCGTCCAGCAGGGGGATGACCCATTGAACGGCACTGGCCTGCAATGGCACGGACTTGTCCCCCAGCCCGGTCTGTCCATGAGCCCAGCCTCCCCAAGCCAGCGCATGCAGTGTGGATACGCCAGCCACCGGCACCTTCCATGCCCAGGCCAGCGTTTTCGCTGCCGTAACAGCAATTCTGACTCCCGTATATGAGCCAGGCCCTACACCAACCGCCAAACCTGAGATGTCTCTGCCGGATACGCCTGCATCCAACAGCAAACGTTCCAGCTCGGTAATAACATGTACGGAATGATTTCTCTCTCCCCTTACATTCACCTCTCCGGTAACCTTGCTGCCTTCCATCAAAGACGCAGCCATCACGGCCGTTGCTGTATCCAACGCCAAAAACCGCTGCCGCGGCCGTACTTCCTCATTATTCATCAAATGCGCATGGAGACACGCAGCTTTAGCCGTGTGAGGAATTGCGCTCGGCATAAGGGCTACCCTCGGTAGCTCGCAAGCCGAAATCTCCATGCTTCCCCCTTCCGTCATGAAAATTTAACCATGGATCACTTGATCCATG
>NZ_JBHIRY010000024.1:0-89711 GCF_042138635.1 Paenibacillus medicaginis | reverse complement strand
CGTTTTTGCTCACTTCCATGGGTAACATCTCCTTTATGGATATTGTTACCAATTACACGGAAGTTTAAACGCTCTCCCTTCGGTGGGTTTTGCTGCTCATTATTATTTTTAAATATCTCAAATTTAAATATGGAGTCTTTGTTCTGACATTCCGGAATTACTCTGCAATACATCCTGCTTGCTTGCACAGGAATTCTATCTGTAATCACGTATTTTGCAAATCTCATGGCTTCAATTATGTTGGTTTTGCCCGAAGCATTCGCGCCATATATAGTTGCACATCTTAATAATGAACTTTATCTAGTGTAACAACATGTTCTTTGTTCTTTTTTATTTTTTTTGCAGGAATCATTGCCAACTCTTGTTTGTCGTAAAAAGACTTGAAATTTTCTACACTAAATCGAACCAGCATGATTTGTCACTCCTTTTTGTTAGGGAAACATGCAGTTCTCCAAAAGTACAGATTATGCCCTGCACGCCCATATTAATTAAACCTCGGGGGCTCCCGAGGCTTAATTGTGGTATATAACGGTTAGTTGTATAGGGGAGCGGTTGCAGGTTATAAATACTTAGCTTTAAGCCAGGAATATATTCAGGTCATTAATTCATTGACTGCGCGTGCAGAAGCGGAAGGGTCGTTCCCTAAAATTACAACCAAACATATCGAAGCCAGACTGCCTGCGGCTGTTCTCAATCAGGCTATTCGGGATGCCCGGAGTGTGTATAGAAAGACCGTAAAGAAAAAGAAACGACCTGTTCTCCAAAATCTTGTCTACTGCATCAATAACCAAAATTATTCGATTGGCGAATCTGCGATTGCTTTTCCCATCTATATCGGCAACAAGGTGAAAAAGACGGCATTTCCAGCCATCATTACAGACCGGGAACATCAGCTACTGCAGCAGGCGAAGCCGGGGCTTATGCGGATCGTCGAGAAATCCGGGAAATGGTATGCGCAAATTTCGCTTGAACTCTCTACGCCCTCCACCACGGATGGAAACATCATGGGTGTGGATGTTGGATTAAAGGTACCGGCCGTTGCCGTGACAGAGGAAGGAAGGACCTGTTTTTTTGGCAATGGCAGAGAGAACAAGTACAGGAGGCGCAGATTTCATTCAATTTTCCAGGAGCTGGTGCAAAAGAATCAATGGCAAACCCTTAGCAAATGGAAGGATAAAGAACAACGATGGATGCAAGATCAGGACCATAAAATCAGCAGATAAATCATTGATTTCGCGGTTGCGCAGCATGTATCAATTCTTCGTTTGGAACGAGTAGCCCATATTCGAAAAAAGTTGAAAACCAGTTCTGCATGCGAACATCATCTGTACACCTGGACCTTTTATCGCCTGGCCCAATTCATTGAATATAAAGCCCGTCTGGCAGGAATCAGGGTCGAATATGTGAACCCGGCGTATACCTCCCAAATCTGTCCGGCCTGCGGGAAGCGCACATTTGCTATTCTGGATAACTCCCTTAATGAAATATTATTGGCTTTGGTTAGTTCCTTTATTTTTACAACTACTTTCTTTCCCATTCAAAATCTCCTCACTTTTCTGAATATCTGCTTGACGTCCCGCATATGCGGGACATATAACCATTTCATAATCGGTTCTCGTATTAGTACCACCGCTTCTGTAATTCGCCAATCCGATCCTCGAAGAATGAACATACATAAGTGCAACAAACTTCTGTGCTTTTCCAAGGCAAATACAAAGTAAAGGTGGAGCAGGATGCAAAATGTATTGGAATCGCTCTATTATGGTGAACTGGTTCCCCATGAGCAAAGCATGTCCCAAAGTCCGGAGTATAGATTGTTGAACGATCAGATCATTCAGTCCCTGAATAGCTGGAAAAAGAAGCTTTCCGAAGATGATTTCACCGAGCTTGAGGTGCTAGCCGATCTGTACCATCAAGTTCAGGGAATCGAAATGGCCTGCAAATATGGCCGTTGCTCCTTGGATTTCCATGCCAACCAGACCCGAGGAGGATGCAATATCATCCCCGTGTCTATGTTTTAAGTTCACTATTCTTGGCTTCACTTTCCTGAAACACAGCCTGTGCCAGATGCTCATTGCTTTTTAGGCTGACCGAATACGTCTTGCTTTTGGCCTCTTGCTCACAATAGTGAATTTCATCCTGAATGTCCTTCGTAACCGGTTAGACGGAAAGATGTTTTTCATCGATTCATCCAGCGTGTACATCGCTTTTCTCAGGTCAAAGCATAAATATCAGATTCTGTGACCGGGTTGTTCTCCAACTCCAAAGTACTTTTCATAATTCTAGTGGCAGCTTTTTCGATCCCGGAAACCCGAACATATTCATGTCGCTCACGTTTGTTACCTTCTCTTGTTATCAAATTTTAATGGTTGTGTGCTTCTTTTGAGCTTCAAGAACATCGTATAATGCCAGTTTATAATTGATTTTATCCATATTATAGTATAGCTCTTTTATTTTATTCTCGATCTCTTTTTTATGGGTAAGCATCATCGTTTTACGCTCGGACATGGTCTCGTCGCCCTCTTTGAACAACTTTACATATTTCTGGATTTGCACAATCGGCATACCTGTTGCCCGCAGTGCGGTAATAAAATGAACCCATTCTATATCTTCCTGATCGTATAGACGTTTTCCGTGTTCATCACGCTTTACATAAGGAAGCAAACCTTCGCTTTCGTAGTATCGAAGTGTGGGAGCCGATATGCCTGTCATCTCGGTAACCTCTTTTATACTCATCATGTGTATTAACCCCTCTACTTTTTATTCAAGTTAACTTTAACATAATTCAATACAATTTTGACTATGATGATGCCTTCAAGCCATGGGTATGGGGGAGAATCAGTACTGTTTTTCAAGCAGTGTCCTCATAATTATACACGAAACACCAAAGGGAAAAACACTGTTGACTTCAAGTTAACTTTAATATGTATGCTGTGAAAGTAAGCAAATTTCACTTTTCAAAGGAGAGGGAAAACATGTGTAAAACAAGTGTGCTAAGTGTCCCAAGTATAAAGGCACCGTTCGAAAAAACAACGATTGAACGGAGAGAATTGCGACCGGACGATGTATTGATCGATATCAAGTTCAGCGGAATTTGCCATTCGGATATTCACAGCGTACACGGTGAGTGGGGTGAGGGGATTTTTCCGATGGTTCCCGGGCATGAAATCGCTGGAGTTGTGGCGGCAGTCGGTGCTGGAGTTACAAAATTTGCAGTTGGGGAGCGCGTTGGCGTGGGATGTTTTGTGGACTCCTGCGGAACATGCGAATATTGCCTCAAGGGTGAGGAGCAGTATTGCATGAAAGGTGTGGTACAGACCTATAATGCGTTGGACTATGACGGTAATCCGACCTACGGCGGATACAGCCAAAAAATCGTGGTTACGGAAAGGTTTGTTGTCCGTATACCGGACGGTCTGGAACTGGACGTGGCGAGCCCGCTGTTGTGTGCAGGCATCACTACGTATTCGCCTTTGAAGCACTGGAAGGTTGGTCCCGGTAAAAAGGTTGCCATTCTGGGCGTTGGCGGGCTCGGCCATCTGGCGATTCAATACGCGCATGCCTTGGGCGCTGAAGTTACGGTCTTGAGCCGCTCGATGGATAAGAAAAGCGAGGCTCTGGGCTTTGGCGCAGACCAATACTTTGCAACCAGCGATCCGGGAACCTTCAAAGCATTGGCTGGCCGTTTTGACCTCATTCTGAACACTGTATCTGCGAATCTTAACGTGGATGCGTATTTATCGCTGCTTCGCGTAGATGGTACGCTTGTCAATGTGGGTGCGCCGGGTACACCCGATCAGTACAATGCGTTTTCCTTACTTATGGGCCGTCGCAGCATTGCAGGCACACTCGTAGGCGGGATTCAGGAAACGCAAGAAATGCTTGATTTCTCGGCAGAGCACAGCATTACTCCTCAAATCGAGGTCATTCGTGCCGATCAGGTAGACGAAGCTTATGATCGAGTCCTCCGCAGTGATGTGCGTTATCGGTTCGTTATTGATGTATCCACCCTGTAAGTCCAAATAACGATCATTTTGAATTTGCTCGCATAAATGCGGGCAGCCTTGCCTGGGTGAGTGTCCTTCAATCTGGTATAGTCTTCAAAAGTGCCGATCCGCACGCCGTACGCTTCCATTTGACTCCAATCCGTGCAGTCAATTGCTCGTTGACATCGATCACGCTGTTGCGCGCGATGCCGAGTTCCTGGGCGGCTTTGCGAGTTGAAGGCAACTGCAGTGCGGGGGCGATCCATAACCCACAAGTTAAGAGTGAGGAACGATCATGAACGATGCAGGAAGAAGCGTGACGATGGAGAAGGGCGGATGATGCGCCCTTTTCCACCATAATATCCGTGACGGAAAACCTACATATCTCTTGACTATTTGTGGCTGGATTAGACACAGCGAGAAACTAGCAGCATCATACACTTGGTAAGATACGACTTGTTTTTTGTTATAAAGGATCTTGTCACACATTCCAGTAAATATTTGAGTCCATGCGAGTTTGCTTTTTTGGTTAGGTAATAATAGGAAAGTTCGTATAAAAGGTAAAGAATATGATCATTGATCATTCTATCCGTATATTGATCAATTTCTTGATTTCTCTCCATATATGATTTGATGTGCTCATCAAATTTTGCAAGTATATCGTCTACGTTAAAATTAAAACGGTTAGCGGCTTCCATAATATTGGAAAGTCCTAGAAATATCTCATTCGGATTTTTCTCTAAATATGTTACGTAGTAAGGCAAGATTTCTAAATCACCGGAGAATAGCTTGTTTAGATAAGTGTTAGCTTCTGCCCATTCCTTGAATAAACGTTTCCAGTGTAGTGTATCTTCATCTGTCTCTTTCACCCAGCTTAAATCGGCGTAGGCATAGGTGTATTGCAAGGCAGATTTGTAATCTCCGCGCCCCTCGCTAACACAAGCTCGAAGCAAATGGGAATAAGCAATATAAAAGAACAAGGGTCTTCCTGTTTTCTTTGGTGAATGTCTGTCTGCTCGGTTGCGGCGATTTTGAAAGTAAAGAGCTTGAGCAAGCGGCTCCATTTTATCTATGGTTTGCTCTAATCGATCCCACTCTCTCAGCGATCTGTATATATTCGCTAACTGTTTTAAGGCATCTAACTGGTCTGCTTCATCCAGCCGCTCAACATAAGGTTCAAATTGAGTTGCTGCATGTAAATTATGTGTTTGATCATCTGACTTGATCTGCAGTAAAAATAGACGATAGTGACACATAGCAAGGCGTTCTGAGTGTTGACGAGTTTCACTTTCAGCAACACACGTGTACAAGATCGCCGCTGCCTGGTCCTGGTTATTATGAAAAAAGTCCTCGGCTGTCTCGAAAAGTATAGGAGCATACACTAAATTGTCCAATAGCAAACCAACGGTTTGTCTCAAACAATCCAGTTTGTCCAATTCTGCACAACGATACAGGAAGGGTCTGATTCTGCGCCAATTAGGTGATGCCTCGTTTAAATATTCCTGTATATATTGCTCATAAAAATAACCTTCCGGGAGTTCCATGACAGAGGTGATTCGATCTAGTTGATTCAAAGCCATCACACGGTTTCCACTCATGACGGAACTCATCGGACACAGGTCAATTGACGACTTTAGATTTTATTTTACCGACCTTATTTGAACAATCGTATTGATTGACTGTGTTTAATCAAAATAAAAAGAAAAGCAGTACCATTTTGATCCTGGTACTACTTTATGCTTGATCTTGGACCCCCAACGTGCTTTGTAAAACGTCATATTAACCCCATCCGTGTTGTAAAAGCTGAATGATAAAACTATTTGGCTCTTGGGTAGAGATTAGAACTAAGGTAAAACTAACCATTAACCAGAGCGTAGTGACTTTTTTCATTCCGGTACACCTCTTCCATAAAATTATGATAGACTGTTGCTGTTTCTGAAGAAGCTAGAATACGATTGTTTTCAAACAACACCATACACTTAAAGATATCAGTCTTGTTTTTTATTATAACCGATCTTTCCAAACACTCTATTAAATATTTAAAACCTATGGATTCTTTTTTGCGGGTTAAATAATAATCAGCAATTTCATAGAAAAGATAAAGAGAATACTGATTAACAACATTATCGCTATAAACACCGATTGTTTGTTGTTTCTCTAAATATGATGTGATCTGCTCTTCGAATTTTAATAATATGTCGTCTACGTCGAAAATAAAGAGGTTTGCTGCTTTCATAATGTTCAGCAATGCAAAAAGCAACTCATCTTGATTTATTTCTATATATGCTACGTAATGAGGGAGAATTTCTAATTCGCCCGAAAGCAGCTTGTTTAAATAGGTGTTTGCTTCAGCCCATTCTTTAAACAGGTTCTTCCAATGTAATGTCTCTTCGTCAGTTTCTTTGACCCAGCTTAAATCGGCATATGCATAAGTGTATTGTAGGGCTTGTTTATAGTTACCACGTCCTTCATTGACTTCCGCACGAAGCAAATTTGAATAAGCCAGATAAAAAAATAAAGGTCTTCCGGTTTTCATTGGTGATTTTCTTATCTTCCGGTCATTGTGTATATCGAAATAAAGAGCTTTGGCAATAGGTTGCATTTTGTCCACTATCTTTTCTAACCGATCCCATTCTTTGAGCGACCGGTATGTATTCGCTAGTTCTTTGAGCGCATCAAGCTGATCCATCTCTTCTAATCTATCAATGTAAATTTCAAACTGGGTTGCTGCATGCAGATTCTCAGCCTGATTATGATTCCGAATCCTTAATGAAAACAAACGGTAATGACATAAGGCAAGTCTTTCCGAGTGTTGGCGGGTTTCACTTTCCGCAACGCACTCGTACAGTATTGCCGCTGCTTCGTCTTTGTTATCGTGAAAAAAATCCTCTGCTGTCTCAAAAAGCAAAGGAGCATACACTAAATTGTCCATTAGCAAACCAACGGTTCCCCTTAAACAATCCAGCTTGTCCAATTCCGCGCAACGATACAGAAAGGGTCTAATTCTGCGCCAATTGGGTGATGCTTCGTTCAAATACTCCTGTATATATTGTTCATAAAAATAACCTTCCGGCAGCTCCATGACAGAAGTAATTCGATCCAGTTGATTTAAAGCCATCACACGGTTGCCATTCAGGAGGGAACTCATCGTACCTGCATTTAATCCCTAAATTTTGCCAAAACGTGAAATGTTCAATTCTCTTTGCTTCATGAAACTATCCAATTGATCTCGAATCGTGGTTGTATCGCTCAAATTAACCACCCCTGAAAGTTTCTACTACTATATTACAAATATAGCCATTTATCGAACGCAGGTCAATTGATTTGACAAAAATATTATGATGAAAGACCTGCTTGATCAATGCCTACAGTGAATCATGCTATAATATTTGAAAAAAACAAGTAGGTGCGTGCAGTGTCATACAGTGACATCAAACAGAGATGGCGGGCGGAAAAGCTCGGTCACATGGGTTCGTCGATATTTGCGGAGATTGCCGGGTGGAAGGAGGAAGCGCAGCGGACGGGAAAAGACGTCATTGATCTGAGCATCGGCAATCCGGACCGTGGACCGTCACAGGAGATTCGAACGGCGCTGAGTCAGGCGGTTCTCGCGGAGGACAGCTACGCTTATCCGGGTACAAGCGGCAGCCTCGCATTTCGCCGACAGGCAGCCGCCTGGATGGTGCATCGTTTTGGCGTAACGCTTGATCCGGAGGCGGAGGTGCTGTCGTTGATGGGCTCACAGGATGGGCTGGCCCACCTGGCGCAGGCGGTCTGTAATCCGGGAGATACGGCCATTGTCCCTGATCCGGGCTATCCGATTTATTTTGGCGCGCTCGCGATTGCCGGTGTAAAACCATGGCTGCTGCCCTTACGGCAGGAGAACGGTTTTATGCCTGACCTGGACGAAATTCCCGAGGAGGTGTGGGCGGAGGCGGCGTTCATCCTGCTTAATTTCCCGGGCAATCCCATTGCCGTTCAGGCGGATTATGCCTTTTTCGAAAAGCTGATTGCTTTGGCCAAGAAGTGGAACGTGCTCGTCGTTCATGATCTGGCTTATTCGGAAATGGGCTTTGATGACTACCGTCCCATCAGCATTTTACAGATTCCCGGCGCGCTGGATACGGCTGTCGAGTTTCATTCCTTCTCCAAAAGCTTCAATATGGCCGGCTGCCGTATCGGCTTTCTGGCCGGTAACCGTGAGGCTGTCGCCGCACTGCGTGAGCTGAAAGGGAACATTGATTATGGTGTATTCCAGCCGGTGCAGACGGCGGCCATTGCTGCGCTTGAGCAGGCGATGCAGCGTCCTGCGGAGGACAGAGGCGTAGCGCCTCTGTATGAACGGCGCCGCGACGTGTTGGTTGAAGCCCTTGCGGCCCAGGACTGGGATATCCCGAAGCCGAAGGCGACCATGTTCCTTTGGGCTCCGCTTCCGGGTCGCTTCAGCACGGGACCCGAGGTGTGGGATTCCCGCCGCTTTGCACGCGAGCTGCTGCTTTCGACCGGGGTTGCTATCGTTCCAGGCAGTGCATTCGGTGTCCAGGGAGAGGGCTTCGTCCGTATTGCTCTGGTGCAGGAAGAAGAGACTCTGCTGGAAGCTGCGCGCCGGATCGGCGCATTTTTAAAGGAATAGAGGCCGAAAAAAAGCATATATGGGAAATGATGGGAAATAAAGGAGTGCGGGAATAACAAGAGAGGTGAAAGAGGGGAGCTCAGCGTTTGGCTGAAGCTCCCCTTCGTCCGTTATTTTAATGATGCTTCTCTTGTTTTTATCAGGTCCGGAAGCGTTAATGTGTTATTGGCGTTCATAAATGTTTTAATTTCACGGGTTGAGTTTTGCTCTGTAAGCAGCTTTCCGAATGTCATGGCATATACCCACTTGGGCTGCTTTGCAAGCACTCCAGCGCTCGGCAGCTCTCCGTTCTCCCCGATGGCGATCGGTTTTCCGCCGGACAGCGCCAGCAGGCCCTGGTAGTAGGAATCACGGAAGTCATTATCGTAAATATCGGCGGCGAGAATATCCACTTTGGAAAGCCCCGGGAATACCGCAGCGTACGGGGCCGAATTTGGATTCGGCGCGTTCGCATTCCACACCCATATCAGATTGTTCAAATGATGGACATTAACGAACCGGTCATACATGATAGCCCAAAGCTGCTCGAAGTTGTCCTTCTTTCCCCACCAGAACCAGTCTCCGTTCATTTCATGATAGGGCCGCCACAGGACTGGGACATTGGCGTTCCGCAGCTTTTTCAAATAGACAGCCACATCATCCAGATCAGTGATTAATTGATTATATTCCTGCGTTCCAGGGGTGACATACTTGTCAAATTGCTCCTGAGTGAGCTTGGCTTGCACGGTCTTCCACGTTTGTGCCGTGCCGGGAAGAGGCTGGTGGAACGTCATAGCGACAATGCCGCCCTTCCGGTCCCATTGAATCGCGGAGGAGATAACGTTATTTCGCTGTTTGGCTGCTGCCTCCGCGCTCTGGTTGGAGATCGCCCCCAGCTCATAGCCATGCAGTCCGGCATAGCTGCCGCTGATCGTTTTCAGTTTATTGTTCAGCTCGTCCGGGCTTTCCAGATAGTCATGCTGGCCGGTAATCAGCTTTTTGCCTGAAATGCTTGAAAGATAGGAAAGCAGGCTGCGGGCCTCCTGCGAGGCATTGGTGTTTACAGGCTGGGCCGCTGCGTTGGCAGGTAACGAATGCTGTGATTCCGCAAATAAAAAAACATATAAAAGGCAGATTACTGCTGCTTTCAAAATCAACTTGCCCTTTCGTCGCTTTTTCACATCCATCTTCCTTTCTTCAAGTAAGAAGTAGGTGGCTTTCTCAACGATATGTACAAAAAACTTCACACTGATGAAATCCTTAAAGTGCGAGTTCAAAAAGTCAGGTTTTCAGCACCGAGAAGGTTGGATGAAGGTAGGGACTGAGGAGCGGAGCGTACTAGGGGTACGTGAGCACCGGAAGTCCCGGCTGAATTCAAGATTCGATGTCGAGTCCGCTTCCTGACTTCCTTCGTGATCAAAAGATGACTTTTTGAACAACCTCTTAAAGTGCGAACTATTGTTCTCATTCATACTTCTGTTATATAATGTTGTACGGTTTGATCATTATAAACGGTTCTGCCCGTTGTGGGAAAGGATGCTGTACAACATCATGATGGGAAGAGCTCATTTAATCATCGGTACCGGAGTTTCGCTATCCGTGCTTGCGCTGAACGGATATGACATTACGTTTTCGGCGGCGGCTGTTGCTGCAGTCAGCGCGCTGCTTCCGGATATCGATGAACCGAATTCGCTGCTGCTGACCAGAACGCTTTCCGGACGGATGCTCCGGGTCATACAGCTGCTGATGGTCGCAGCCGCGGGCTGGGTGTTTTTTACGGAGGCTGCGCCTGCTCCATGGAATCTGATTCTGGCCGTGCTCATCGTGGCTGCCTCGTTTATGCCTTCGCGTTTGATGCGCAAGGTGATCATCTTCGTGCTCGGGGCTGGTGTTGCGTGGTATGGCACGACTTATGCGCCCTGGAACTACATCGCAGGCATTCTGCTGATGATCTGCACGATCGTGCCGCATCGGGGGCTGACACACACAGTTTATGCCATTGCGGCCTGGACGGGACTTTTGTTTGGCACGACACAGCAGTATGGAGCCAGCATTTGGCTTGCGGGAGGAATTGCATATACGATGCATTTGCTTCTGGATTCGCTGACGAACAACGGGATCCGCCCGCTGCCCCCACTGCCCTGGAAGCTGCGCTTCAAGCTGATGAGCACCGGGACGAGAAAAGGAGCAAGGGTGGAGATGGTGGGCATCGTTCTGACGCTCCTGCTGGCCATCTACGCTTTTGTTCAATCGGCCATCTGACTATGGAAAAGAGCGAGTATCTGGTGGAAATCTGCCACAGATACTCGCTCTTTTAAATCCGAAACCGTTCATTCAGGAATTTTCGATAATCGTGTTCAAGGTTGTGCGGTCAAGGTTTTTTACCAAAGTTATGATCAATTCCTTGGCTGCATCATAATCATCCGTATGAATGATGGAAGAGGATGTGTGGATATAACGCCCGCAAATGCCGATGACGGTGGAAGGTACACCTTTTCCGCTGACATGCACCTGACCGGCATCCGTTCCTCCCGGAGAAATGAAATACTGGTACTTGATATTGTGGGTATCCGCCGTGTCTTTTACATATTCCAGCAGACCGCGGTGGGTGATCATCGTCGGATCGAACACGCGCAGCAGAGCGCCCTGGCCGAGATGACCGTACGCATTTTTGTCACCGGTCATATCATTGGCTGCGCTGCAGTCAAGGGCGAAGAAAATATCCGGCTGAATCAGATTGGCTGCTGTGCGCGCCCCGCGCAGTCCCACTTCCTCTTGTACGGTTGCGCCCGTAAAGAGGGTGTTCGGCAGCTTTTCTTTATGTATGGCTTCGAGCAGTTCAATTGCGAGCCCTACACCATAGCGGTTATCCCAGGCTTTGGCCATGATCTTCTTCGGATTCGCCAGTGGTGTGAACTCACAGACAGGTACGATTTGCAGGCCTGGCACGATGCCCAGCTTCTCCACGTCAGCCCGGCTGTCTGCGCCGATATCCAGGTACATTGCTTTCATTTCTACCGGCTTGCTGCGTGCTGCGTCGTCCAGCAGATGAGTCGGTGTCGAACCGACGACCCCAATGACCGGCCCGCCCGGTGCAATCACCTGCAGCCGCTGTGACAGCACGGCCTGGCTCCACCAGCCTCCTAAAGGCTGAAAGCGGATCATGCCGGTGTCGGTTATGCCGTTCACAATGAATCCCACTTCGTCAAAATGCCCTGCAACCATTATCTTTGGACCTTGCTCATTCCCACGGACAACCCCGAATAAACTTCCAAGATGATCCTGTACAAATTCATCTGTATATGCCGACATCCGCTCCTTAACCCAGGCGCGGAGCGCCCGTTCATGGCCGGGTGCAGCCGGGAACTCAGTTAATGTTTTGAATAACTCCAGCGTTTGCTGTTCCATGTTGTTTCACTCCTAAATTAACCAGTGGTCATATTGCTTCTTACATAAGTATGCCTTTATTATGCCGGAATGTCCAACGGCGTGCTTATCATTTTCCATTCATAAGGCTGGACAGGATCGTAAATAATGAAAAAGCATTACCGCACAAGCGCGGAATCCTTGCAGGGGGTGTAGATGATGGCAGCCAAATCCGGATCGGCAGGTGCTGGTGCAAAGACGGGCGGCCTGCGACAAAAGACTACCCCGTCCTTGAACATACAGGAGCAGGAGTACCAGAAAATTGCCAAAAAACATGAGCCTGCCCGCAAAATCGTCGGCAATTGTATCCGTGCCTTTGTTGTAGGGGGGCTGATTTGTGTTCTGGGACAGCTAATCCTGAAAGGCTTTATGAACGGATTTCATATGACGGCCAAAGAGGCGGGAAATCCGACCGTAGCCGTGCTCATACTCATTTCTGTTATTTTAACCAGTATGGGCGTTTATGATAAGTTTGCCCAATGGGCAGGTGCGGGAACCGCGGTTCCGGTTACAGGCTTTGCGAACTCCATGTGCTCGGCGGCTTTGGAGCATCGGTCTGAAGGGCTGGTGCTCGGCGTAGGTGCGAAAATGTTCAAGCTGGCCGGATCTGTTATCGTATTCGGGGCCGTGGCCGCTTTTATTGTAGGCATTATTTACGCGATTCTTGGTGTAGGAGGGAATCACCTATGAAGCGCCTGGGAGGACAATCGTGGAAGTTTGATTCCAGACCGCGCATCAAGGGCAGCGCAACGGTCGTCGGTCCGAAGGAGGGCGAAGGTCCATTAGGCTCAGACTTCAGCTATGTTTATGATAACCTTGAAATTGACGAAAACACATGGGAAAAGGGAGAGCGCCGCCTATTGGAGCGTGCCTCGTTCATGGCCCTGATCAACTCCAATTTGACCAAGGAGGATGTTCAGTTTTTCATTGCCGGCGACCTGATGAACCAGATTATCAGCGCCTCGTTTGCCGCCCGCAAGCTGGCCATTCCTTATTTGGGCGTTTTCGGCGCTTGCTCCACCTCCATGGAGAGCCTCGCGCTCGCTTCCCTGATTGTCGATTCAGGCGGGGCGGAATATGCTCTTGCTGGCACGGTAAGCCATAACTGTACCGTAGAGAAGCAATTCCGTTACCCTACAGAATATGGGGCGCAGAAGCCGCCAACGGCTCAGTATACGGTAACCGGTTCCGGGTGCGCCGTTGTGGCTCATGCGGAGCAAGGCGTGATCGTGGACTGTGCCACATTAGGCAGGATTGTGGATATGGGGATAAAGGATCCCTTCAATATGGGCGGGGCAATGGCGCCTGCGGCAGCAGATACGATTTTGTCGCATTTCAAGGACACAGGGCGGGGACCTGAGGATTACGACATGATTGTCACGGGGGACTTGGCTTCCGTCGGACTCCCGATTCTCAAGGAGCTGCTTCAAAAGCAGGGTGTTGACCCGGATAAAACCGATATGAACGACTGTGGACTGATGATCTACGACAGGGAGAAGCAGGCAGACGTATTCGCGGGCGGCAGCGGCTGCGGATGCTCTGCGGTCGTCACTTACGGACATTTGCTCAAAAAGCTCGAAAAGAGAGAGCTTAACCGCATACTTGTCGTAGCAACGGGTGCGTTGTTGTCCCCTTTGTCTTATCAGCAGGGAGACAGCATTCCGTGCATCGCGCATGCGGTTGCGCTTGAAGCGGGAGGATGAAATAAATGGAATATATATGGGCGTTTCTGGTAGGCGGAGCGATTTGTCTGCTCGGCCAAATCATGATGGACGGCTTCAGGATGACACCGGCTCATACGATGTCCACCCTTGTCGTGCTTGGAGCGGTTGCCGATGCCGTAGGTATTTATGATCCTTTAATTAAATTTGCGGGCGCAGGTGCGACCGTTCCGATTACCAGCTTTGGCAACCAACTTGTTCATGGCGCGCTGACGGAGCTTGAGCAGGAAGGCTGGATCGGTGTGATTACAGGCATTTTCAGTCTGACCAGTGCGGGGATTTCGTCAGCCATCATTTTTTCCTTTCTGGCGGCTCTGGTTGTACGTCCGAAAGGATAAACGGTGATTTGCCGCCTAAGCACTCCATTGCTGCAATGGGGTGTTTTGGTGCGTTTTCGCGCAGGTATTGGAGAAAGATGACGAGTCTGCCGACGAAGCAAAGTGTACTCAGCGACCTCCATCATGTACAATAATAGAAACATGCTTGCTATTCATTTAGGAGGTTTGCAATTTTATGCCGGTTCGCCAACAATCCTTTCAGATTATTTCCTCGATTCAGGCCAACCTTGAATCCTGCATCCTGGGAAAATCCTTTGAGATACAATTATTAATGACTGCATTGCTCGCAGGGGGACATGTTCTGATCGAGGATGTGCCGGGCACAGGCAAAACGCAAATGATCAAAGCCCTGGCCAAATCGATGCGTGGAGATTACCGCCGCATCCAGTGCAATCCCGATATCCTGCCGAGCGATATTACCGGTGTATCGATTTTTCATCCACGTGATGAGCGCTTTTATTTCAGGCCGGGTCCGGTGATGACCAACATTTTGCTTGCGGACGAAATCAACCGCGCCACGACCAAGACGCAGTCCGCGCTGCTTGAAGTCATGGAGGAGCGCAATGTTACGGTTGACGGGGAAACACATGAGCTGCCCGTTCCGTTCATGTTATGCGCTACGCAGAATCCGATCGATTTTGAAGGCACTTATATGTTGCCGGAAGCCCAGCTCGACCGTTTTATGCTGAAAATCAGCCTCGGCTATCCTGACGCGGAGACCGAGAAAAATCTGCTGCTCAGACATCAGGAAGGCCAGCCCGTAGACCGTTTGCAGCCTGTTGCCCATATGGATCAGATTGCAGGGATACAGAAAGAAATCCGCAATGTGCATATCAGCGATGCCGTGACCACTTATCTGCTTGATATTGTCCGCGCCACCCGCGAAAATTCCGCTGTGCTGCTTGGCGCCAGCCCCCGTGCTGCGCTTTCGTTTGTAATGGCTGTCAAAGCTCTTGCTTTTCTGCATGAGCGTGATTATGTGCTTCCTGATGATGTGAAGAGACTGGCTCCTTATGTGCTTGCACACCGTCTGCTGCTTCGTCCTGAGGCACGGATGGAAAATTCCAATGCTGCGGGTGTTGTGCATGCCATACTGCGCCAGGTCAACGTTCCGGTTCAGCTGGAGCGGGGATAAGCGATGAGCTCCGACCGAATGATGCGAAAAAAGAGCGGAAGATCCGGCAGGATTTGGCTGTTTGGCGGTGTATGGCTGGCATGTCTGCTGTATGTGCTGTTTCAGGGCGGAAAAACCTCTTTTATGCTGCTCTCCATGGTAACACTGTTGGGCGTTTACCTGTGGATCGGAGGCAGGAGCGGGGTTAGCCGCGCCAAAGGGGAGAGGTATTTATCCAGCGGAGCAGAATATAGTGAGACACTGCATGCAGGTGATCAGATCCATGTCAGGCTGCACCTGTCCATTCCGGGATTCCTGCCGCTCCCTTATGTCATTGTCAGAGAGGTGCTCAGGCGCCATACGGGTGAGTCCTGGTCTTTTGAAGAGAGCATTATCCCCAGTATCAAGGGGAACGGGCAGCTCTCCTTTCAGACAACACCGCTGGAGAGAGGACGTTACTATTTTGCGGATACGGAGATCATCACTGAAGATATTTTCGGATTAATGGAAAACAAGGGTCTGGTGAAAGCCCCGGGGGAATTCCGAGTTCTGCCCCGTGTCGTATTTATTCCGTACTGGCAGTTGAATAACCGCAAAACAAGGCTGGCCGGCCCCGATTCTGTCCTGACCCGGACGCGGCGGGAGACGACCCAGATCAATGGTGTGCGCGATTATGTATATGGCGACCGGCTTTCCCGCATTCACTGGAATGCCACCGCCAAAACCGGGAGCTGGAAGTCCAAGGAATTCGAGCATGAGACGGTTCCGAAAACGATGCTTGTACTGGATCACCTGTCTGCCCATTACAAATCCGGCGACCAGTTCGAACTGGCAGTATCAACCACGGCTTCCCTGCTGGAGTTCGGCGGAAGAGAACGCATGGGGATCGGACTGTGTACAGCCGGACAACGGGGGAAGGTGATTCAACCGAGCGAGAACGGGATGGAGCGGCAAAAGATGCTGCATCATCTGGTCGATCTTGACCTTGATCCCGCAGGGGATATGATGGGTAGCCTGGAGAGTACGATCCGGCTGTTCCCGCAAGGCTCCTTTTTTGTGCTGGTAAGTCCGCTGGCCGATGAACGGGCATTGGAAATCTTCCGCTGGGCTGATGCAAAGGGCATGATTCCATGCCATGTGCATATTGGCGGATCCGGACGAAAGGGAGAACAGGACCAATGGATGGAAGCTGTGCGCAAGAGAGGAATTTATGCGTACAGTATGTCTTCCCTGCAGGAGCTACCGACTGTGATGGGAGGAGGTATGTAAATGAAAAAATGGCTGAATTCCCTGATCTCGTCCTGGTATCATGCCTTCACTTTATTATGGATTATTTTGATTGCCGTGCAATGGCTGTCATTTACTTCAACCCTCTGGTTTACGGAAACGAATGCGCTTGTGCTGGCCACGCTGGTTGCGCTGGCCGTGATCGAAATTGCGCTACCCGACAGGCCGGGATGGAAGCTGGCCGCGAAAGCGGCAGCAGTGCTTATTATCCTGTACAGGACGCTCAGCTCCTATTCCATTATTTCAAATTCAGGTTCACCTGGTAACCGGATCGGGGAGTTTATCGACCATCTCACGCCGTACATCTGGTTTGCACTGATCGCCTGGCTGATCATGGAGCTGATTCCGCTTGTGGTGATCACCAGGCAGCGCATCCTCGTTTTTCTCGGCATCAATATTATCGCCTTTGGCATTCTGGATTCCTTCACTCCATCCATTCTGTGGCAGGAAGTGGCGTGGACCGTATTTGCCGGGATGGGCTGGCTTGTCGCCAAGCATTTTCAGAGCTTCAGCCTGCGCTATCCGCAGGGCTGGAAGCATCTGCGGCGCTCGCCCTTCAAGATTGTGGCGAACATTGCCATCATCTTTTCGCTCGTCATCGTTGCAGGTGTTAATATGCCGGAGGTTCCCCCAACTATGACGGACCCCTATACGGCGTGGCGGAATTATAACGGTACGGCAACGGTTACGATGACCGGGGGAACCGGGGCGCTGAATCAGCAGATGAATACGGAATCCGGCTATAGCCGGCAGGATAACAGGCTTGGCGGAGGCTTTAATTTCGACTATTCGCCGGTGATGAACGTAATTACAAGCCAACGCAGCTACTGGCGCGGAGAAACCCGCAGAACATACACAGGCACCGGGTGGGTGGAGGATGCGGACCGGAGAAGCGATTTTGAGACCGTGCAGGCGAATGAAGAGCTGGACAATGAAGACCATCCGGCGATAGAGACGGAGCAGGTCGTGCAGACTGTCAACATGGCCAGTGAGGAATCCTATCCGGTGCTGTTCGGCGCTTATTCCATCAACCGTGTCCAATCGATTGATGGCAGCACGAATACCGACTGGCTCAGCTGGAAAGCGGAGCAGTCGGAGATGCACTGGAATTCAACGCGGAGAGGCAATCCTTTTCCACGGACCTATACGATCATCTCAGAGGTGCCGATCGTGCCTGAGGGCGAGCTCCGCAAGCAAACGTTCGATGATCTTTATTCAGGACGTCAAAGCCAAATCGAAGAATATTTGCAGATGTCGGATGATTTTCCGGAGCGGGTGACAGAGCTGGCGCGGCAAATCACGGCATCTGCGGATACGCCGTATGAAAAGGTAGGTCTGCTGCAGCAGTACCTGCAGCAAAACTATACCTATACAAATAACCCGGATATATCCCGCGCCCAGAGCGACGATTTCGTGGAAAGCTTCCTCTTTGATATTCGGGAAGGCTACTGTGATTACTATTCTACTTCGCTCGTTATGATGTCACGTTCACTCGGCATCCCTGCACGCTGGGTTAAAGGTTACGCGCCCGGACAGCAGGTCTTTCTGGACGATGCCCGGGAGGCGGCCAATGGAGAGAATATGACGGCATACGCGGTGTCCAATGCGGATGCCCATTCCTGGGCAGAGGTGTACTTCGGCGACTACGGCTGGATTCCGGTCGAAGCGACTCCGGGATTTGATATGCCGCTGCTGACACAGCAGGAGGATGCCGAGCCTGTGACTGCGCCTGAGGTTGAGGAAGAGCAGCCAGAGCAGCAGCAGGAGACCAGCCCAGCGGATACTAACGGCGAGCTGACCGTCAACGCAGGCATTGTGTGGGCTGCAGCAGCTGTACTAGTGTTATGGGCGGGGTATATGATATGGAGAAATCGCGTCGCACTGCACTTCTATATGCTCCAATTCCGCGCAGGCAGGCCGTTAACGCCAGGTGAGAAGGTGGTTGTCGAAACAGAGCGCTGGCTGCGCTACCTGCAGCGAAAAGGCTGGAGCCGGGGAAGCAGCGAAACGCTTCGTGAATCGGTAACGCGATGGGAACTGGAGAACCCCGAGCTTTCGCCGGTGCTGAGGCGGCTCCTGCCAATGTTCGAGAAGGCAAGATACAGTCCTTCCGCCGTTACAGAGGAGGACTGGCTTGTGATAAGAACGTATGCGGCAGAGCTGCGCACAGCCTTGAAAGCAACCCAAGCCCGTGTCCAGGCCGGGTCAGGTTAGTTTGAATGCCGTTCGCTGGCTGGCGGACGGCTTTTTACTAACTTCCAAGATTATGGTATAGTTTGCTTTAAGAAATAGAGGTGAACGAGTTTGTTTGAATTGTTTATGCCCAGGCTGCGGGTAAATACTGTATTTGATATTAACCTTAATGACCTGTATGCCAAGGGGTACAGGGGCATAATTACCGACCTGGACAATACGCTTGTTGGGGCCAAGGAGCCGAGCGCGACGCCCGAGCTTGTTGTCTGGTTTGAAAAGGTAAAGAAAGCCGGCTTCAAGCTTGTAATCGTGTCAAATAACAATATGAACAGGGTCTCCCTGTTCGCTACACCACTTGACATTGAGTTTATTCACGCTGCCCGCAAGCCGTCCAACACCCCTTTCCGCAAAGCGATGAACATCATGGGGCTCACCCCGGAGCAGACGATCGTCGTGGGGGATCAGATGATGACGGATGTGTTCGGAGGCAACCGTCTCGGGCTGCACACGGTGCTTGTGCTCCCGATTTCCTTGCACGATGAAGGCTGGACAACCCGCATCAACCGGGGGCTGGAGCGGATCGCCCTATCCCGGCTTCGCAGGAAAGGTATTTGGAATGAGGAGGAAAAGAAGAAATGACAGAAACAGCTGACGGCCTTCAAGCCGTCAAATGCAGCGGCTGCGGCATCCGGCTGCAGACAGCCCGGCCCGACCAACCGGGATATGTTCCCGACAAAGCGCTCGACAAAGAGCCGGTCATATGCCAGCGCTGCTTCCGTATTAAAAATTACAACGAATCGTCTTCCGTAACGGTCGATCAGGACGAATTC
Organism: Paenibacillus medicaginis; assembly: GCF_042138635.1. Taxonomy (NCBI): domain Bacteria; kingdom Bacillati; phylum Bacillota; class Bacilli; order Caryophanales; family Paenibacillaceae; genus Paenibacillus; species Paenibacillus medicaginis. Next base: position 70,204 of record NZ_JBHIRY010000024.1, on the reverse strand, counting down.
CTCGCCTTGCTCTCCCGTATCGGTGATAAAGACGCGCTCGTTATTCATATAGTCGATCTTTTCGACTTTGAGGGGAGCCTGATTTCGGGGCTCCAGCGTTTTGTGGGCAGTAATCCTGTTCTGCTCGCAGTCAACAAGACCGATCTGCTGCCAAAGGTAACGAACTGGAACAAAATCCGTAATTGGGTGCAGAAGCAGGCGAAGGAGCAGGGGCTGCGCACCACCGAAATCGTACTGTGCAGCGCCAAGAAGAATCAAGGCTTTGACCGCCTGCTGGAAGCAGTGGCCGAGCAGCGCGGCAACCGGGACGTCTATGTTGTCGGGGCGACCAATGTTGGCAAATCCACGCTTATTAACCGCTTGATCCGCGATTACAGCGATCTGGAGCAGGAGCTGACGACATCGCGTTATCCGGGAACGACGCTGGATATGGTCAACATTCCGCTGGATGACGGACATTTTATTACGGATACTCCGGGTATTGTGTATCCTTGGCGCTTCAGTGAAATCGTTTCACGGAAGGATCTGGCCGCCGTAATGCCTGACAAGCCGCTGAAGCCAGCCGCTTATCAGCTGGATTCCGGACAAACGCTGTTCTTTGGCGGCATGGCGCGTTTTGATTTTGTTGAAGGGGCCCATCAATCCTTTACCTGCTACATTAGCGGCGGATTGAAGATCCACCGTACCAAGCTGGAGAAGGCTAATGATTTGTACGCGAATCATGCGGGAGAGCTTCTTTCCCCTCCTTCAAAAGAGGATGCGGAAGCCATGCCTGAGTGGACAAGACATGAATTCCGGATTCCCAAGGGGGCCGAGTCGGATATTTATATATCCGGTCTGGGATGGATCAAGGTGAACGGGAACAGCGGAGCACTCGTTGCCGTGCACGCGCCGCGCGGTATCCGTGTATTGGTGCGCCCATCATTGATCTAGTCCGGCCGGTGTGCTGCATGGCGGTAGGAACTGCAGTTCCTGCCGCCGTTCATACTTTTGGGATGGAAGGGAAGTCGTAATAGAGATGGTGAGTACTGCAAACCATACAATAGACAAAGGCCCTGTGCTGCTGGGAGTCATTGGTGATCCGATTGCGCATTCCAAGTCTCCGGTCATGATGGCGGCTGCTTTTCGCGCAGCCGGTATTGAAGGAGAATACAGACGTATGCACGTCACACCCGACCAGTTAAAGCAGACGCTGCAGGATATCCGCGAGCAGGGCTTTCGCGGGATTAATGTTACGATCCCGCACAAGGTTGCAGTGATGGACTACCTGGACGAACTTGATGAAGCGGCGGCGAAAATCGGGGCCGTCAATACGATTGTGCATGCAAACGGCAAGCTGAAGGGATATAATACAGACGGAACCGGTTATGTCCGATCCCTGCGGGAAGAGGCCGTTCCCGAACTGGCGGGCAGGACGGTGATGCTGCTTGGCGCCGGGGGCGCGAGCAGAGGAATTGTGCATGCTTTGCTGCAGGAGTTGCCGCAGCGGGTAATGATCGTGAACCGTACGGAAGACAAGGCAAGGCAGCTTGCCGGTGAATTTAGCGCAAAGATTCCTGTAGAAGGATATTCCATGGAGCAGGCACAAAGGTATCTTCCCGGCGTGGATATTTTGATTAATACGACATCGGTCGGCATGCATCCCCGGACGGAAGATATGCCTCTGCCAGTGGAGCTTATCCCGGGAGGGATCGTGGTCAGCGATCTGATCTATAATCCGCTGGAAACCCGGCTGCTTCGTGAAAGTAGAGTACAGCGGGGCTGCATGGTGCATGGAGGCCTCGGAATGTTCGTATACCAGGGGGCGATTGCCTTCGAGCACTGGCTCGGATTCCGGCCGGACGTGCAGGTCATGCGGCAGGCTGTGCTGGATAGTCTGGCCTAGAGACCACACTTTGTCATCATAAATGAATATTAAGAAGGGCTGCGATACCGGTAGGGCATTGATCCGTTACCGGTTGCCCGTGAAGGAGTATATAATAAATGTTAACAGGCAAGCAGAAGCGGTATTTGCGCTCGCTGGCGCATCATCTGGATCCCGTTTTCCAGGTGGGGAAAAACGGAACGAATGATCATCTCATTCGCCATATTAATGATGCTATCGAGAAGCGCGAACTGATGAAGGTATCCATCCTCAACAACAATTTGGACGACAAGCACGAAATTGCCGAGGAATTGGCCGCCAAGACCGGCTCGGAGCTGGTACAGGTGATCGGCAGCACGATTATCCTTTACAAGGAATCCCGTGATAACAAGCAGATCGAGCTTCCATAATTACGTATCCGGGATAAAGGTGGAGCTATGAGAATCGGAATTATGGGCGGAACATTTGATCCTATCCATATCGGTCACATGCTTGCAGCCGAAGCCGCATATGATACTTACCGGCTGGACAGGGTGTGGTTCATGCCTTCCCACATCCCCCCGCATAAGCAGGGGGCGGGCGCTGCTGGCGGAGAGCGTCTGCAGATGGTGAAGGAAGCTGTGCAGGGCCACCCTGCATTTGAGGCCATTGACCATGAAATCCGCAGGGGAGGCGTGTCTTACACGTTTCAGACGATCAGAGAGCTGCAGGCGCTGCATTCCGGCGCAGAGTTCTATTTCATTATCGGCGCAGATATGGTCAATTATCTTCCGCATTGGGAGCATATTGAGGAGCTGGCGCAAAGGCTCGTATTTATCGGCGTAAGAAGGCCGGGCTACGAGCTTGCGCTTGATGAGCTGCCCTCTTTCCTGCATGACAGGGTGATGCTGGCCGATATGCCGGTGGTCGATATTTCCTCGACAGACATCAGGGAGCGCATCGCTGCGGGACATTCTGTCCGTTACATGGTGCCTGATCGGGTGTATGAATATATTACAAGGGGAAGCATGTATGAAATATAGCCGTGAGCAACTGATCGAGACCGTATCCGGCCAAATGCCGGAAAAACGCTGGAAGCATACGCTTGGCGTAATGCAAACTGCCGTAAAACTGGCGGAAAAGTATGGGGCCGATCCCGTCAAGGCGGATTTGGCCGCTATTTTGCATGATGTGGCCAAGTATTGGCCTGTTGAACAGATGAAGGCTGTCATTGAGGAAAGCAGTGAGAGCAACAAAGAGCTGCTGCAGCATGACAAGCAGCTGTGGCACTCGGAAGCAGGCTTTATCGCGGCCCGCAAAGACTATGGTGTCGAGGATGCGGAGGTACTGAATGCGATCCGCTGGCACACTTCGGGCAGAGAAGAGATGAGCCTGCTTGATAAAGTGGTGTGTCTGGCTGATTACATCGAACCCGGTCGAGATTTTCCCGGTGTGCATAAGATCCGCGAACTGGCCCAACATAGCCTTGAGGAGGCGCTGGTGGCCGGTTTTGATTCAACGATTTCCCTGCTGCTCACGCAGCGGAAAGTGATTTACCCGTTAACGGTATTATCGCGCAATGATTTGCTGCAACAATTAAAAATTCAATCCCATGGAGGTTTGTGAATGACAATAAAGCCAAATGAACTTTTACAGCTTGCGGTGAACACCGCCGATGACAAGAAAGCGATGAATATTGTGGCGCTTGACCTGCGCGGCATCTCACTTGTGGCTGACTATTTTATGATTTGCCACGGTAATTCGGATACTCAGGTACAGGCGATTGTCACCGCGATCCGCAAAGAGGTTATGGAGAAAGGCGGAATCGTGAAGGGCATCGAAGGTATGGATTCGGCGCGCTGGGTGCTGATGGATCTTGGGGATGTTATCGTGCACGTATTCCACCGCGATGAACGTGAGTATTACAATATTGAAAGACTCTGGTCTGACGCCAAAGTCGTGGAGACGGTATGAATTTAATTGCTGGAACAATGATTAACATAATGGTGGACCGCGAGGTGTCTCCTTATGGTTATTTTCTCAGTTATGGCGATCAGGACGTGCTGTTGCATTATACCGAACTGACGCGAAAAATCGAGGTAGGCGAGCGGCTGGACGTTTTTATTTTTTTTGATACAGAGGACCGGCTGGCCGCCACCATGAAGAAGCCTTATCTTACGCTGGGCGAAATGGCCAGGCTGGAGGTGGCGGATGTTCACCCCCGGCTGGGGTGCTTTCTCGAAATGGGGCTCGGGCGTCAGCTGCTGCTGCCCATCCGGGAGCTGCCGGAAAACAAGGACTTGCATCCCAGGGTTGGCGACCATGTTTTTGCCATTATGGAGCATGACAAGCAGGGCAGACTGCGCGCCAAGCTGGCGGGGGAGCAGGAGCTGTCGCCGCTGACCTTTCACGCGCCGCAGTCGTGGGTCAATACATGGGTTGAGGCGACGGTGTACAAGCCTTTGCAAATGGGCACCTTTGTGCTGGTAGACGGGGGTGTGCTCGGGTTTGGCGCGATTGGCATGATACATGCCTCGGAGCGCAGCCGCATGCTGCGTCTGGGTGAGACGGTCAAGGCGAGAGTTACGCATATCCGGGAAGATGGGCGTGTGAATCTGGCTATGGCTCCGCGCAAAGAAGTGGGACGTGTAGAGGATTCGGATCGTCTGCTTGAATTTCTGAAGGAGCGGCCGGGAGGCGGCATGCCATACTCTGACCAGACGCCTCCGGACATTATCAAGCAGCGCTTCGGGATCAGCAAGTCAGCGTTCAAGCGTGCCATCGGCAAGCTGATGAAAGACGGCCTGATTGTGCAAAAGGAGAACTGGACCTATCTGGCCGAGAAGATGCCAAAGGAGCAGAATAACAAGGATCCTCAGAAGCAGTAACAGCTCTGTGCAGGAAATGGAAAGTGCGGTGTGAACATGTCTTCTTACCGGAAGTTTGCTTATGTATACGATGAATTGATGGAGGATATGCCCTATCCAGAGTGGCTGCGTTTTGCTAGGAAAGCATGGGAGAAGCATGGCATGCCCCACAGTGTAACCGAGCTCGGCTGCGGTACGGGCGCCATCACGATTCCGCTTGTCAATTCTGGGTTCGAAGTGACCGGCATTGACCTCTCCTCCGATATGCTGGCTGTCGCCCGCAGCAAGATGGAAGCGACTTCCCAGGGCAGGAGACTGTTCAGAGAAGGCAGCGTGCGCTGGCTGCAGCAGGACATGCGGGACTGGAGGCTGCCGGAGCCGGTGGACACGGTCATTTCCTTTTGTGACTGCGTGAATTATTTGCTGGAGGAAGAGGATATCGTCCGTGTGTTCCGCAGTACCTATGAAGGCCTGAAACCTGGCGGGACGTTCCTGTTTGATGTGCATCACCCGAATACGTTCAGGCGTTATGATGAAGAACAGCCGTTTGTGCTTGACGAGCGTTCGATTTCTTACATCTGGACATGCGAGCTGGATGTGGAGCGCTGCGAAATTGAGCATCGGCTCAGCATATTCGCGCGGGCGGAGGCGGAAGGGCGCAATCTGTACGAGCGCTTCGAGGAAGTGCATGTGCAGCGGGCCTATGATTCGGAATGGATGAGAACAGAGCTAGTGAAAGCAGGCTTTCGCGAGGTGCGGATCTATGCCGATTTCGAATGGGTGGAAGCGGGGGATGACGCCTCGAGGCTGTTCTACGTTGCAGTAAAATAAAGTTGAACCAGGGGTGTCCTATGATGTAGGCGCCTCTTTTTTACGTTCTGAGAGGCTCCAAGAACGAAGCATTCCTACAATCGCTGTTGACCCTTCGGGCCAAAGGCGACCGCTCCGCTTTTTCGGAATTGCTTCGTCCTCTCCGCTGCTGCGTGCGTATCCCCGCTTACTGCAAAGAAAAATAACAAGAGCAAACAAGCTTCCCCTTTGTTAACTTTTGCGCCGTAAAAAGAAAAGAGGGCGCATCCCCCGTAGAGGGATTTATGAGGGATTCACTTCAAAACCTCACCAATGTTATAGTTCGTTATAAATGTATGGACCCACCGGACCTGATGGAGCTTATTGGTTATGAAATCCCCTGTTTTCCCTGCTAAACGGACACAGGAGATCTTATAATGTCTGTTGGGGCAGAAAATCACAAGAAAACATTGGATTAAGTGCACTGGGGTCCGCTGGAAGGTCGAAATAAGCTTGTTTTGCCAAAATAAGAGCAATGGTGTCCAGTTCTCAGGCAAGTAGTCGGCCAGCACCGTGCAGCATGGTGGATGAAGCGGGCTGGGAACAGTAAATGTAAAGACGCCGCTTAAGTGCTGAGACGGCGTCTTTAGTCATAGAGCTTTTACCAGCCTACGCGGATCAGCAGGCCCTTCGGGTCGCCGACCTCCAGGTAGGAGGCTTGTCCGTTGTAGTCATCATAGGCAAAACCGTAGGCCAGACGGTCTATGCTATGGTCATGCCAGAACTTGGAATAATAGTTGGCTGGCGCGGCCTGATAATAGGCCGCAATATTGTTCCAGTTCGCCGGATTTTCATAGACGTGGCGGTTAATGGCCGAGCATTTGGCGGAATCCTCCTGCAGTGCACCGTTGCAGAGCAGAATTTCCTGGGTGCTGTAGCCGGAATAACCGGCAAAATAGTTGGCATTGGCGCCACCGGAGGCGAATGAGCCATGAATCGGCGCTACAATCCGATAGGGAGCCTGTACATCGGCCAACGCTTTAAAAGGCTCCTGCACTTCATTCCGGTATTTCTGGAACAGCCCAGCCCGTGTCTCGGATTCCAGCTCACCCACGGTCCGGTCATAGGTGCCGGTGCGGTTGACCAGCCTGTGCTGGATCGGGAAGCCAAAGCCGTCCACACGTGTCGTGTTGCCATGATAGCCTGCATCGTCTACCGTGAACTCGATGAAATCAAAATAGATGTTCCGGTTGGGATCGGTCGGGTTGTTGATGTCCGGGCCCGCGAACCCGTCGTCATAGGTTTTAATGTAGCAGGGAGAGCCGACACAGATGAACATGCGGCCTGACGTGATTTTCGGCAAATTCACATACGAGCTGGAGAGTGTATTATAAATATTCGCATAATTGATTCCATTTTTGGTCAGATGGCCAGGGGCATCATTTAATGCTGTGGAGATCGGCTGCAGTTGGCCTGAGGCATCCAGGTAGCTCCAGCGCCCGTTTGCGGGGTTGATGCCAAGCACGCCCCAATAGATTTGCTGATCACTGTATGCGCCATTGGTTCCGTTCAGCAAACGGAAGGTTAGCTTCCCATTGCCGGTTGGGCCGGGGATGGACGATGCTGCAATGTCATAAATAGAATTGCCGCCGGAGGGATTCCCCGGATCGGTCGTTCCCCCTGAGGGAACCGTGTAGGTGAAGGATGAGGTATCGTATGCCGGAGTTCCATTGTTATAGGTGAAAAAATAAGTGATTACACTGCCTGCAGCTACATTGTTAATCGACTGGACATACCTTGAGGTGCTGCTGTCATAGCTCATTCTGAAATCTTGCTGCACACCCGAATTGACCTTGTAATGAACATCCACCCAGGTTGTGTTGACATTGGAATCGAACCAGATGGTTGCCGTCGTACCCGAAACCGACACGCCCTGGGTGTATTCGGCAGCATAGGCGCGATCACCGGATGAATAAGAAGCAAAACCAAGCAACAGCACGACAGCAGTGAAAGCAATGCAGTTCCAAAATTTACGCATTGGCCAATCCTCCTCATACTCTGATTTTCAAAGCTTGAGTCTGCACTGGTTGCACTACATTCTTTTTCAGCAAATTCCTGTGCGTCAATTCGCTGTTGTAGCACGATTATTTCAAATTTTGGAAGCGATTTCAACGGCAAAATACATCTCTCTGCAAAATAAACCGTTAAGCCTACGCCATTAGCCTCAGTCTGTCGAATAATCCCCGATAAACCAGGATATAATGGCCAGGGATTGGCCAGGGAGAGCCGGCATTGACATCTTGAGCTGTATTTCATATAATGGTGGCAATATTTGCGTTAAAAATCACTGATGAGGAACAGTAATTTTGTCTTGATCATGCAGAGAGCCGGCGGCGGGTGCAAGCCGGTTGACGAGCGGAATGAACTCACCTCGGAGATATGCGGTCAACGCGGGACAGAAGGCTACAATCCACTGAACACGCAAGTAAGCCGCATCGGAACACCCCCGTTATCGGGTGCTTAAGGGAGTAGCGGTGAAGAACGCCGTCTACTAACTAGGGTGGTACCACGGGAAACAACCTCTCGCCCCTAGCGCAGACACGCTATGGGATGCGGAGGTTTTTTTGTTGCAGACCGTATGAGGAGGAAATCAGTATGAGTGAAACGACACAGCCGAAGCATGGCTACCAACCACAAAGCATTGAGCCGAAATGGCAGCAGCATTGGGAAGAGAATAAAACATTCCGCACGGGAGAAGATCCGGCTAAACCGAAATTTTTCGCCATGGATATGTTCCCTTATCCGTCCGGAGCCGGACTGCATGTCGGTCATCCGGAGGGTTATACAGCTACGGACATCGTATCCCGTTATAAAAGAACGAGAGGCTATAACGTGCTGCATCCGATGGGCTGGGACGCCTTTGGCCTGCCAGCCGAGCAGCATGCGCTTGATACAGGCGAGCATCCGCGCGATATTACGTTCAAGAATATCGACAACTTCCGCCGCCAGATCAAATCGCTTGGCTTCTCGTATGACTGGGACCGCGAATTTAGCACGACCGATCCTGATTATTACAAATGGACGCAGTGGATTTTCATTCAGCTCTACAAACGCGGTCTTGCTTACGTGGCCGAGGTGCCCGTGAACTGGTGTCCGGCTCTGGGCACGGTGCTGGCGAATGAAGAGGTCATCGACGGCAAGAGCGAGCGGGGCGGCCATCCGGTCATCCGCAAGCCGATGCGTCAATGGATGCTGAAAATTACCGAGTATGCCGAGCGTCTGCTGGAGGATCTGGAGGAGCTTGACTGGTCGGAAAGCATTAAGGATATGCAGCGCAACTGGATCGGAAAATCCACGGGTGCCGAAGTACATTTCGAGATCGATGGTCATGACCAGAGCTTGACGGTGTTTACGACCCGTCCTGATACACTTTTCGGCGCAAGCTACTGTGTGCTGGCTCCGGAGCAGGAATTGGTGGATGTCATTACGACAGCCGAGCAGAAGGAAGCGGTGAAGCAGTATCAGGAGCAGGCGGCACGCAAGAGCGATCTGGAGCGTACGGATCTGGCCAAGGACAAAACAGGCGTATTTACCGGGGCTTATGCCGTCAATCCGGTTAATGGAGCCAAGCTGCCGATCTGGATTGCCGATTACGTGCTGGCGGGATATGGAACAGGAGCCATTATGGCTGTGCCTGGACATGATACCCGTGACTGGGAGTTCGCCAAGCAGTTCGGTCTGGATATTATTGAAGTGGTAGCAGGCGGAGATGTAACTCGAGAAGTCTACACCGAAGACGGACCGCATGTGAACTCCGGCTTCCTCGACGGGCTTCATAACGAAGAAGCGATCGCCAGAATGATCGCCTGGCTGGAGGAGCAGGGCAAAGGCCAAGGAAAGGTGACCTACCGTCTGCGTGATTGGCTGTTCAGCCGTCAGCGTTACTGGGGCGAGCCGATTCCGATTCTGCATCTGGAAGACGGAACGATGAAGACCGTTCCAGAGGATCAGCTTCCGCTTGTCCTGCCGGATGTCGATCATATCAAGCCGTCGGGAACGGGAGAATCCCCGCTGGCCAATGTGACGGAATGGGTGGAAACGATTGACCCTGAGACCGGCATGAAAGCCCGCCGCGAAACGAATACAATGCCGCAATGGGCCGGAAGCTGCTGGTACTATCTCCGTTTCATTGATCCGCACAATGATAAGGAACTGGTATCCAAAGACAAGCAGCGCGAATGGCTGCCTGTCGACCTGTATATCGGCGGCGCCGAGCATGCGGTGCTGCACCTGCTGTATGCCCGCTTCTGGCATAAAGTGCTGTATGATCTGGGCGTAGTGGAGACGAAAGAACCGTTCCACAAACTGGTCAACCAGGGCATGATTCTCGGCACCAACAATGAAAAAATGAGTAAATCCCGCGGCAATGTCGTTAACCCTGACGATATTGTTAAAGAATATGGTGCAGATACGCTGCGTGTGTATGAGATGTTTATGGGACCACTGGAGGCCACAAAGCCATGGAACGAAAATGGCGTAGAGGGCACCTATCGCTTCCTGTCCCGCGTTTGGAGACTCTTTATCTCGGAAGACGGAAGCCTGAACAGCAAAATTACGCCGGACGGCGGAACGGATGATTTCAAACGCATCTGGCATAAAACTATTAAAAAGGTAACCGAGGATCTGGACAACCTGCGCTTCAATACCGCGATCAGCCAGCTGATGATTTTCATCAATGAAGCTTACAAGGCGGATAGCTTGCCGCGTCAGGGCATGGAGCATTTTGTGCAGCTTCTGTCACCGCTAGCGCCGCATCTTGCTGAAGAGCTTTGGGAACGGCTGGGGCACAGCGGCACCATTTCGTATGTTTCGTGGCCTGAATATGACGAGGCGTGGACCGTGGACGCCGAGGTGGAAATCGTTGTGCAAATTAACGGTAAAATCGTGCAGCGTGCGACGGTATCCAAGGATCTGGACGCCAAGGCGCTGGAGGAGCACGCCATGTCACTGGATAATGTGCAGCAGGTGCTTGCAGGCAAGACGGTGCGCAAGGTCATTGCCGTTCCTGGCAAGCTCGTCAATATTGTTGCCGGTTAAGCTGCTCCGAACTGAATAAGGCGTCTGCTCTGCGGACGTCTTCTTCATACTTGTCATGTGTGGTTCTAATCAGCTCATGGAACACATTGTGCAGGCTCATTTCCAGCAGGCTGAGCGCTTCGGCCGTGATCCCGCCGGGAACGGCTACCCTGGATTGCAGCTCGGCAGGAGTGAACCCGCCTTCAGTGAGCAGCCTTCCGGTGCCGAGCAGCATTTCGCTGGCGAGTTCGCAGAGCTGCCGGCGGTCCATGCCGGTCAGTTCGGCGCCGGCGTTAATCCATTGCTCCAGGAAATAGGAGAGAAACGCAGGGCCGCAGCTGGCAAAGTCGGAAGCAACCCGGGTAAACGCTTCCGGTACACGGAGCGGCTTGCTGATGGCTGACATCAGATTTTCCAGCATGTACCGGTCCTCTTCGTTGATACGGCTGCCATGTATGCATAACGAGGCTCCGCTGCCGACCAGATTTGTAATGCTGGGTATAATTTTGGATACTTTGCAGGAGAGCTCGCTCTCCAGCCGCTCAATGAGCAGGGGGCTTGTGATGGATACGACAATCTGTTCCGGTGAAACCGCATTGCGGATTTCGTCGATCACACATTTGAATTCCAGGGGCTTTACGCAAATAAATACAATATCGCTGTCCGCCGCCGTGTCGCTGTTCCGTAAGGAAAGGTTCAGGCCGGGATGGCGGTGGGCCAGCTTCTCTGCTTTGGCAAATGTCCGGCTGCTTGCCGTAATTTGCGAGGGGGTAAGGGCGCCGGCGTTAACAAATGCATCTATAAGCAGACTGCCCATGCTGCCGGTCCCGATAAAACCTACCTTCATGCTTAACGTCCTCCTTCCAACTGTTGAATAAGCCGTAGTTATTCCTCATAGTGTATGCATCCGGCCTTGGGCATCATGACGACTTTTTGGGCGGGACGTCAGCTTCTGCTTGGATATGCAGCTTTGAACAGGGCGGTTTTGTTGAGATCGCCGAATATCTATGAAGAGAGGACAGATGGGATTGAAGCGTGCAATGAATGCCGTTGCGGTGGCGCTGGCCGTCGCGGGCAGCGGGCTGATCTTATTTTCCGGCAGCCGTGCCCCTGCTCCGGAGCCAGGGTGGACTCCACTGAACCCGGTTATTGAGGAACGGGCCGCCGAAGAGAGCGAGACGGCTTCTGCTATTTCTGAAAAGGCGTCTTCCGCCGGGGAGGAGGCAGGCCAAGCCTCTGGCGGGTCTGATCCTAAAGCTGCAGACGCTGCAGCGAAAAAAACGGCTGTAGAGAAAACGGCTGTCGAGCAGACGTCCCCCAAGCAAACAGCCGCTCCCGTGACGGAGCAGCAGCCTCCCGAGGCTGTTCAACCGCAGGCAGCCGAGCTTTCGGGAGACACGGAGGCATCCGAGCCGCTCCCTGCCGATGGGCAGATGGTCAACATTAATACCGCCTCGGCGGCGGAGCTGATGGAGCTGCCGGGCATTGGCGCGAAGAAGGCGCAGGCCATTGTGGAATACCGCAATGCGCACGGACCCTTCAAGCGGCCGGAGGATCTGGACCAAGTGAAGGGCATCGGCTCCAAAATGCTGCTGAAGATGAAGCCCTACATTAAGTTGTAGCTTGTGTAACGAATTTGAAGTGAGTGCCAATATCACTACTTGTGTGCTGGAGGTAAGATATGAGCGCCGAGGGACGCAAAGACTGGGATACGTATTTTATGGATATCGCCTATATGGTGTCGACCCGCTCCCGCTGTCCGCGCCGCCACGTCGGGGCAGTGCTTGTGCAGGGGAAAAAGCTGCTGGGTACAGCCTACAACGGAGCCCCTTCGGGAGTCCTGGACTGCTCCGAAGCAGGCTGCATGATTTCCGAAGAGGTCGAGCTTGTCGTGACGGATGGCAGAGAGGAATTAGTCAAAAAGCAGCGTTGCATCCGCACGATCCATGCGGAGCAGAACCTGCTGCTGTTCACGGACCGGATCGACCGGGAAGGCTCAACCGTGTATGTCACGGATGAGCCGTGCTGGACCTGCTCCAATATGCTGGCAAACAGCGGCATTGTTGAAGTGATCTATCATCGCCCTTACCCGAAGGACGCGGGCAAGGTGAAGAAGCTTATGGAGCAGAAGGGTATCGTGTTCAGACAGATGGAAAACTATCAGCCGCCACATCAGACATGGATGAAAATATCAAATTAATGATTGCAAGAGGAGGAACCTCTGCCGCGAAGAGCGCGGGCAGAGGTTCTTTTTTTATTGCAAAGGAGGAACATCATGAACAACAGGCCGCTGCTTGCCGCGACGGTATGCTGGATTACAGGCCTCGGGGCTGCCCGCCTTTATTCCGGGGAAGTGCTGCTTGGCATATGGGCAGGTATCCTCTTCATGCTGCCGCTGGCCGTGTGGCTGTGCAAAATCTCATGGCGGAAGGCTTTGCTGTATTTTTTGATTTTAACCGCCGGCGGACTGTATTGGGAGCTGTATGATCATTTTCAGGCAAGCCGCATTCCTCAGGTACTGAATACCGGGAGCGGTGAGCTTGACGGCAGGACGGTGCGGGCGGAAGGCCGGATCGCGTCTCCCGTGGAGGTTGACGGAAATAAAGCGGAGTTTGAACTGGAGCTTGCTGCTCTCGGTGACACAGCGGAGTCCGCACAGACCCGCGAGATATCAGAAAAAGTGCTTGTGCAGGTCAAGCTCGCCGCGCAGGAGGAGCAGAATACTGCCAGAGCCTGGTCCAGGGGGGACCGGATCACACTGGCAGGGGCGATGAAGAACCCGGAGGGAGCAAGAAATTTTGGCGGCTTCGATTACCGGAATTATCTGAAAACCCGGCAAATCCATTGGCTGCTGCAGAGCAAAGGAGCCGATTCCGTGCTCATTCTGGAGACAGGCTCGTGGAGCAGGTACAGCCTGCTGCGCTGGAGTGATAACGCCAGGATCCTGCTTGGAGAACGGATGGATACGGCCTTTGCGCCGCAGATCCATGCCGGGTTCATGAAAGGCCTGGTGCTGGGCATCACGGACGACATTGACCCTGGTCTGTATGGTGAATTTACACGTCTCGGACTGACGCATATACTTGCCATTTCCGGCATGCATGTCGCCGTATTTACGGCAGGGCTGCTCTATATGCTCAGACTGCTGCGGTTCACACGGGAGTCGGCTTTATGGATTGTGTTTGCCCTGGTCCCTGCATATGTCCTCATTACCGGCGGTTCCCCGTCTGTGGTGAGGGCCGGGATCATGGCAATGATCGGTCTTTATGCAGCAAGGCGGGGACTTCTGAAGGACGGGCTGAATACACTCTGTGCGGCAGCAATCATGATGCTGCTCTGGAATCCTTACCTGCTCGTCAACGTCAGCTTTCAGCTGTCTTTCCTTGTGACAGCAGGGTTAATGATTTATGGGCCGCTGCTCAGACCGGTATTTGCAGCATGGCCACCTGCCCTTGGCGGGTCCGCCTCCATCACGATCACCGCACAGCTGGTTTCTTTTCCGCTGACTATTTTTTACTTCAATCAGTTTTCTTTATTATCTACTGCCGCCAATTTCGTTCTTGTCCCTGTCCTTACCCTCATTGTGCTTCCTTTAGGAGCGGCAGCGCTGCTGCTCTCGTTTGGCTGGGCGGGAGGAGCACGCTTGCTCGCATGGCCGGCCGAACGGCTGAATGAGCTCACATTCACGTTGGTAAAGTGGCTGAATGGATTTGACGGATACGTCACGATATGGCCTTCCACCTCCATTTGGTGGGTGCTGGTCTATTACGGGGTGCTTTATGGTTTGCTGCTTATTGTAAAAAGATGGTGGGATTCGCGATCTCCAACCTTTGCAGAATATGATACACAGCCACTGACGGCAGAACTGAACCGCACCGGACAGGGGATCCGTGCACACGAACAGCATAGGCCGCGTCCCGAGCCGCTTGGCTTGTCCGCTGTGCCGGAATGGTCGGTGTCCTGGTATGCCGAAGGTGCTGCCAAATATGCCGGAGTCCGTATGACAGGAAGGGATTATATAGCTTTTGCGGGCCTGTGTTTATGCTTTCTGGCATTGCTGTACATGGGCTACCGGACGCCGGATAACGGCGGAGCAGGGCTTGTCCAATTCATTGATGTGGGCCAGGGAGACAGCATCCTGATCACAACCCCGGAAGGCAGGCATCTGCTGGTGGATGCCGGGGGAACCATGGATTTCAACACAGGCAAGAATGCCTGGAAGCGGCGGAAGGATCCCTACGAAGTAGGCGCGAAAACGGTCGTCCCGCTGCTTAAACAAAGAGGCGTGCATCAGCTGGATGCGCTTATTTTGACACACGGGGACCAGGACCACGCAGGGGGAATGCAGGCGGTGCTGGAGGGAATTCCAGTGAAGTCCTTAATATTCAACGGGACTTTGACAGGCAAGGACTCGATAGACGGGCTGCTGCAAATCTGTCTGGAGCAGGATATTCCGGTGTATGGCGCAAGCCGCGGGCTGGAGCTGAAGCCAGACGGGCAGACCAGGCTTCTTTTCATGCATCCGGAGGATAAGAAGGAGAGGCTGCCTGTGGCAGAAGAGCAAAATGAGCAATCCGTAGTGTTCCTGCTGGAGATGGCGGGAGCGTCTTTTCTGTTTACCGGAGATATGGATGCGGCGGTGGAGCAATTATGGATCGGGCAGGAAGGGGCAGAAAATGAGCGTCATGAAGGCGTAGACGTTCTGAAGGTAGCCCATCATGGCAGCAAGACGTCTACGTCGGAGGAATGGCTGTCTTATTGGAAGCCTGCCGCAGCTGTCATCTCCGCCGGAGTGAACAATACATACGGGCATCCGAACGAAGGGGTGCTGGAGCGTTTGAACCGGTCGGGGACTGATATTTACCGGACAGACACCCAAGGGGAAATCCAAATGAGGGTGAGCGGCGGCAACTTCGAAATAAGGCATAAGCTGGCAGCGCCTGAGCCGCTGTAATTCGGGTGACTAACCTCCCTTTTTCTGTTATTCTAAGGAGAGTATTAATCTTGTTTCCTGAAAAAATTAATGAATTTACGAAAACAGACGATTCGGCTGCAACAATTTTTACGGTGCATCCGTCTGTAATAATGCAAGGAGAGGGGGATCCTTTGTGGTAGAGCAGGAGCTCATCAGGGCCGCTCAATCAGGCGATCGCGACGCTCTAATAACCCTTTTAAGAGAAATAGAACAGCATGTATACCGAACAGCATACTACATTCTCAACAATGAACAAGATGCCATGGATGCCGCACAGGAAGCACTCATTCGAATCTACTCCAAGATTAATTCCTACGAGGAAAAGGCCCAGTTCAAAACATGGGTGCAGCGCATTGTGACCAACATCTGCATTGATAAGTTCAGAAGGAACAAGCCTTCTGTCTCGATCGAAGAGCATGAAATGGTGTTCAGTGATTCGCAGGATGTAGAAGGTGAAGTCCTGTCTCAATATATGGCAAAGGATGTTCGTGAAGCAATTAATCAACTGCCGGAGCATCACCGGACGGTTATCGTATTGCGATACCTGCAAGATTTCTCCTATAACGAAATTGCTGACTCTCTCGATTTGCCTCTCAATACAGTCAAATCTTACTTGTACCGGGCAAGGCAGCAGCTGCAAGGACTGTTACAGGAATACCAGAAAGGTGGTGTATCAGGATGAAGTGTGAAGAGGTGATGGACCTAATGCAGCGCTATGTGGATCACGATCTGGACGAGCTGGAAACGTCCGAACTGCTGGATCATGTTGCGGAATGTCCGGTCTGTGCGGAAAAGTTTCATATATTGCAGGCACTGTCACGGGACCTTGAAGAACTGCCGGCCGTCACTCCAAAGTACAGCCTGGTCGATGCCATTTTGCCGCAGCTTGATGCCATTGATGAGGCGCGCAGAGAGCAGGGCAGTGCGCTTCAGGAGATGAAGCCTGTCACCCTGCAGGGCAGTCCTGGCCGGAAACAGCCAAGCGAGCCGCTTCCATGGTGGAAAAAGGCTGCAGGACGTGCAGCGCTCGGAGTGGCAGCAGCGGCGGCAGTTCTGGGAGTCGTGGCCATTACCTACGAGCCCAAGGCAGTGGAGAATGCGGAAATGCAGATGATCGATGAGAATACCGGGTCAGAGGCGAACACGCATAATGCCAGCGGCGGAGAAGAAAAGAGCGATCCTAAGAAAACGGATTCCGCGGCGGACAGCAGCACGGCAGCAGATCCGTCCAAGGATAAGGCTGCATCTTCCGGCAAGCCGGTGACGGAGGAAATGAAACCGGATGCGAAGGACTCCCAGCCGGATGATGCTGTTAATGCCGCTAATGACGAGCCAGCCCAATCCTTATCCAGGGAAGAAGAGCCCACGGAGAAAGCTGACAATTCCATTGGCAGCAAAGCTGAATCGCTGAAGGAATCGCCAGCCGGTGATACCAGCTCTGCCAAAGAGAATACCGGAACCTCTGAAGAAGCCTCTTCAAAGCCCGCGTCTGAGAAGACGCCAAAAGCGGAGGATGCCCCGAAGGCAGAGCAGTCCCAGAAAGCAGGCGACAGTCAGACGGAGCAGGAGCCTGAGTTCCAAACATTTATCGCTTCTTCTAAAGAGGATGGCAAATCCGCAGGCGATGGCTCCCAAAACGCAACAGCTCCAGGCGCAGAGCCCGGCACCGGAACGAACAGTGCTGCCCAAGAGCAGAAGCTGGGACCTACCGACAATCCATTACTGAGAGAAAGCCAAATCCAGAACGATATCTCAGGGGATGCTTCCAGTATGGAGATCACGGCAGAGCCTGGGAGCAACGATACATTCAGCTCGAAAGCTTCCGAGCGGCCTGCCAACGAGTCGCCGGACGGCCAGTTTATTGTTGAAGTGCAAGGTAAGAAGCTGACCGTGTATAAGCAGTCGGAGGATGGCTCCGAGAAAATCGCCATGGAGGTCCGAACTTTGAACGGAACCTGGATAGGGGGGGGCTGGTCGGAAGACAGCACAACGTTCACCTATTCAACGGAGCAGGACGGCACGGTGAGTAACTATATCTACACAGTTCCCCAGGTTACGGAGTAACCGAACTAACCCCTTGCCATTTTAAGTACGTGTTCAAAAAGTCAGGTTTTCAGCACCGAGAAGGTTGGATGAAGCAAGGGACTGAGGAGCGGAGCGTACTTAGGGTACGTGAGCACCGGAAGTCCCGGCTGAATTCAAGATTCGATGTCGAGTCCGCTTCCTGATTTGCTTCGTGATCAAAAGATGACTTTTTGAACTACCTCTTTAAGCACATCACTATGGCCCTCGCTTCGCGCGGGGGTCCTTCGTGCTGTCCAAGGCTTTTCGCGGCTCCAAATATCTGTTAGGATAAATCGGTGGAGGTGAGCCGTGATGGATTTGAAAACAGCAGCGAAAGCAATCCGGAAAGGCGATATCGCTCCGGTGTATCTGTTATATGGCACAGAGAAATATCAGATGAGACAGTTCGTGGACATGCTGCAGGAGCACGTCATTGAGGAGGAGCATCGCGAATTTGCCGTTATCCCCTATGATTTGGCGGATACACCGCTGGATGCGGTCGTGGAGGAAGCGGAGACCGTTCCTTTTCTGGTGCCGAAGAAGCTTGTGCTAGTCAGGGACGCGGGGGTATTTACGGCCGGCAAGGACGGCGGCAAAGTGGAGCATCGCCTGGATACGCTTGCCGCCTACATAGAGAATCCGGCAGAGTACAGCGTGATCGTATTTATGGTGCATGCAGACAAGCTGGATGAACGCAAAAAAATTGTCAAGCAGATCAAAAATGCGGCAACTGTCCTTACTTTCAGTCCGCTAAGCAGCGAGGAGCTACTGTCCTGGGTGGAGAAGCGTGCGGCGGAACGGCATGTCGCCCTCGAAGCGGGGGCCGCAGCAGCGCTGGTCCGCAATGCCGGGACGGGGCTGCAGGCGCTGGCGGCCGAAATCGACAAGCTGTGTCTTTTCGCAGGCGAGGGTGGTACAATCGGCGTAAAGGATATCGATTCGCTGGTCGCGCGCAGCACGGAACAGAACGTCTTTGTCATGGTAGAGGAGCTGGCCAATCTGCGGATGGAGAACGCGCTGTCCATTTTTTATGAGCTGCTGAAGCAGCGTGAAGAGCCGATTAAAATCGCCGCCCTCATCACCCGCCAGTTCCGCATTATTTTGCAGGTGAAGGAGCTGGCCCAGCAGAGCTACTCCCAGCAGCAGATGGCCGGACAGCTTGGGCTGCATCCGTACGCCGTCAAAATTGCGGGCGAGCAGGCCCGCCGATTCCGACCTGAGCAGCTGCGCTGGATTTTAAATGAGCTGGCAGAGCTGGACTACCGGATGAAAACCGGAGGGGTGGACAAAGTGCTCGGCATGGAGCTGTTTTTTCTAAAACTTGGGGCACAGACGGTATGAATGAAATCGGTGAAATGCCAAAAAATCCTGATCGGTGATCAACCGTTCAGGATTTTTTCTTCATAGTCGTATTAGAAGCGCTAATTATGCCTGGGCATTCAGAGCGTTCAGTTTTTTCGCCAAGCGGGACTTTTTACGGGCTGCAGCATTTTTGTGGATCAGACCTTTAGTTACAGCCTTGTCCAGCTTAGTGGAAGCGGCTTTGAAAGCAGCTGCTGCAGTTTCAGCTTCGTTATTAGCCAGCGCTTGATCAGCAGCTTTCACTGCAGTACGCAGCGCGGATTTTTGGGAAGCGTTCAACGCACGGCGTTTTTCGCTCGTCTTAACGCGTTTAACAGCGGATTTGATGTTCGGCATTCCATTCACCTCCTGTAAAGGCATTCCTTATGAACACAAACGTTTCACAACTTAAAATATTTTAGCATGGCAAATTTGAAAAAGCAATATGAAAAACATTTAGAAAGCCTGTTCCCGAATCAGTCCCACAGGGTTTGTATGCATATTAAGGTGACGAATCTCGCACACTATAGAAAAAGAGAAACTTTAAGGAGGCGTGATGATGGATCTCGATTTGCAAAACTATTCGGTAAGGACGGACCTCGCGATTGAATCAAGGGAATTGGCGGGCCGCGGGCAGCAACAGCCTATTCCGGGAGTACAGGAAGATGTGGAGGAGCAGGATGGCATCAGGATTACAAGGCTGAATGTAATGGATGAAACGGGAGCACAGCAGATTGGGCGTGTACAGGGCAATTATGTTACGCTGGAAATCCCCAAGCTGAGGGAAGGAGACTCCGGGCTGCAGGATCGCGTTTCGTACATCTTCGCCAAAGAAATGGAAGATTTCATACGTAAAATGGGCGTTTCTCCCAATGCAAGGGTGCTGGTCGTCGGTCTCGGGAACTGGAATGTCACCCCCGATTCGCTCGGGCCGCTGGTGGTGGAGAATCTTATGATCACACGCCAATATTTCGAATTGATGCCGGATCAGGTGAATCCGGGTTACCGTGAGGTCAGTGCAATAGCGCCGGGTGTGCTCGGTACGACGGGCATTGAATCCAGTGAAATTGTGCAGAGCATTGCGGAAAAAACACGCCCCGAGCTGATTATCGCCATTGATGCCCTGGCCTCCAGGTCGCTGGAACGAATCAACACCACGATTCAGGTGGCGGATATCGGCATCCACCCCGGATCAGGCATCGGCAATAAACGCCGCGGTATTACCAAAGAGATTTTGGGCATCCCCTGCATCGCTATCGGTGTTCCAACCGTCTGTTATGCATCAACCATAGTGAACGACTCCCTGGAAATGATGAAATCTCATTTAGGCAAGGACACCGCCCAGAGAGAGGCCATTATGGGAATGCTCAACTCCATTTCCGAGCAGGAGCGACTGCAACTGGTGAAGGAAGTGCTGCAGCCGCTCGGTCATGACCTGATTGTCACCCCGAAGGAAGTGGACAAATTTATTGAAGATATTGCAAATATTATCGCTACAGGCTTGAATGCAGCGCTGCATGAGGCCGTTACTCCGGACAACGTCGCCGCTTACACGCATTAACCTATATTGCTTTTCTTTCCCCCGCTGATCACAGGCGGGTTTTTTCTGCTTGTCCGTTCTAGCAATTCTTCTCCGTTCATAGAGTTGAAGTATAAGAGATTATCCCAATACGGAAGCTCCGACGGACTTGAAAGGCCGGGCTTCATTGAAAATGAAGGAGGACGGCTCTGGAAATGGGCAAATTTCAAATCTGGAACATAGGAAAGTGGAAAAGGGGAATGATCCGCGTGATGGCCATGGGCCATACGCTTGTCGTACTCGTTACAGGAACAGCCTTGTTCTTTGTGGCGCTGGGCCTGGGAGGCATCGCGGAGAACCGTTTGCAATCTTCTCCCGTTTCCTCCATGAAGGGGCTTGCCGCCTCGGTCTCAAATTCTTTCTTTGCGGACATGCTTGGCATGGAAATTCCCCATCTCAAGGAAGACAAGCGGGTCTCCGCCTTTTCGGCGCAGCAGATGACCACGCTCGCGTTCCAACTGCTGACCGGGGTAAATCCGCAGGATCCGAAAAGCCTGGTCGCCCGCGAAATACCGGGTATGGCTGCCGGCAGTCCTGTCCTGCTGCGGACAGGCTCCGGCAACCGGCTGGTCGAGGCTCCGGAGGACTATCAGCCGGATCCGGGAATTACGGGCTCCGGCGAGATTCCGCCCGCACCCCCGGACAAGACGGCAGACGAAGAGCCGCCGGCTTCAGAGGAGGATGGAAAGGGAGACGATGCACCTGTGAAGGGCGGCGCGTCCAAAACGGATGGAAACCGCATATTAATCTATCATTCCCATCCGCGCGAGGCCTACAACCCGCTTTTGAGCAAAAGCAGCAGCAATCCCAGTTCTTCCTCACCGTCCGCGAATGTGTCCAGGGTGGGGAGTTTTGTAGCCAAACGGCTTGAGAAACAGGGGATCGGCACTCAGCACGTCGACAAGGATTATGTAACGACAGTAAAGGACTATAACTGGAATTATTCTTACAAATATTCACGCCAAACCGTAAAAGAAGCGCTCTCGCAAAACGAAGATCTGACCTATCTGATCGATATTCACCGCGACTCCCAGCGCCATGATAAAACGACAGCAGTCATTGACGGCCTAAGCTATGCCAAAATTTACTTTATCATCGGCCATGACAACAAAAATTGGCGTGAAAACGAAGCCTTCGCCGCCAAGATTCACGAGAAGTTTGAGAAGAAGTATCCCGGCGTGTCACGCGGTGTCTGGGGCAAGGACGGAGGAGGAGGAAATAATGGTGAGTATAATCAGTCTCTCTCTCCGAACAGCATATTGATAGAAATCGGCGGGATTGATAACACAGAGGAGGAACTGAAGCGCACGTCCGACGCCTTCGCCGACATGCTGGCGGAGGTATATTGGGAAGGTAACAAGGTGATCAAGGCGGATGCCGCAGATAAAGGAACCAAGGAAACTAAGGAAGCTAAAGAAGATAAAGAGGATAAGGAAGCTCCGAAGGTTGCGGACAACACGGGGAAAAGCAAAGAAGAAGCCGGCCAGGCCAGATAGCCTGAAGCAGTGGGAATAAAAATCTGAGAAGAGGAGGCGGGGGAATGTCCCGTTTTGGAAGAAGAGCCTTGCTGTTCATCTGTCTGGTCGGATTGGGGCTGGTGCTCGGCATGCAGCTGGCAAGCTCGGGGATGCGAAGCGTGTATGGGCCTTCCTGGGATCAGACGAAGCCGCAGGAGGATGTTGAAGATCTGACACAAACGGTGGTGGAGGATACGCCGGCAGTCCCGCTTTCGCCTGCTCCCTCCATGACGGTGGTGCAGGTGGAAGGGCAGAGCGGAGGCGTGTATGGGCAGCTTCAGGCCCAGACGGAGAGTCAGGCCTCCCTGCAGCAGACGCCGCACACGGGTGAGGCTTCCGTGGATGTCATGGCCGACAAAACGGCAGGTCTGCTGCAACAGGCGTCGAAGAAGGGGATCGAGTGGGTGGTATCTCTGTTTGACGGTTTGACGAATTGATGCCACCGAGGATGAAGAAGGTTATGAAATGGGGACAGAACGGCCTACCCCCAACTTTTATTGCAGAGACATTGATGCGACCCCACGCAACTGGTATAATGAAGCGATTGACACTAGGCTTTGTGTGGGGGTAAGGCATGACGGACATTTTAGCGAGACAGAATAAAATTCGCAACTTCAGCATCATTGCACATATAGACCACGGCAAATCGACGCTGGCGGACCGGATTCTGGAGTACACAGGGGCTCTCACCTCCCGCGAAATGCAGGAGCAGGTGCTTGACCAGATGGAGCTGGAACGCGAGCGGGGCATCACCATCAAGCTGCAGGCGGTCCGGCTGAAATACAAGGCGGATAACGGTGAGGAGTATATTCTGAACTTGATCGACACCCCGGGGCACGTAGACTTCACGTATGAGGTCTCCCGCAGTCTTGCCGCCTGTGAAGGGGCGCTGCTGGTTGTGGATGCCGCCCAGGGCATTGAGGCACAGACGCTGGCCAACGTGTACCTGGCGCTTGACAATGATCTTGAAATTCTGCCGGTGATCAACAAGATTGATCTTCCGAGCGCCGATCCGGAGCGGGTGAAGCAGGAGATTGAAGATGTGATCGGCCTGGACACCAGCGAAGCGGTGCTGGCTTCCGCGAAGGCGGGCATCGGCATCAAGGAAATTCTTGAGCAGGTTGTCAAGTCCGTGCCCGCGCCGCAGGGCAATCCGGACAATCCTTTGAAGGCCCTGATTTTCGACTCGCACTATGACCCTTATAAAGGAGTTATCGTGTATGTGCGCGTCGTGGACGGCAAAATCAAGGCAGGCTCCAAAATCAAAATGATGGCTACCGACAAGACGTTCGAGGTCATTGAGGTGGGCGCATTCATGCCACGGATGACGATCGTGGACGAACTGAATGTCGGGGACGTAGGTTTTATCGTCGCAGGCATCAAACATGTTGGCGATACACGTGTCGGCGATACGGTTACAGATGCCAAAAATTCGACTCTGGAGCCGCTTCCGGGCTACCGCAAAATCAATCCGATGGTATACTGCGGCCTGTATCCGATTGATACGTCCGACTACAATGATCTGCGCGAGGCTCTGGAGAAGCTGCAGCTGAACGACGCATCGCTGAGCTTCGAGCCGGAAACGTCCAGCGCCCTGGGCTTCGGCTTCCGCTGCGGCTTTCTCGGCCTGCTGCACATGGATGTCATCCAGGAGCGTATCGAACGGGAATTCAACATTCCGCTGATTACGACAGCGCCAAGCGTTATTTACCGTATCAAGCTGACGGACGGCTCCTCCATCGAAATCGACAACCCATCCAACTATCCGGAAATCGGCCGTATCGATTATGTTGAAGAGCCTTATGTAAAGGCTGGTATTATCGTACCTAACGATTATGTAGGAACGGTTATGGAACTGTGCCAGACCAAGCGTGGCGAGTATGTGAATATGGAGTACCTGGATACGACGAGGGTGACCATTACCTATGAAATTCCGCTGTCCGAGATCGTATATGATTTCTTTGACCAGCTGAAATCAAGCACCAAGGGTTATGCCTCGTTTGATTACGAGCTGTCCGGCTACCGCCAGTCCAATCTGGTGAAAATGGATATTCTGCTGAACGGAGAGCAGGTGGATGCCCTGTCTTTCATCGTTCACCGTGAGCGGGCCTATCACCGTGGACGCATCATTTGCGAGAAGCTGCGCGAACTGATTCCGCGCCAAATGTTCGAGGTGCCGATCCAGGCTTCTGTCGGAACGAAGGTTGTGGCACGTGAAACGGTTAAAGCCATGCGTAAAAACGTGCTTGCCAAGTGTTACGGAGGCGATATCTCCCGGAAGCGCAAGCTGCTGGAGAAACAGAAAGAGGGCAAGAAGCGCATGAAGCAGGTAGGTAACGTAGAGGTTCCTCAGGAAGCCTTCATGGCCGTCCTGAAAATTGACGAATAAGCCTTTTGGCGCAAATAACGTATGATATGTACCTTTATCTAAGGGAAAGCCTGATCGGCTTTCCCTTTTCAAAATATATGGGCTGTATATCCTGAGCCGCTGCTGAAGGCCGGGCCGCCCGCTGCAAGCAAGGAGTGATTTTGCATGACCCTGTCCACTGGACACGAACAAGATTCTTCCGCACCCAAAGCGGTGTATATTCATATTCCCTTTTGTACGAACAAATGCTTTTACTGTGATTTTAATTCCTACGTCTTGAAGGACCAGCCGGTGATGGACTATTTGCAGGCGCTGGAGCGTGAAATGGAGCATACGGTCAGGCTGAACCCCCCGGGTAAAATCAAGACGATATTTGTCGGCGGGGGGACGCCGACCGTGCTGACGCCCAAAGAGATGGAATATTTTCTGAAATCGGTGCGTACCTATTTCCCTGCCTGGTCGGATGATATCGAATTTTCCATGGAAGCCAATCCGGGAACGACGGATCTGGAGAAGCTGTCTGTCATGAAGGAAGGCGGGGTTAACCGGGTCAGCTTTGGTGTGCAGGCGTTCCAGAATTCGCTGCTGAGCGGCATTGGCCGCATCCATAATACGGATGACGTATACCGCAGCCTGGAGAATGCTCGCGCGGCGGGTCTAACCAATCTGTCCATCGATCTGATGTTCGGCCTGCCGAACCAGACGGTGGATATGCTGGATGAGAGCATCAGCAGGGCGCTGGAGCTCGGACTGCCACATTACTCAATTTATAGCCTGAAGGTTGAAGAGAATACGCTGTTCCATACGATGTACCAGAAAAACCAGCTGCCGCTCCCGCATGAAGACGACGAGCTGCAGATGTATCTGCTGCTCATGAGCCGGATGAAGCAGGCGGGGTATGTCCAATATGAGATCAGCAATTTTGCCAAGCCAGGGTTTGAAAGCCGCCACAACATGACATACTGGCGAAATGAAGATTATTACGGCCTTGGTGCAGGCGCTCACGGGTATGTGGCAGGACAGCGTCATATGAACATTAAAGGGATCAATCCTTATATCGAAGCTGCAGGCAAAGGGCTTCCGCGCCTCGACAGCTTCCCGGTTCCGGCAGCGGAAGCGATGGAGGATTTTATGATGGTGGGGCTGCGCATGGCGGAGGGGGTAACCTCCGAGCGCTTCAACCGTCAATTTGGCCAGCCGCTGGATGAGGTGTTTGCCCGGCCGCTTGCCAAAATGCTGGCTGCCGGACTGCTTGAGCAGACACCCGTCGGCTACCGTCTGAGCGAGCGGGGAATTCTGTTCGGCAATGACGTATTCGGCGAATTTATAGGTTCGGTGGCGGTAAATTCCTAGCTTGCAATCTCATGCGCCGTGTTGTATATTTATTCATATCTTTTACAGCGTGATGCAGGAGGAGAGCGGGATGGCTTCGGTTTGCAAAGAGGTTTTATGCAGAAATGCGGTTCCTGACGATGTGGAGCCTTTATATCAAATGATCAGCGGTTATGCCGAGCGGGGCATTATGCTTCCACGTTCCCGTGAGGTGCTGAGGCGCCAGCTCGATACGTTCATCGTAGCTGAAGTCGACGGCCAGGTGGTCGGCTGCGGATCGCTTTGCAAGCTTGGTACAGACCTTGTTGAAGTACGCTCGCTCGGAATCTCCGAAGGCTATAAAGGCATGGGGATCGGCTCAAAGCTGGTGGACGGATTGATTGAGGAAGCGAAGCGTCAGAACATTCCGAAGGTTATGGCGCTTACGTATGAGGTGTCTTTTTTTATTAAAAACGGTTTTGAGATCGTAAACAAAGAAATCTTCCCGGAGAAGGTTTGGACAGACTGCATACACTGCAGCAAGCAGCATGCCTGCGATGAAATCGCCGTATTGAAACAGCTGAACTGACTTGGGGAGGTCCGAGTCGGTTCAGTTTTTTTGTTGTGCCCAATAAGGGATATGGGGTTTATCGAAATGGAAGACACCTTCATTGATACCCGTTTGCGCTTTTCGAGGAGGTGGATTTACAGCTGTTTTCAGTACTTTCTTTGTATATGAATTTGTACCACACGCTTTATTGCGTTTTCTCGAACGTTCAGTAAAACATATTTAGTGCTAATGAACTATTGGAATTTAGTTGATAATAATGTATTTTTTTATGTATCATACAACTTGCGAAATGTAATGTTCTCGTTGTGAAAATATTATTTTTTTAGGAGTAAGTTCCATTATTCGTCCTCTCTTTGAATACCGTTGAGGCACGTTCTAGGAATTCAAATTCCACCGTTCCGATTTTCCATGGTTTCATCAGGAATTACTTTATCACTGTTCCGTGTCTCTCTGCCTACGGGAACCTTATAAAGGGGGGATTTTAACTAAAATCTATTCATTCAAATTTATCGAAATCGTTTTATTAAGGTCCTATATTATCATGAGGAGGTAGGTTTATGGAGCAAGTTAAAAAGGCATTTTGTACAAAAAAATGGTTATTATTAATTTTGGCTTTTTACTTTTTATTTTTCTCTACAACTCTCCCAGTGAATGCTGCAGCACAGTTGGAAAATGGAAATGAATCACACTCAGGCGGGGATTTTTGGGGAACGACAAATGAGGGAATGACTATTGAGCCTTTTGCTGAAGATCCCGATGACGGAATTCCTGCTTGCCAAGGAACATTTTATAATGAAGTTTCGAATATTCCCGTACAAGTAGCAAATGCTGGCGGTGATAATAGATCCTTAGCATGGGGGTTTAATTTAACTCCTACTGCCAGAACTCTTCTTGGTTCAACGGTGATAGTTTCAATGATTAGCGCTACAGTAAATGGAAACTCAATAAATCCTCCCTATGTCCCTCACACTAATACTTCTACATATAATTTTCATGGGAGTTTAAAGAATTACAATTACATTGGTCAATCTGGCGGAGGGACTCTTAAAAAAAATGATACTGTCTACTTCTATTGGACAATTACTTCTGTAAAAGATCCCAAAGTAGGGGCCTATCGTTATATTAGATGCCGGGTGAATTGAATTAACTAACCAACCCTAATCATTATTTGGTGGTAAAACACAAGACTTAGGCGATTATTTTCGCTTCTTCGATGTTATTCATGTAAACACCTGTCAATACTGGTGATTAAAAGACCAGTAGAAGATGAGGTGTTTTCATATGTTTATAGCCAATTTGAAGGAAGGTCAGTTTGAGGAGCTTCTTCATATTCCTGATCCAACGTACCTGCAGTGTACTCTTTATCTTCATGTCAAATAATCTCGCCAGTTGGCATAGTTCACGGTGTATAGCTCACTCCTATCCGATAGATGAATTTGGATAAATCACAAATTGAGTATGCTAGGGTTCTTGAATGATTTATGATGCAATGATTTCTAGAGTTCAGGCGAGTGTTTCATGATTGGATAGTTTAATCCATTATTTTACTCTCTCGTCAACTGCTTGATATGTAGAACTATAAACCGAAATGAGAATAAAAAAAATCAAAAAGGGAGGTTTTTTATATGAATCTTCGCTGGCATAGTGATAAAATTTTTTTCGAAACACTTAGAGAAGCCGAAGAATGGGCAGGCTCTATTTCAAACGAGATCCATGCCCGAAACTATGATGGATATATTACCCCTGATTATAAAGTAGCTTATGTGCTTGCTTATCGCTTAGCATCGGTAAAAAAATTTAACGTGCATACAGAAACAGGTTTATCAAAGGAAGATACTGAAGTTTTTCGGGTTTGGGTTGTACCTGCTGAACCAGATATCAAGCTACCTTGAAGATGCTTTGGAAATTTGAGAGAAGCACTTATTATCCTGGACAATGAAGGATTTATTTGACTGCGATGAGATAGGCGCAGCAAAGGTGTTGAACCGACTTGACAATACTCAGGTCGGTTTGGTATTTTTGTATTACTGGTTAGCACTCGTCAATTGTGAGTGCTAATGATTTCTTAAAACCATCTTGATCCTGTTTGGACAGCAAGGGAGGAGCTCGCATGTTAACCGAACGTCAGAGATTGATTCTGAATGCCATAATCGACGACTATATCCGTTCGGCTGAGCCTGTGGGATCCCGCAGCATATCCAAGAGAAAGGATGTCGGCTTCAGTCCGGCAACCATCCGCAATGAAATGGCGGACTTGGAGGAGCAGGGATATTTGGAGCAGCCCCATACGTCTGCAGGACGGATTCCGTCACATAAAGGATATCGTTATTATGTCGACCATCTGGTGCCGCTGACCAAGCTGGGACCGCAGGAAATGCGCGAGCTGAAGACCTTTTATGCCGAAAAGCTAAATGCTATGGAACAGGTGATTCAGCATGCATCCGGCATTCTTTCCCATATGACGAATTATACTTCCATCCTGCTGGGACCGGAAGTTTTTCATACTTCTTTGCGCCATTTTCAATTGCTTCCGCTGAATGAGCATACGGCCGTAGCCATTATTGTCACGAATACGGGGCATGTGGAGAACAAGACGGTTGAACTCCCGCCGGGCATCTCGGTGTCCGATATGGAGAATGTCATTAATATGCTCAACCGCAAACTGGTGGGAGCGCCGATCTATCAACTGAAGATGCGCATGCACACTATCCTGGGACAGGAAATGCAGCGGCATCTCTCCCAGTTCGAGGATGTGATCAAAGTGCTGGATATGGCGTTCGAGGGCGAATCGGACCAGCGTCTCTATTTGAGCGGGACCACGAATATGCTGATCCAGCCTGAATTCAAAGATGTGGATAAGGTCAAGAATATACTTGACTTGCTGTCAGAGACACCTACCATCTTGAAGATGATGGCACCCGTGCAAGGTGCGCCTGAAGTTCAGGTCCGTATCGGCACGGAGAACGATCACGAGGCTTTTGCCAACTGCAGCCTGATTACCGCAACCTATGCAATTGACGGTGAAGCACTCGGTACGATCGGCATTCTGGGTCCTACCCGCATGGAGTATGCGAGGGTCATCAGCATTTTGGGTATCCTTTCCAAGGATTTGACGAATATGCTGACAGAGCGTTTCAGATAAAACGGCATGATGGGGATCGCAAGCAGCGCCGTTGTCGTACTACCTTAAGGAGGTGAACATCTTGAAAGATGAACAAACGGTTCAGGAAGAAGAACAGCAGCTGAATGCTGAGGAGACCCCCGAAGTCAACGGGACTGCTCAGGATACAGGCGGGGAGCCGGTGAATGAGGCAGCCTCCGTTGAAGCCGGGGAGAACAGTGAAGCGACCCGTCTTCGTGCAGAGCTTGAAGAGCAGCAGCAGCGTCTTCTGCGTGTACAGGCTGATTATGATAATTTCCGCCGCCGGACACAGAAGGAGAAAGAAGAGCTTGCGAAATACGCTTCCATGAAGCTGGTAACCGAGCTGGTGCCGGTCGTGGACAATTTCGAACGCGCGCTGGCTACGGCTCCGCAGGGTGCGGAGTCTGAATCCTTCGCCAAGGGCGTAGGCATGATCTTCCGCCAGCTGGAAGGAGTTCTGACCGCTGAAGGAGTAACTGCGATGGAAGCGGTCGGCAAGCCGTTCAATCCGGAATTCCACCAGGCGATTATGCAGGTGGAAAGCGAAGAGTATGAAGAGGGTATCGTTGTTGAGGAAGTCCAGAAAGGCTATATGCTGAAGGATAAAGTGCTTCGACCGGCAATGGTTAAAGTAAGCATGTAGGCATTGACGATGTTATACCCCGGATTTTTCGACAAAATCCTTACACATAGACCATAACGGGCATCATGCCTGTGGTACAATCCGAAGGAGGAACATAACGCGTATGAGTAAAGTAATCGGTATTGACTTGGGTACAACCAACTCCTGCGTAGCAGTCATGGAAGGCGGCGAAGCGGTCGTTATCCCGAATCCGGAAGGCGCACGCACAACCCCTTCTGTTGTAGGCTTCAAAAAAGACGGAGAGCGTATTGTAGGGGAAACGGCAAAACGCCAGGCGATCACCAATCCGGATCGTACGATCATTTCCATTAAACGCCATATGGGTACAAATCACAAAGAGACGATTGACAGCAAAGATTATTCCCCGCAGGAAATTTCGGCGATGATTCTGCAAAAGCTGAAATCGGATGCGGAAGCATATCTCGGCCAGCCGGTAACACAAGCGGTTATTACCGTTCCTGCTTACTTTAATGACAGCCAGCGCCAGGCAACCAAGGATGCGGGCAAAATTGCCGGCCTTGAAGTGCTGCGTATCGTCAACGAGCCGACAGCGGCTGCTCTGGCATACGGTCTTGAGAAGTCCGAAGATCAAACCATTCTGGTATATGACCTCGGCGGGGGTACGTTCGACGTATCCATTCTCGAACTGGGCGACGGCTTCTTCGAAGTTAAAGCGACCAGCGGTGACAACAAACTGGGCGGCGACGACTTCGACCAAGTCATCATTGACTTCCTCGTGAGTGAGTTCAAAAAGGATCAGGGCATTGATCTGAGCAAGGATAAAGCAGCTGTACAGCGTTTGAAGGATGCTGCGGAAAAAGCGAAAAAGGAACTATCCGGTGTATTGACGACAACGATTTCACTGCCGTTTATTACGGTTGTGGACGGTGTGCCTCAGCACTTGGAGGTCAACCTTACCCGCGCGAAATTCGAGGAGCTGTCCGCCAGCCTGGTTGAGCGTACCCTGGGCCCTACACGCCAGGCCATGAGTGACTCCGGACTGAGTGCCAGCGCTATCGATAAAATCGTACTGGTCGGCGGCTCTACCCGTATTCCTGCCGTACAGGAAGCGATCAAGAAGCTGACAGGCAAAGAGCCGCACAAAGGCGTGAACCCGGATGAAGTGGTAGCGTTGGGTGCTGCCGTACAGGCCGGCGTTCTGACAGGCGACGTCAAAGACGTAGTGCTGCTGGACGTAACACCTCTGTCCCTCGGTATCGAAACTGCGGGTGGTGTGTTCACGAAAATGATCGACCGCAACACGACGATTCCGACCAGCAAATCGCAGGTATTCTCGACTTACGCGGACAACCAGCCGAGCGTTGAAATTCACGTCCTGCAGGGTGAACGTGAAATGGCTGCCGGCAACAAAACGCTGGGCCGCTTCCAGCTTGGCGACATCCCGCCTGCACCACGTGGCGTGCCGCAAATCGAGGTTACCTTTGACATCGATGCCAACGGTATCGTTAACGTATCGGCAACGGACAAAGGCACAAACAAAAGCCAGAAAATCACGATCACTTCTTCCAGCGGTTTGAGTGATGAGGAAGTGGAACGCATGATGAAGGACGCCGAGCTGCATGCGGAAGAAGACAAGAAGCGTAAGGAGCTTGTGGAAGCGAAAAACAGCGCCGACCAGTTGATTTATTCCGTAGACAAAACCATCAAGGACCTTGGCGACAAAGCCGACGCTTCCGAGGTGGAGAAAGCGAACGCAGCGAAAGAGAAGCTGCAAAAAACGCTCGAATCCGACAACCTGGAAGAAATCAAAGCGGCAACGGAAGAACTGAGTGAAATTATTCAGCAGCTGTCCGTCAAGCTGTACGAGCAGGCAGCGCAAGCCCAGCAGGCACAAGGCGAGCAGGCTAAAGAAGGCGGTCGCGACAACGTAGTGGACGCAGATTACGAAGTAGTAAACGAAGACAAGAAGCAGGATTAATCACGGACATAATCCGGATTAAGGGGCCTTGCCTGGCCCGGCTCCGGTAAAGTTCGCCGTTGTATGATATACTGTTCAGAAATACGCATATAACGGGTTGTGCATCCACGTTTGGAGGGAAGGTCAAAGCCGGGGCGTCCCGTGCTTTGGCTTTCCTTGTTTTGAGATGATGACTTCGTTGAAGGCATGGGGGTGGAACATTGGCTGATAAGCGTGATTATTACGAGGTGCTGGGTGTCTCCAAAGGCGCCGGCGAGGATGAGATCAAGAAAGCATACCGCAAGCTGGCCCGTCAGTATCATCCTGACGTCAACAAGGCGGCTGATGCTGAGGCCAAATTTAAAGAAGTGAAAGAGGCCTACGATGTTCTGAGCGACTCGCAACAGCGCGCTCGTTATGACCAGTATGGGCATGTAGATCCCAACCAGGGCATGGGCGGCGGTTTTTCGGGCGATTTCGGCGGAGGCTTCGGGGATATATTCGATATGTTCTTTGGCGGCGGAGGCGGCAGGCGTGATCCGAACGCTCCGCAGCGCGGGAATGATCTGCAGTACAACATGACGATTGAATTCAAGGAAGCGATATTCGGCAAAGAGTCGGATATTACCATTCCGCGCACGGAAAGCTGTGATACATGTCACGGATCGGGCGCGAAGCCGGGCACACATCCGGAAACGTGTTCGGTTTGCCGGGGGACCGGGCAGGAAGAAGTCGTACAGAATACGCCATTTGGCCGTATGGTGAACCGGCGTGCCTGCTCCAACTGCGGCGGAGCGGGTAAAATTGTCAAGGATAAATGTACGACCTGCAGCGGAACAGGCAGAGTCCGCAAGCAGCGCCAAATTCATGTGCGGATTCCCGCCGGTGTGGATGACGGCGCACAGCTGCGCATGAGCGGAGAAGGCGAAGGAGGAGTACGCGGAGGCCCTGCGGGCGATCTGTATATTGTCATTCGCGTGAAGCCGCATGACTTCTTCGAGCGTGAAGACGACGATATCTACTGCGAGGTGCCGCTGACGTTTGCGCAGGCCGCGCTCGGAGACGAGATCGAAATTCCGACGCTGACCGAAAAGGTGAAGCTGAAGATTCCGGCCGGTACCCAGACGGGCACTTACTTCCGTCTCAAGGGCAAGGGCGTGCCTCGCCTGCGCGGTATTGGGCAGGGCGACCAGCACATCAAGGTAGTGATCGTGACACCGAGCAAGCTGAGCGAGGAGCAGAAAAATCTGCTGCGTGAATTTGCGTCCTTGAGCGGCGAACAGAACCATGAGAACGAGCAATCATTTTTCGACCGTATGAAACGAGCGTTTCGCGGAGAATAAAATGTGAAATATAGAAACAGCAGGCAGGAGAAAGGTCCTGGCCTGCTGTTTTTTTCGCTTTATTTTAACCTCTCTTTTCCTCTATTTCCCTTTTGTTAACATACGTAATCTGTGTGTCAACACAGTTGCTTCCACCTAATGCCGATAATTGTATGTTTGTAAACAAAAAAAGCTGCTTTCAAAAGAAAGTTAACATTCCGAAAATCTTTCCAACGACTTAATTTCATTGTACCTATATACCATTGTTCCTTAGACCTGCATAAAAATACAGCAGATAAAGTTATCTGTCACAGGGAAAAAGGAGGAAGAAGAAGGAAATGGGGTTAAGCGAAATGAAAACGATGACAAGGCGTGTACTTGTGGCCATGATCTGCTTGATTATGGTGGCCTCCACCAGCCTTACGCAGCTTATGCCGCGTGCGGCGGCAGCGGAAGAATCCAATGTATTTTTGCGTCCGGGTGTAGAGGCTACGGCCAGCGGATACGCTGCGGCAGATTCGCCTGCTCAGGCGATTGACGGTGCAGCGGACAGCAAATGGTCATATGAAACGGGGACAACCCCTCCATCTGCAGATAACCCCTACTGGCTGAAAGTTGATGCCGGTGCAATGGCGACAATCAGCCGGTTTGAAATAAAGCATGCTGGTGCAGGAGGAGAACAGGATGAACTCAACACCAGCGATTATACGATTGAAGTCAGCGATGATGATATAAACTGGGAGCCGGTCGTCACGGTAACAGGCAATGTGTACGGTGAGACCGTACATCCTTTATTCGAGCCGGTATCAGCCAGATACTTCAAGCTGAACATCACCGCTCCTGCCAACGGTTTGGTTGACAGCAATCAGGCGAATATTTATGAATTCGAAGCCTTTGGTTACATGGAAGAAGCTGCCGCCATCCCGGTGACAGGCATTAGTCTGAACAAGTCAGCCTTGCAGCTTATGGCGGGTGAGACGGAGCAGCTGTCCGTGTCGCTTACGCCACAGGATGCCTCGGTGCCTACCTATACCTGGACCTCCAGCGATATAAATGTTGCTACCGTTGACAACTCCGGACTGGTGACTGCTGTAAGTGCGGGAACCGCTGAAATCACCGTGACGACGCAAGACGGTGGTTATCAGGCTTCGGCAACAGTCACTGTAGGATGGATTCTTCCGGGGCTGGCCGGATCAATGCTGATTGCGAAGGATAGCCAGTGGGCTTATCTGGATAACGGCTCTGATCAAGGCACGGCATGGCGTGCGGTGGATTTTAACGATGGTGGCTGGACAAAGGGTGCGGCTCCGCTGGGATATGCTAACAGCGGCAAAGATCAGAATTTAAATACAAAGATCAAATATGGCGATGATTCCGGCAACAAACATATCACCACTTATTACCGGCAGAATTTCCAGGTTGCCGATGTCTCGGCAATTAAACAGCTGACAGGTACGCTCATCCGGGATGACGGAGCGGTCATCTATTTGAACGGCCAGGAAGTGTACAGAACCAACTTGCCTGAAGGGGCCATTACATACAGTACCCTTGCATCCAGCGCGGTTGGCGACGAGCGGGACGAGGTCCCTTTTACGATTGATCCGGCTCTGCTTGTGGACGGTACGAATGTAATTACAGCGGAAGTGCATCAAAATGCGGGCAGCAGCTCGGACACCTTCTTTTCGCTGGAGCTGAGCGCATCTGATGAAGAAGTGGTGCAGCCTGCCAATGATCAGGGATTGCTGGCTGAATATTATACCAACAGCGGGGGCGATTTTGCCTTTGGTCCTTATAAAGCGACCCGCATCGATTCGCAAATCAACTTTAAAGACCTTGAAGGGACAATGAGCACCTGGGCCGGACGAAACGACAATGTGAATATCCGCTGGACAGGCCAAATCGTTCCGGAATATTCTGAAGCCTACACCTTCTCCATGATCGGAGACAACGGCTTCCGCTTGTACATTGATGGACAGCTGGCCATTGATCATTGGAAAAACGATTGGGATGTCGAATACTCAAGCAACCCGATTACGCTTGAGGCTGGCCGGAAATATAATATTAAAATTGAATATTTTGAAGACTATGGCGGCTCGAATCTGTACTTGAGCTGGGCGAGCCCGAGCGTGCCCAAGGAGATTGTGCCTGCAAAAGCGTTTTATCTGCCTGCAGACTATGACGGTCCGGTATCCGCCGAAATCGCTCAAGACGGCAAGCATGTTGAACTGGTGTTTATGAACGAGCTGGACGCTGTGACGGACACTCTTGCGGAGCATTTGAGTGTTACAGTCGGCGAAGGAACAAGAACAGTGAAAGCGGCAGAGCTGTCCACTGAGGGTGCTTCTGTCCTGAAGCTGGAGTTGAACACGCCGGTGCTCTCCAACCAGCTTGTGAATGTTAAATATGACGGTAGCGGAGGATTGGCGGCAGCCGGACAGGGCAGCATCGGGGCCTTTGCTTTCAGTCCGCTGAACAAGTCCGAGTATATGGACTATTCACCGATTTCGATTGCGATGTCGTTCTATGGAAGTCCGAAAACGAACCGCTCATTTGCCTGGTACACGAAGTATGACAAACCAGAAAATGCGCCTGCTAATGCTAAAGACAGCATCGTTGAGGTTGTGCCGGTCGAGGGAGAGTTTGATTCACCGGACGTTAAACGTTTTGTAGGCGAACCGGAAGACACCAAAGTATTGGACCTTAAAATTACCAATTCGACGAGAGGCTCTTTCATCAGCCACAAAGTGCTTGTCACCGGCCTGACCCCTGGAACCGCATATAAGTACCGTGTGGGCAGCGATGACAACTGGAGCGATGCGGGAAGCTTTACGACGGAAGCAGAAAATGAGCAAGCATATGAATTTTTATATATGACGGACTCGCAAGGGGCTAATACGAAAGACTATGAGGTGTGGGCAAACACGCTCGGCCAGGGTCTGAACAGATATCCGGATTCCAAATTCCTCGTCATGACCGGGGACATGGTGGATGCCGGGGCGCTGGAGTATCAATGGCTTGATTATTTTGGAAAGCCGCAGGACAAGCTGCTCAATTTGCCTTTGATGGCTGCGGTGGGCAACCATGAAGGGCCATACAATGACAACTATTACTATCACTTCTATTATCCTAACGATTCGATCGACGATCCTTTGCCGCCGGGAAGCGTGTATTCCTATGATTATGGCGATGCCCATTTCATGGTGCTGAACACGATGGATATGGGCTGGGACAGCCGTCAGCGGGCAGCGTTCCAGCAGCAAATCGAATGGCTGAAGCGCGAGGTCGCCCAGACGGATAAAAAATGGAAGGTCGTCGCTTTCCACAAGGCGATTTATTCGGTTGGCGGACATTCGGATGAGGCTGAAATCTATGAGTTGAGGGATATGCTGGTTCCGGTTTTTGATGAGCTTGGCATTGATGTTGTTTTGCAAGGGCATGACCACACTTATATGAGATCCCATCAAATGTATGGCGACAAGGCGGTTACAGACATCGAGAAGGACGCAAGCGGCAACCCGGTCAATCCGGACGGCACGATGTATATCGTCAATAACTCTGCAGGCACGAAGTACTATGATGTGAATCAAGGCTTGAACAAGTATTATGCGGCTGCATTCGAGCAGCCACGCAAGCCTGTGTATACGGGCATCAAGATGACGGAAGACAGCTTCACGCTTGAATCCTACCGTTCCGGAGAAGAGCAGCCGTTCGATACCTACACGATCGTGCGAAATGACAGCAAGCCCGAGACTGTTCAGGAATTAACGGCAAGTAAAACGGGGGATGGAAAAACGATTCTTACGTGGAAGAAGCCGGAGAACGGCAGCGCGGAGGATGCGGTCAGAGGTTTTAGAATTTACGAAGCAGAGGGCAAATTAGGCCGCAACTGGAGCGTCTACGTACCTGCGGTTGAGGGGCAGAACAGCTATCAATATGCAGTAGAAACCAAAGATGCAGGGCAGGACTATGTGTTTGCGGTTACGGCGGTGGATAAGCGGGATAATTCTCCGGCCAGCACGGTAAGCACAGCCGGAAACGTACCGGCAGCTCCTACTCTTCCTGTCGTGGACGATGGATATAACACATTCGGCTGGACGAATGTGCCCGGATATTCCGAGCCCTCAAATTACGAATACAGTGTGGATGGCGGAACTAGCTGGAAGGATGTCACGGCGAATCCTCAGCCTGTTGGGGATAGCGATTATGCCGCAGGAGCGGTCATGGTGCGGGTGAAAGCCGATGAAGCCAAGGGAATGGCAGCAGGCCTGGCGCTCGCCTCAGACAAACCGTTTACGGCCAACAGCGTTCACCGTACGTATTCGGTAACCGGCGCCTTAACACGGGAAAAAGGAATGAAGGTCGAAATCGAGGTTGAAAAGCTGGCCGAGTACAACGGAAGTGCCTATGTGGTCTTTGAACTGTTGAACGGGGATACACCTCTGCTCATCAATGCGATTCCTGTCAAGCAAAGCAAGCTGCCGGTCTCGCAATACTTTAATGTAAGCGGAGCGGATTACAGGGTGAAGGTATTTGTATTTGATGAATTCAACAGCGACCTTGATATCCCGGTACACCTGGCGGAGCCGGTGGAGTTCAAGTAATGGATGAAAGAAAGAGAGGACTGCATACGGTGAAGAAATTGTTAACGGTTAGTCTGGTTATGTCATGTCTGCTTTCACCGGCTTCAATCTATGCAGCTGAGGCGGGCAGCACTGCGCCGGCAGAAAGCGTCGGTCCTGCGGACAATACAGCAGCAGCCTTCGCGCTGGAGCTGAGTGCGAATGAAGTACGGCGCGGCGGTGCGATTACGATATCCGGAACGGTTCCGGGGGGAAGCCATGATGTTGTGCTTAAAATCATAAGTCCAAATCAGACGGTGTTTTATGTTGATGTCATCTCTGCCGCTGGAGGAAGCTATGGCGTGGACGTAGCCATTCCGACGAGTGAGGAGCTTGCTCCCTTCGGCACCTACACAGTGGTAACCGGAAGCGGTGGGGTTCAAGCGAGCAAAACATTCTCAGTTGCCGGGGATGGGAATAATCCCGGGAATGGCGGCGAAAATCCGGGGAATGGTGGTAATGATCCGGATAACGGCGGCGGCAACCCTGGCAACGGCGGTAGTGATCCTGACAAAGGCGGTGGCTCAGGTGGCGGATCCGGCGGCGGTGGAGGTGGCGGCACGGTCATTATCCCGCCCAAACAACCGGGCATTTCGGACGGAGCCGGTCAAGTAACTGGAGCGGTTATTCAACCGGAGAAGGGGCAGAACGGAAGTTATATTGTAGGCAGCGGAACATTGGCGGCAGCAGCGGGTCAAGCGAAGGATGCAGTGACCATCCAGCTTCCGGCAGCAGCGGGTGAATCCGGCGCGCCCTTGGAATTCCCTGCAGGCTCCTTGAAGGATCTTCAGAGCAAGCAGCTGGATTTGATCATTACGTCCGGAAATCATACGGTCCGCTTCCCGGCCGGCTCCATTGGTACATCTGCGGCCAAGGAGCAATCCATCCTGCGTTTTGTGCTGAATACAGCCATGACAGAGGAAGCCGGCAAGGTAATTGAACAGACGCTGCAAACGAATACGGATTACACACAGACCGGAATTGTGCTTTCTGTAGTCATCCAGCTCGTAACAGACGGCCAGGTAGTGGAAATTCATGAGCTGGACAAGCCGGCCTCGGTAACGATCCAATTGACGGCAGAGCAGGCAGCGAAGCTGCGCGCGCCTCTGGCTGGTGTGTATTACGTGGATGGCAAGCAGCTGGAATACATCGGCGGCAAGCTTAACGGAGATGTATTCACCTTCGCGGCCAAGCATTTCTCATATTATACGGTGCTTGAATATAACAAAACATTTGTTGATCTGGCAGGACACTGGGCTGAGCAGGCTGTCAACCAGCTTGCGGCCAAGGGAATCGTCACTGGTGTGGACGAGCGGCATTATGAGCCGAATCGTGCCATTACGCGGGCCGAGTTCGTGACCCTGATCATGCGGGCGATCGAGCAGACAGGCAAGTCATCGGCCAATGGCGCAAATCCGTTTGCAGATGTGAAGGCAGGGCAGTATTATACCGGTCCAATCGCGGCTGCGGCAGAGCTTGGCATCGTAACAGGCTATGACGGCAAATTCCGTCCTGCAGACCGGATTACCCGTGAAGAGGCGGTAGTTTCGCTTGTGCGGGCGGCGAAATATTTCAGCCTTGCAGGGAAGCAGCAGGGTGAGCCATCCTTTGCCGATGCAGGCAAGATTTCTTCCTGGGCGGCTGCGGCAGTGAAGGAAGCCTGGTCTGCAGGGTTGATCGAGGGAGACGGAAAGGCCTTTAAGCCGAAAAATTCGGTAACCCGGGCTGAAGTTGCCGTGATGATCCAGCGGTTGCTGGCGGACAGTTTATGATAAAAGGGAAGCGGGGGAACCGGCACGCCATGGTGAAAAGGTTGGTAGCAAGAATAATGGCAGCATTGTTCGTATTGATAATGCTGGAATCCGTAACGGTGAATTTGATTTGGGCGGCATCTGCCGCCCCCTCTGCGGAGGGGAAGAACACCCGCAACGTCGCCTTGAACGCGAAGGTAACAGCTTCGGGACAATGCAATAGCAATGAGGGCGGCAAAAATGCCGTTGATGGCGATTCCACCACAAAATGGTGCGACAACTCCAGCGGTGCAGGCAAATGGCTGAAGCTGGATCTTGGCAAGGTGTATACGATTAATGAATGGGTTGTATACAATGCGGCCTTCAGTGAATCCGGCAACGTTCCTTTCTGGAATACGAAGGATTTCCGCCTGCAAAAAAGTATGGACGGCAAGAAGTGGGAAACTGTCGATGTTGTGAGAAACAATGTGCAAACCGTTGTTGATCGTTATGTACCGGCATTTTCCAGCCGATATGTCAGGTTTTATGTGGAGCGCGGGGCGCACGACAATAATACAGTGCGGTTGTACGAGCTCGAATTGTACGGAGTGGACGAAGGGCAAGAGCCTGATTATCCCG
This sequence comes from Paenibacillus medicaginis, assembly GCF_042138635.1. NCBI lineage: Bacteria > Bacillati > Bacillota > Bacilli > Caryophanales > Paenibacillaceae > Paenibacillus > Paenibacillus medicaginis. The sequence continues at coordinate 29,890 of NZ_JBHIRY010000024.1, read as the reverse complement.
CGACCAACAAGCTGCCGGTGGATTATGTAGATCCGTTCATCAACACGCTTGGCGACAACGGGCAGACGAATCCGGGACCTTCCACGCCGTTTGGCCTCGTGTCGCTGGGGCCTGACGGGGATGGCGGAGCTTTCAGCGGTTATTATTATCAGGATAAAAACTTAAAGGGCTTCTCACATCTGCGTTTCAGCGGCGTTGGCTGCAGCGGCGGGGGCGGCAATATTTTGATGATGCCGGAAACCCGTACCTTTACGAATAACAGCGGTGAATACAAGCAGAAATACGATAAAAGCAGCGAACAGGCTTCGCCTGGCTACTATGGTGTAGAGCTGGCTTCCGGAATCAATGCCGAGCTTACGACCTCGGACAACGTCGGTTTCCACCGCTATACGTTCCCGGCCAATGAGGCGGACGGCTCTGTGCTCGTGGATCTCTCCAACTCCTATGCGGGAATGCTGGATGCCAATCTGACCGTAGAGAACAATAATGAAATTTCGGGCATGATTCAGTCCAAAAACGTGTGCGGATACGGCAATTACAAGCTGTACTATTCCATTCAGTTTGATCATGATTTTGCATCATACACCTCGTGGAAAGGCAACGATACTGGAGCCGTACCACAGCGCAGCGGTTCCAACACCGGGGTTTGGCTGGATTTCGACACACAGAACAATAAAGTGATTCAGGCCAAGGTCGGAATCTCCCCAATCAGTGTGGAGCAGGCGAAGTCTGAGCGTGACCACGATATTTCGGGTTGGGATTTTGATGCTCAGCACCAGAAAGCACGCAGCATGTGGAGCGAAGTGCTTAACAAGATCGAAATCACGGACAACGATGAAAAGGAAAAGACCATTTTCTATACGCAGCTTTACCATATGTTCCTGCATCCGAAGAACGTAACCAGCTCGGCAGGCGAGTTCCGGGCGGGCAGGGATGAAAACACGATCCGCAATACCTCGGAGCTTGGCGACGATTTTGAATATTACAGCGGCTGGTCGACCTGGGACGATTTCCGGAAATACCCGCTGTACTCTATCTTAGAGCCGAAAAAATATGAGAACATGGTAAAATCGCTCGTTGATCTTTATAGAACGAGAGGCACTTACACCCAATATGGTGACGGCTATTGGCCGAGCCCGACGGTGAGAAATGAGTTTAACGGCGCCGTCATCCTGGATGCTTACTCCAAAGGCTTTACAGATTTTGATGCGTATACGGCGCTGGAAGGCATGGCTGTTGATACCGATCATTATGTGTACAGCGACAATGATGTTTCCGGCAAGCTGGAAAGAGCCTACAGCGCCTATTTTCCGATGAGGCTTGCAGAAATGCTTGGTGACAAGGACACGTATGCAAAATACAGGGACATTGCCTTGTCCTATAAAAAGCTGTGGAATCCGGGCCAGGTGGACGAGAAGGGCGAAAAACGCGGTTTCTTCACGCCAAATGCCCGCAATGTGTCAGCCTCGGAAATTACGCAGGTTGATAAATATGCTTATCAAGGCAACCTGTGGCAGTACCGCTTTTTCGTGTTGCAGGATATTGCCGGCTTGGCCGACCTGATGGGCGGCATCCGTGAAATGGCGGGTGAACTGCTGCATTTCTTCGAAATTAACGAATATATGGCAGTCAATGAAACCGCCCCTCTCGATGCTCCTTACCTGTTTAACTATTTGCGCATGCCTTATTTGACGCAATATTATGCAAGGGAGTATACAACAGAGGTTGTTACGCAGAACTACCATAACCACGGCCGCTATGCGTTTCCGATCAAGTCGCGGGTTTACCGCGATGATCCGGAAGGATATCTGCCGACAATGGACGACGACGCCGGTGCGATGGCTTCCTGGTACGTATACAGCGCCATGGGCATCTATCCGGGAAATCCGGGTGAAGCGATGTTCCTGATCGGCTCGCCGATCTTCTCGGAAGTGAAGCTGCACCTGGACAACGGCAAGACCTTTACGATTAAGGCTAATAACGTTTCGAGCGACAACCGCTTTATCCAGAGCGCCGAACTGAACGGCTCGAATTTCGATCAAGCCTGGATTCGTTATGAGGATATTATGCAGGGCGGCACTCTGGAATTTTCGATGGGCTCTGTGCCGAATACGTCCTGGGGCGCTTCCAAGGCTGCGATGCCGCCAGCAACGGATTATTCGACAGAAGTCGATAATAACCTGATCCGTCAGGATCTGATTGCGGAGAAATCGGAATGGAAGTATTTGGACAAAGGCAAATATGCCGGCGCAGGCTGGACAAACCTGAATTTTGACGACAGCTCCTGGGCTGCGGGCCGAGCCGTGCTCGGATATGACAACAAAGGGTTTGCAAATACGGTGGTCAGTTATGGCCCGGACGGGAATAACAAGTATCCAACCACCTATTTCCGGAAAACATTTGAGGTTACCGATCTGCAGGATATCACGAAATTGGAAGCCGGCCTGATCCGTGATGACGGAGCGGTCGTGTACCTGAACGGCCGTGAAATTATCCGCACGAATATGCCGCAAGGAAATGTGGACTATGGCACCTATGCGAATGCCACAGTAGGTGATGAGCGGAATATGAACAGCTATGTCATTGATCCGTCTTACCTGGTTGAAGGCACCAACGTGCTCACAGCGGAGGTTCATCAGGTCAATGCCACAAGCTCGGATATCGCCTTCGAATTCAGTCTGGCGGCTGTCAAGCAGATGACAAAGCCTGCCGCTCCAACCCATCCGGTCGTGGACGATGCGGCCAATACGTTCGGCTGGACGAGTGTGCCAGGCTATGACCAGCCAGCGGATTATGAATTCACCACAGATGGTGGTGCGCATTGGCAAACGGCCACCTCCAATCCGCAAATCGTTGGTCCGGCGGAATATGAGGTTGGAGAGATTCAGGTAAGAGTCAAGAAGGACGAAGGCCAGGGCCGTACGACCGGCGAGGCGCTGAAATCGGACAAGCCTTATACGTCAGATGTTCTGTGGGACGTCTTCGATCTGGAGGCGGACGTGAATCGTAAAGGCAATATGAAAGTGGATATCAGCGGCACACTGAAAGGCCAATATGTCGATTCGGCGGTGGCCGTGTTCCAGCTCATGAACGGCAGCGAGCAGGCCTGGGTATCCAACGCCGTGCCTGTCGCGACGGGCAGCTTCCAGCTTTCACAGAGTTTTAACGTCAATGCAGGCAATTACCAGCTAAATATTTATCTGGTGGATGAGTACAACGGCAATGTGTATGATTCGCTGTGGCTGGCCGATCCGATCGTATCCCAGGCCGAGCCTGTGCCGGCTCCAACTCCTGATCCGGAACCGGAGCCAGATCCAGGGACGCCAGGGGATGAGGAAATTGAGCCTCTTCCGCTTCCGGTGAAGGAAGAAGAACCTCCAATCGTCGAAATACCGGAGGACGGGGAGCAGCCAGGCAGCAGCGGCATGTTTGAGTTTGAAGAGCGCAGCGCCTGGACTTCGGCGGTGAACACCTTTAACAACAATCCGTTGAAAACGGAATCCGGCAATGGCGGAACGGTGGTTGCCAACACCTTTACCGGCGCATGGCTCAGCTTTGAGGATGCTGATTTCGGCGCCGAGGGCGTAAACCATATTGCTGTTGAGTATGATGCTCCTGCATCAAGAACACCGGCGGATGGCATTCTTGAAGTGAGACTGGGCGGAGTGGATGGCGAGCTTGTGGGTACGGTCCAACTGCCGAACACTGGCAGCGGCTGGGGGACGTACAAGACAGCCGTGGCGAACCTGAACAAAACCTTAACCGGGACACAGGATGTGTATCTGGTTATGAAAGGCAGCACGGACAGCACCCGTCTGTACATGGGCAACTTTGACCGTTTTACATTGGATTATGTCAAAATCAGAAACGATTATGCCCGTCTTGAACTGGAAAAGTATGATCAATGGTCCACGAGTGCGAATCCCGCTAATAATGGGCCGCTGAAAACGGAAGCCGGCAAGAGCGGACAGCAGGTTGCAAATACTTTTGACGGAGCGTGGCTCGCCTATCTGAATATGGATTTCGGCAACACGGGAGTGAATCAGTTTTCGATTGAGTATGCTGGCAACACCGGTAATACAGCCGCCGACGCGGCGGTTGAGATTCGTCTCGGCGGTGTAGACGGCACCTTGGTCGGTAAAGTTGCCACCCCTCCAACCGCCAGCAGCTGGGGGACCTACGCTACGGTGACAGGCAGCCTTACACAGACCCTTACCGGGATGCAGGATGTCTATCTCGTATTTAAAGGTAAAACCGATTCGACGTACAAATACATCGGAAATTTTGATAATGCCAGCTTTTCTGCAAGCACAGTGCCTGAACAACCGGAAGAACCGGAACAACCTGGACAGCCTGAGCAGCCGGAAGCGGATGTGACCTTGCAGTTTGAGAATCGCAGCGCCTGGACTTCGGCGGTCAACACGTTTAATAACAAACCGCTGAAAACGGAAAGCAACAATGGCGGTACGGTTGTGGGCAATACGTTTACTGGCGCATGGCTGGCCTTTAACGATGTTAACTTTGGCACCAAGGGGAAAAATAATGTGGAGATTGTGTATGATGCTCCTTCACAAAAAGCCCCGGCCGACGTGACAGCAGAAATCCGCCTGAATGATGCGAACGGCGAGCTTGTCGGCACGGTGAAGCTGCCGAATACCGGCAGCGGCTGGGGAACATACAAGACCGCCAGCGCCAAGCTGGACCGGACGCTCAGCGGTGCGCAAACAGTTTGTATCGTCTTTAAAGGCACGACCACCTCAGGCCTGATGTATGTCGGCAACCTGGACAGCATGACTTTCACCGCGGCCGAATAAGCAGCGGGCCATATAATCATTTATTAGAGGACGTTCCAGAGGGTTTTATTAACCTGGGGCGTCCTTTTTGTTGTTGTTGAGGCTTATGGGCACGGATCATGAGTAGCTGCGGCCCCTATTGGTGTAACATGTCCCTTTTAATCTTAGTTGAAAGGACCACATTGTCCTTATTTATATGAAACCCGGTGTTTTTAAAGGCTAGCCGGACTCAGGAGGCTTTATTAAAGCCATGAGGGGGTGCCGCAGCAGAAAAATTGCCAAATAAGTGCATACAGGTCCGCTTAATGGTCAAAATCACTCGGAAATTGAAGAATAAGGGCGCTGGAGTCCGTCCATCGGTCTGTCCAAATAAATTCTAATTTTTTGCGTATGCTACACATTGGCGGGGGCGGATTTTTTTGACGATTTCAGACAATATAAACTTCGGAGCCTCGGCATCCTGATATCTTAAGAAGAACTTCGCTAAACGTGGTATGGTTTTTTTGAAAGCATGTTGATAGACGTTTTTCATATGAGGTCTCCAAAACTTAGGAATGAGGGATGGCATGTGGGTGAGAAAAACATTTTAGCCTATTTCAAAAGTCCGGAGGAGGCGCAGGCGGCGGCAAAAAAGCTGGAGGCCCTGCGAGTGATCGACATGTCCATCGACCGTTTCAGCAGGTATCCGGGGGCCGACCCTGCGAATGATCTGCCAACCCTGGCGGGAAATTTCGGCAGTCTCTCCTCGCTTGTGCATGGTGGGGATTTTACGAACAGTTCCTCCGGTATCCTGGCAGCGGCAGACCCGTCGGCCAGCGGCATGAGCGACGGCGGACAAGGTGGACCGACAGGCAGGGATATCCTGCTGACAGCGGTCGTGGATGAGTCGGTTCATCATCAGGCGCTTTCTATAGTAGAACAGACAGGCGGCATGATATAACACACCATTCAAGCAGTAACGTATGGAAAGGAGATAAGTGTAATGCCAACGAACAAACGGTATGATAAAGTTTTTACGAAAACGGAGAAAATGAAGCTTATGAGTTCAGCCAAAAATGAGGACGTGGAATTTTCAGCTGAACTGGCTGATCACGATGACGTAGAGGCGCTGCGCCGCAGCGAGTCCGCCGACCACCGCCAGGAGCGTATTTTGACGGACCCGGCCAAGAACAAAGAGACAAAGCTTTGACATTCCCACGGTTACCAAGGTCGAGAACAGCGGAGCTGCAGCTGTTCTCGACCTTTTTGCCTGCCCAGGGATCGCAGAAGTTCCTTTTGACTTGTGCGACGTCTTTTTGATCTTTAAGTGGGGGAAGCACGCGGCAGCGGAGAGGACGAAGCAATTCCGGAAAAGCGGAGCGGTCGCCTTTGGCCCGAAGGGTCAACAGCGATTGTAGGAATGCTTCGTTCTCGGAGCGTCTTCGGAGCATCTCAGAACGCAAACAGGAAGCACCAGGTCAAATGGCCCTTTCTGCGATTCCCCTTTTTGAACTCGTACATGCATGTATAGTACAATAAACTCTATGCATGCAGACGAGGAGGAAGAAAGATAGATGTTATGGCATGAGTTTACAATTCATACTACGGAGGAAGCGGTGGAGATGATCTCCAACTTCCTGCACGAAGCCGGGGCGGGCGGTGTATCCATCGAAGAGTCCGGAACCTTGAACAAGGAGCGGGATACACCCTACGGTCAATGGTATGAACGGCCCTTGAACGACATCCCCGAAGGCCGGGCGGTTATCAAGGGATATTTTAACGAGGAGACGGACCTCAATGAAATCCAGCGTGAGCTTGAGCCACGGATCGAGCAATTGAGAACATTCGACATTGATCCTGGGGACTACAGCTTTGAGCAGCGCACGGTCGACGAGGATGACTGGGCCGACGCCTGGAAGCAGTATTTCAAACCGCAGCGTGTATCGGAACGTCTGACCATCAAGCCGACCTGGGAGGATTACGAGCCGGTGAGCGCAGCGGAGCAGATCATTGAGCTTGATCCGGGCATGGCGTTCGGGACAGGAACACATCCGACCACTTCCTTGTGTCTGCGAACACTTGAATCGGTCATCAAAGGCGGCGAGGAGGTTATTGATGTCGGTACGGGCTCGGGCATTCTGGCCATTGGCGCCGTCAAGCTGGGCGCGAAGCATGTGCTTGCACTGGACCTCGATCCGGTGGCGGTATCCAGTGCGCAGGCCAATACGAGCCTGAACGGGCTGGAGCAGCAAATTACGGTAAAGGAAAGCGATCTGTTGTCCCTGCTGGACGGAAATGGCCCTTCCCTCGGTGTGAAGCTGCCCGTTAAAATTGTAGTAGCCAATATTCTGGCCGAAATCATTCTGTTGTTCATTGAGGATGTGTATAATGCACTGGAGCCAGGCGGCATTTATATCGCATCAGGCATTTGGAAGAACAAGGAGCAGGTTGTGGAGGAAGCGCTGACGGCTGCAGGCTTTACCATTCAGGACAAACACCGGGATGAAGACTGGATCGCGTTTGTGGCGAGGAAGGGTTGACGATGGACTTTCTGAACAGTTTTTTCCGCTTTCGCCTTGAGGAACTGCCGTTCGTTCTGCTGACACTGATGATCGCGTTTACCGTGCATGAATTTGCGCACGCCTATTTTGCCAATAAATTCGGCGATCCTACGGCCAAGCTGCTCGGACGGGTGACGCTGAACCCGGCTGTTCACCTGGATGTGCTCGGCACACTGCTGCTCATCATTGCAGGCTTCGGCTGGGCAAAGCCTGTGCCGGTCAACCGCGACAATTTCAGCCGCCCCCGTCTAATGGGTGTTATCGTTTCCGCCGCAGGTCCGATAAGTAATCTGCTGCTTGCTTTTCTGTCGACCATCATTTATTTTGCGATTGTACATTGGGGCATGTCCGGGCTGGATTCCAACCCGCGCGTATTTGATGCGGTTCGCATCTTTTTCAACTACATGATTTCCCTGAACTTGCTTTTATTTCTGTTCAATCTTATCCCGCTTCCTCCTCTGGACGGATACAGAATTTTGGAGGACATCGCTCCGACACCATTACGGCGCAAGCTGCAGCAGTTCGAGCAGTGGTCCATTTTTATATTCCTGCTGATCCTTGTGCTGCCGCCGGTGCAGGCAGTGACCATCACACCGCTGTATGGGCTGGTAAATTCCATTGCACAAGGGTTCGCGAGCTTTGCGATGATGATTTTTTAAAGATTCCATAAAGTTATAAGTTTCTTGGTATAAGCTTGCTGGAATCTCGAGAAAAACTGTCCATGACGACTTAGATCGTCACCACCAAGCATGAAAATAAGGTACTTTTATTTTCGTATAAACTACTGTTAAACGCAGTCTACCTTCTGTGAGTCACGTCGATTAGATGTTTGTCTTATGATCTGGAGCCGATAGGCTCCTTTTTTGATACAGCGCGCCTAGCCAAGCTAGGCACATCCCAGGCTTTTGTACGAAAAAACGTACAAACAAGAGCTTGACGGGCCTCCACCCAGGCTTTTGTACGAAAAAACGTACAAACAAGAGCTTGACGGGCCTCCACCCAGGTTTTTGTACGAAAAAACGTACAAACGAGAGACTGAGCGGGCCTCCACCCAGGTTTTTGTGCGAAAAAACGTACAAACGAGAGCTTGAGCGGGCCTCCACCCAGACTTTTGTACGAAAAAACGTACAAACGAGAACCCGAGCGAATCCTCGCTTCTTTAAATGTACGCTGATAGACGTTTTTCATATTGGCCTTGATCAGATTTGTGGCATGATAAGGTATGGTCTTTCATCCGTAAAAGATGTAAGATATAATTTTGGATACGAGTTTTGGATACGTGTTACAAGAAAGCAAAGCAATTCAGGGAGGAACCGGAGCGATGCAGCGCTATTTTATTCCGCCTGAGCAGTTTCAGGAGACAAGCGTCATCATTACAGGCGAAGACGCCCGCCATATCGGCAAGGTGATGCGCGGACGTCCCGGCGACAAGGTCATCGTCAGCGACGGCCTAACGCGCGAAGCGCTCGCGGAAATTGAACACATAGAACAAGACCGCGTTACCGCGGCGATTATTGAGATGCTTGAAATGACTTCAGAGCCGCGCGTTAAGGTAACCATTGCCCAGAGTCTGCCCAAGGGCGACAAGATGGAAACGGTGATCCAGAAATGTACGGAGATCGGGGCACATGCTTTTGTTCCTTTCCTGTCCGATCGTACGGTGGTACAGTATGATGCCAAAAAGGAAGGCAAAAGGCTCGACCGCTGGCGCAAAATCGCCAAGGAGGCCGCCGAGCAAAGCCACCGCAACCGCATCCCCGATATCGCTGCTCCTCTTTCCTGGAAAGAGCTGCTGGCGTCTTTTGCGGGGTATGATCTGGTATGCTATTGTTATGAAAAAGAGCATGGACGCCAGCTGCGCGACGTGGTCGCTCCTTTTATGGAACAGAGCAGACAGCATGGGGAACAGCCCCGGATACTGCTTGTTGTTGGACCGGAAGGAGGCTTTACCGGGGAGGAGAGTCTGGCTGCCGAGAATGCGGGAGCCCGATCCACCGGTCTGGGACGGCGCATTTTGCGCGCCGAGACGGCGGGCATGGCGGCGTTGGCATGTATACTATATGAATCAGGAGAAATGGGAGGGAATTGACATGCCGTCCGTGGCATTTTATACGCTTGGCTGTAAAGTCAACTTTTATGATACAGAAGCGATCTGGCAGCATTTCAAAAAAGAGGGCTACGAGCAGGTTGACTTTGAAGAGCAGACAGCCGATGTTTACTTGATTAATACCTGCACCGTAACGAATACGGGAGACAAGAAAAGCCGCCAAATTATCCGGCGGGCGATCCGCCGCAATCCGGATGCAGTGATCGCCGTAACCGGCTGTTATGCGCAGACCTCACCTGCTGAGATTATGGACATCCCCGGCGTGGATCTGGTCATCGGCACACAGGACCGTGATAAAATTTTGCCATATGTACAACAGATTCAGGAATCCCGCCAACCGATCAACGCGGTGCGCAACATTATGAAAACACGCGTGTTCGAAGAGATGGACGTTCCCGATTTTGCGGACCGTACCCGCGCTTTTCTGAAAATTCAGGACGGCTGCAACAATTTCTGCACCTTCTGCATTATTCCATGGTCGCGCGGACTGTCCCGCAGCCGTGATTCACAGAGCATTATTAAGCAGGCGCGGCAACTCGTGCAAGCAGGTTATAAGGAAATTGTGCTGACAGGTATTCATACCGGCGGCTACGGCGACGATATGGAGAATTACGACTTGTCCGATCTGCTGTGGGATCTTGAAAAGGTGGACGGGCTGGAGCGCATTCGCATCAGTTCCATCGAAGCGAGCCAGATTGACGAGAAAATGCTGGATGTGCTGAACCGTTCCGACAAGCTTGTGCGCCATTTTCACATTCCGCTGCAGGCCGGGGACGATACCGTGCTGAAACGGATGCGCCGCAAATATACAACCGAAGAGTTTTATAACAAAATGCTGATGATCCGCAAGGCGATGCCGGATGTGGCGATTACGACGGATGTCATCGTCGGCTTTCCAGGCGAAACGGACGAAATGTTCCGCAACGGCAATGAGCTGATGAAGAAAATCGGTTTCTCGGAAATGCATGTCTTCCCCTATTCCAAACGCAGCGGCACACCTGCGGCCCGGATGGAAGATCAGGTGGACGAGGAAGTGAAAAATGCGCGTGTGCACGAACTGATCGACCTTTCCGAGCAGATGCAGCTTGCCTATGCGCAGAAGTTCGTAGGCCAGGTGCTTGAAGTGATTCCGGAGGGACAGCCTAAGGGCTCCGAAGGAAAAGGACTGCTGCAGGGCTACAGCGACAACTATATCCAGATGGTGTTCGAAGGCTCCAAGGATATGATCGGCAAGGTTGTCCGCGTCAAAATGACCGCAGCGGGCGTCAACGAAAGCAAAGGCCAGCTCGTCCGTGTCATGGAAGCAGGTCTGTCGGCCGCGCTGTAAGAATCGGTCATCAGGCACAGTGGGTTACAGAAGGGACTGCAAGGATTTCGTCTTTCCGTCTTCCGGAGGATGAAATCCTTGTTCTACAAAGAGAAAGGGGAACTAGAGATGGCCGCCAGAAAAGAGATATCCGCAGGAGGCGTTGTATACCGCCGCCACGAGGACGGAGCACTTGAAATCCAGCTCATCACAGACCGATACGGCAAAATATCGCTGGCCAAAGGCAAGATGGAGCCGGGTGAGACGGTCGAGCAAACCGCGCTGCGCGAGATTTTGGAGGAAACCGGAATTACGGGCCGCATTGCCGATAAAGTCGATATCATTGCTTATACCTACCAGCATGCGGAATACGGCGAAGTGGACAAAGAGGTCCATTATTATCTGGTTGAAGCCGTGGACGGTACATTGAAGGCCCAGGAGGAAGAAATCAAGGGCGTTGAGTGGTACGAGCCGCAGGCTGCCTGGCGCAGACAGAGGGAGGGCGGCTACGACAACAATGACGCCATTCTGCGCAAGGGGCTTGCCCTGCTCAACATCAGCGTGCAGTAGGCGGCACAGTCGGCAGGGAGCCCATTCGCTCCCAGAACGGCAAATAGCATAAAGGCAGCACGGCAAGGGAGCAGATCACATTGAACAAGGTTTGAGCATGGGCGATCTGTGCTCCCGCGCCGGAGGACATCCAGGCGGCCGCCTGGGCCAACTGGTCGATAAAAGGCATGAACAGGAGCGCGCCGATAATGTTGAGCCCGGTGTGTGACCAGGCTACAAAGTGACCTGCACGACTGCCGCCAAGGGCGGCGATCAGAGCGGTGACACAGGTGCCGACATTGGAGCCGATCACGATGCCGATGCCGACCTCCACCGGTAGTGCACCTGCCGCCGCCAGGCTGATGGCGGTGCCGATGACGGCGGCGCTGCTGTGGATGAGGGCCGTCAGGCAGGCACCAGCGGTGAAGGCCCACCACATGCTGTCCCCGGAGCGTTCAAGGAACCAGCGGAACATGCCGGCATCGCTGACCCAGGGGCCGATGGCCTGCATGACTTGGATACCACCGAGCAGCAGAGCGAAGCCGGCGCAGGCAAGGCTGGCATATTGAAAGGCCAGCAGCTTGCGCGGCGGTCCAGAGCGGTAAGGAGTTTCCCGCTCCACGACGATGACGGACACGGCCCAGGCCAGCAGCGAAATTATAAGCAGGGGCATAGCCCATCGACCAAGCTGCAGGCCGAGCAGCTCGGTCGTGACGACTGTGCCGATGTTCGTGCCCAGGATAATGCCGAGCGTGCGTCCGTACGTGAGCAGTCCGGCGTTGACAAGTCCGATGGTCAACACGGTGACGGCCGTGCTGCTTTGCAGCAGGGCGGTAAGGCCTGAGCTGAAGAGAAGCCCTTTCAAGGGAGAAGCTGTGGTACGATTCAGCCATTTGGACAGCAGCGGCCCGCCCAATTGCCGGAGCGCGGCTTCCATCAGCTTCATGCCCCCAAGGAAAACGAGCAGACCGCCTGACAGAGGAAGTATAATATGAAAGAACACGGAGAAATCTCCTTTCCGATCCAATTCGTTGTTCTCATTGAAAAAACCGCTATATCACGTATATGCGGCAGTGTGGACAACCATGACAGGTTAAATGAGTGAACATACCGGAAAGCGGCACAGGCGCCGCTTTCTGCAAATAGAGGAGTGTAATGCAGTGGCATCAGTTATATTGGAGCGCGGCCGCAGGAAAAGGCTGGAACAGGGGCATCCCTGGATTTTCAAAAATGAAATTGCATCCGTGGAAGGCGAGCCGTCTCCTGGAGAAGTGGTGGCGGTGCTGAATCACCAGGGCCGCTTCCTGGCGTCCGGTTATTATAATCCCGCTTCACAAATTACCGTACGGGTGGTGTCCTATCAGCCGCTGGAACGGATGGACAAGGCGTTTTTCGCGGACCGGTTCCGCGAATGCCTGAAGAACCGCCAGCGCTTTATTCCAGAGGGGGATGCTTACAGGCTGGTGTACGGGGAGGCGGATTTTCTGCCAGGTCTAATCGTGGACCGTTTTAAGGATGTGCTGGTGGTGCAGCTGCTTACGCTTGGCATGGATCAATGCCGGGAGGAAATCACCGCGGCGTTGGTCGAGGTGTTCGGGCCTGCCGGGATCTATGAACGCAGCGATGTGTCCATACGTGAGCTTGAAGGGCTGGAGCAGCGCACAGGCCCGCTTTACGGTGAATGCCCGCGCCATGTAACCGTGACGGAGAACGGGCTGCTCATCAAGGTGGATATCGTGGAGGGGCAGAAAACAGGCTATTTCTTCGACCAGCGCGAAAACCGGGCTTCCATCGCTCCGCTCATGAAGGGATGGGGGGCAAGAAGCGGCATTACGCTGCAGATGGCCGAGGCCGACGGACAACAGATGCAAAGACCTGTCAATAAAAGCGGCAAAGTCGTTGAATTCCCGTACTGGGACGGAGCGACAGTGCTGGAATGCTTCTCTCATACGGGAAGCTTCACCTTGAATGCCTGCAAATTCGGAGCCAAAAAGGTCACCTGCCTCGATATTTCAGAGCATGCTATTGAGAGTGCGCGGGAAAATGTGCGGTTGAACGGCTTTGAGGACCGGGTCGAATTTGTAGTCGAAGACGCATTCAAGTACCTGCGGGAGCAGGTTAGGGGGACGGAGGAGCGTCACTTACGCGCGGAGGCGGGGCAGAAGAAGGTCGATACCTCCAAGCCGATTGTAGGCGGAGGCCGGACCTTTGACGTTGTTATTCTGGACCCGCCGGCGTTTGCGAAAACGAAAAGCGCCGTCAAGGGTGCGAGCAGAGGATATAAGGACATCAATTTACACGGCATGAAGCTTGTCAATGAAGGCGGTTTTCTCGTCACTGCAAGCTGCTCCTACCATATGCGCCCGGACCTTTTTCTGGATACGATTCAGGAAGCGGCGGCGGACGCCGGCAAGATTCTCCGTCTTGTAGAATGGCGTGCGGCAGGCAAAGACCATCCGCAAATTCTGGGGGTAGAGGAAGGCCATTACTTGAAATTTGCCATCTTTGAGGTGCGGAGCCGCGCCCGGATGTAGTCATCAAGCACCCTTTGAAAGGCAGGCTGCCGTCTGCTAACTCAAGGGGTTTTTGCAAATAGAGTTGGAGGGTGAATGCTGATGTCACTCCGTTTTTTGATCGGCCGCTCGGGCAGCGGCAAAACGACACGGATTCGCGAGGAAATCATTGGAGAGCTAAAGGAGCAGTCGCAGGGCAAGCCGCTTATTCTGCTTGTCCCGGAACAGGCAACCTTCCATACGGAGCATGATCTGCTGTCGTCACGTGAGATCAAGGGAAGCGTGCGCGCCCAGGTGTTGGGCTTCCGCCGGCTCGCCTACAGAGTCATGCAGGAGACAGGAGGCATGGCGCGAACCCCCGTGACGGAAGAAGGCAAAAAAATGCTGCTTTATAAAATCGTGCGCCGCAGGAAGGACGAGCTGCAGGTGTTCCGTGATTCGGGCGACCAGCTCGGATTTGTTGACCGTCTGAACGCCTTGTTTACTGAATTTAAAAGGTACGGGGAGAATCCTGCTTCCCTGCCGGAGCAGCTGGGGCGGATACAGGGAGAGTCAGGTTCACCGATCCTGGGCAGCAAGATTCAGGATATTTTGACCCTCTACCGGGACTTCGAGCAGGAGCTGGCCCCCCTGTATCTGGATGGCGAGGATACGATGATGCGTCTGGCCGCACAGATTCCGCACTCTTCCTGGCTGGACGGTGCCAACGTCTGGCTGGACGGTTATCGTGGATTTACGCCGCAGGAATATAAAGTGATCGAGCAACTGCTGCTATCTTCCGTTTCCCTGACGGTGTCCCTGACGCTGGACCGGGCATATGCGCCTGACCATATGCCGCATGAGCTGGATCTGTTTCATCCGACGGCGTCGGTATATGTGAAGCTGCAGGGCATGGCCCGGGAGCGGGGCATAGACGTCTGTGTTGAAGCGCTGCAGCCTCAGACTTTGCCGCGCTTCGCCTCCAGTCCCGAACTGGCTCATCTGGAGGCCGGATTTGACCGGCGCACAGTCTGGGCATCCCCTGAGCCCCCGGCCGGCATCGAGCTGTATGCCGCAGCCGACCGCCGCGCCGAGCTGGAAGGGGCAGTCCGCGAAATGAGGCGGCTGGCGCGCGAGGAAGGGGTACGCTACCGCGACATGGCCGTGTTCGTCCGCAATCCTGCTGATTATGAGCATCTGCTGGAGCCTCTTTTTGCAAAATATGAGGTTCCGCTCTTCATTGACCAGAAACGCGATATTTTGCATCATCCACTGGTTGAATTTGTACGTGCTTCTCTCGATATCGTACGCAGACGCTGGCGCTATGAGGACGTGTTCAGGGCGGTAAAGACCGATCTGCTGCTCCCGTCGGACGGGAGTGTGACCCGCGACTTTATGGACGAGCTGGAGAATTATGTGCTGGCCTGCGGTATTCAGGGCAGCCGTTGGACGGACGGTACTCCCTGGCAGGCCGTGCCAAACCTGTCGCTTGAAATGGATGAAACCGAGCGGGTTAAGGCCCGCGATGAAACGCTGGAACGGATGGAGCGGTGCCGGGCTGCTGTAGTTGTGCCGTTGCACGCTTTCGAGAAAAGGATGTCCAGGGCCAAGACTGCCAGAGAGCAATGCGAGGCGGTGTACCGCCTGCTGGAGGACGCGGATATAGGCAGCAAGCTCGATCGGATGATTGGTTATGCGCAAGAGCAGGGTGAACCGGAGCGTGCGCGGGAGCACAGTCAGATCTGGGACGCCGTGCTGGAGCTTCTGGATCAGATCCATGAGATGGTGGGCGAGGAGAAGCTGCCGTTCGAGCTGTACGCAGGCATGCTGGAAACAGGACTGGCCGAATACCGTTTGGCCCTTATCCCGCCCGCGCTGGATCAGGTGCTGGCAGGAAGCCCTGACCGTACCCGGGTCAGCGGCATTCAGTATGCTTTTCTGCTAGGCGTGAACGAAGGTGTCATGCCCGCCGTGCCGCAGGAGGAAGGTGTGCTCAGCGAGGAGGAGCGAAGCAGGTTATCCGAGCAGGGAATCGCGCTTGCTCCGGATGTGACGCGCAGGCTGCTGGATGAGCGTTTTCTCGCCTATACGGCGATGACCACAGCGGGACGCAAGCTGTGGGTCAGCTACCCGGTCGCCGATGAAGAGGGCAGGACACTGTTGCCGTCGGAATACATCAGATATTTGCGTCTGATGTTCAGGGGACTGAAGGAAAAGCCGTTGCTGAACCAGCCGCTGCCGGGAGCGGACTGGACGGCTCAGGCGGAATATGCACAGCATACGTCTGAGGCGCTGTCCCAGTTGATCGTGCAGCTGCGGCAGTGGTTGCGCGGCGCGGACATAGCTGAACCGTGGTGGGAGGTCTACAACTGGTATGCAGGCGGCAGCGGAGAGAACCGCGTGAAGCTAGAAATCCTGCTGTCCTCCCTGTTCTATGAAAACCGGGCTCAGCCGCTGCGGCAGGAGACGAGCCGGGTTCTGTACGGCAAGCGGTTGCGGACCAGCGTATCGCGGATGGAGCGTTTTGTGGCCTGTCCATTTTCGCATTTCGCATCCCACGGGCTGAAGCTGAAGGAACGGCAGGTCTATAAGCTGAAGGCGCCGGACATCGGTCAGCTGTTTCACGCGGCCCTGGGGAATATGGCGGCTCGCCTGAAAGCGGACAACCGCAGTTGGGGCAGTCTCAGTTCGGAGGAATGCCGGCGTGAAGCGGAGGCGACGGTTGACCAGCTGGCCCCGCGGCTGCAGGGCAAAATTTTGCTGAGCTCGAAGCGTTATGGTTATATTTTCCGCAAACTGAAGGATGTCGTCAGCCGGGCCTCCCTCATTCTGGGCGAGCATGCCCGCAGGGGAAGTTTTGAACCGCTCGGCCTCGAGCTGGATTTCGGTCCGGGCAAGGAGCTGCCTCCGCTGACGTTTGAGCTGGAGAACGGCGTGGTGATGGAAGTGATCGGTCGTATTGACCGGGTCGATGTGGCGGAAGGTGAAGAGGGCTTGCTGCTGCGGGTCATTGACTATAAATCAAGCCATAAAGATCTAAAGCTGCACGAGGTCTATTATGGTCTTGCCCTGCAGATGCTGACTTATCTGGACGTGTTGTTGGAAGGAGCGGAGGAATGGCTGGGTGAACCCGCCTACCCGGCAGGTACCCTGTATTTCCACGTTCATAATCCGCTGCTGCAGTCCGCCAACGGCATGAGCGCCGGACAGGCCGGGCAGGAGCTGCTGAAACGCTTCAAGATGAAGGGCCTGCTGCTGGCCGACCGTGACGTCATCGCCAAAATGGATGCAGAGCTGGACAAAGGCCATTCGGCCATTTTGCCCGTGGCGGTCAAGGCGGATGGCGGCTTTTACAGCAGCGCGGCGGTGGCAAGTCCGGAGCAGTGGAAATCGCTGCTGTCCGCCGTGCGCAGCAATATCCGGGATATTGGAACACGGATGACGGAAGGCGAGGTTGATATCGTTCCATATCGTATTCAGCAGGAGACCGCCTGCGATTTTTGCTCCTACAGATCTGTATGCCAGTTCGACGACAGCCTGGAAGGGAGCAGGTATAAGCATTTGGCGAAGCCGGGAAAAGAACAGCTGTGGGACATGCTGAACAACAATCATGAAGGAGGGAGGACGGAGTGATGCACATACCAAAGCCGGAAGGCAGCTTTTGGAGCGACGAGCAGTGGCAGGCCATCGTGCAGTCCGGTGAAGACATGCTGGTGGCTGCCGCGGCAGGCTCAGGCAAAACTGCGGTGCTGGTCGAACGGATTATCCGCAAAATCGCCGATCCCGAACTTGGCTTCAGTGTAGACCGGCTGCTGGTGGCAACCTTCACGAAGGCCGCCGCCTCCGAAATGCGCCACAGAATCCGTGAGGCGCTGGAACGCGCGCTGGAGGACAATCCAGGAAGCGATCATCTGCTGCGTCAGCTGTCGCTGCTCGGAAGGGCGTCCATCACGACGCTTCATTCGTTCTGCATGGAGGTCATCCGGCGCCACTATCAGTCCATTCCGCTCGATCCTGGCTTCCGGATCATGAATGAGCATGAAACAGAACTGATGCGGCAGGAGCTGCTGGAAGAGCTGTTCGAGGAGAAGTACGGCGCACACCCTGATGGCAGCGTATTCCGCATGATGGTGGACTGGTTCAGCGGAGAGCGGACCGATGATGCAGTGTATGGGCTGGTGCAGCGGCTGTATGATTTCTCCCAGAGCCACCCCTGGCCGGAGCATTGGCTGCGGGAGACGGCGGCCGCCTTCCGTGTAGGCAGCATGGCCGATCTGGGGGCGACTTCCTGGGCTTCCAGCATTACTACCGATGCGCGGCTTGAGCTGCGCGGTGTGCACAGTCTGCTGGAGCAGGCACACGGTCTGGCTATGCAGCCGGAAGGGCCTGCGCCTTATGCGCTCACACTTGCGGAGGAAATGCAAATGGTAGAGGAGCTTCAGCAGGCGCTTGAGCTTGAGCCTTGGGAACGGTTGTATGAACGGTTTCAAACCGCAGCCTTCGGCAAACTGAAGCCTGTCAAAAAGGATCAGACCGATCCGGAGCTGCAGGAACGCGTCAAATCGCTGCGGGACCGGGCCAAAAAAGCTCTGACCGACCTGAAATCATCCCTTTTCGGACGGCCGCCGGAGCAGTTTCTGGCCGAACTGAACGAGGCTGCCCCGCTGATGGAGGAGCTTGCGGAAACCGTCATTGCGTTCGGGGAGAGGTTCCGCAGGGAAAAGCAGGGAAAGGGTCTCGTCGATTTCGGGGATCTGGAGCATTATTGCCTGCACATATTGCGGCATCCGGATTCAACGCCGGAAGAGCTGTGGCCTTCGGATGCGGCACTGGAGTATCAGGCCCGGTTCGACGAGGTGCTGCTGGATGAATACCAGGACACGAACACTGTCCAGGAGGATATCGTACGCCTGCTGGCACGCCCACAGCCCGGGAACCGCTTTATGGTGGGGGACGTCAAGCAGAGTATTTACCGTTTCAGACTGGCCGAGCCTGGCTTGTTCCTGAATAAATACCGCCGTTTTGGCGAGCAGGCCGAGCCTGGACTGCTGATTGATCTGGCTCGCAATTTTCGCAGCCGCCGCGAGGTGGTGGATGCGGTCAATCTGCTGTTCCGCCAGATCATGAGCGCCGATGTGGCCGAGATTGATTACGATGAGCGGGCCGAGCTGGTGCACGGAGCAGACTTTCCGGAGACTTCTGCAGACAGTGTCAGCCCTTATCAGCCGGAGCTGATTCTGATTGATAAAGGAGCAACGGGTTCATCTGTTCAGACGGATGAAATTGATGAGGAGACAGCCACCCCGGAAGAAGAGCTGGCCGAACTGGAAACGGCGCAGCTGGAGGCACGGCTGATCGCGAGCCGCATCAGGGAAATTGTCGGAGATACCGGAACGGCTTTGCAAGTGTATGACAAGGGGCTCAAAACGATGCGGCCTGCCGGCTACGGCGATATCGTCATTCTGCTGCGCTCGGCGGCGGTATGGGCTCCGCTGCTGGTGGAGGAGCTGCGGCTGGCCGGCATTCCGGCAGCAGGGGAACAGACGAAGGGTTTCTTCAAGGCGACCGAGGTCGAGGTCATGCTGTCCCTGCTGCATGTTATCGATAACCCGCGACAGGACATCCCGCTTGCATCCGTACTTCGTTCGCCCATTGTCGGCCTGACAGAGGACGAGCTGGCGCGGATCAGGGTGAAGCGCCCTAACGGCTCATTTTATGACGCAGTTATGGCGGCTGCGGACCGAAATGCCAAAGCGATGGCGGCGGCCACCGTGGAAGCGGCTGCGGCCGGAGAAGGCAGGCATGAGGCAGCGGAGAGCCACGGGGTGGCTGAATCTGTGACGGAGGCGGCACAGGAACAGGGGATCGACCCTGGCGAAACAAGAATGCCAGTGCTTCTGCAGCGCTTTCTGAACCGGCTTGAAGTCTGGAGACAGGAAGCGGTTCAGGGCAGTCTCAGCGGCCTGATCTGGCGGGTATATGAAGATACCGGCTATCTGGACTGGAACGGGGGTCTGCCTGGAGGCGTGCAACGCCAGAACAACCTGAAGGCACTGTATGATCGTGCGCTTCAATATGAAAAGACGACTGCAAACCGGGGACTGTTCCGTTTCCTGACGTTCATCTCCAGGCTGCGCGAAAACGGCCGGGATTTGGGGCCATCCGGTGTCACGACGGAGCCTGAACAAGCTGTGCGCATCATGACCATTCATAAAAGCAAGGGGCTGGAGTTTCCGGTCGTCTTCATCGCCGGAGCGGCCAAAATGTTCAACAGGCAGGACCTGAACATGCCCTTCCTCATGCATAAAGAGCTTGGCTTTGGCCCCAGATTCGTTGATAGCGGCAACAGGGTTAGCTATCCAACCCTGCCGAATCTGGCCATCCGCAGACGCTCGCAGCTTGAATTGCTCGCAGAGGAAATGCGCGTACTGTACGTTGCCCTCACCCGTCCGCGCGAGAAGATGATCATCACGGCTACCGTGCGGAATGCTGCTGCGCAGGCGGCTTCCTGGGCCGGCATCAAGGACCGCCCGGAGGAGGTGCTGCCTGATTATCTGCTTGCTGCGGGCAGGAGCTATCTCGACTGGATCGGCCCGGCGCTGCTGCGTCATCCGTCGGCCACCGTTCTTCGTGAGGCGGCGGGCCTGCCAGAGGAGGAGTATCAGCCTCTGAATGCGAGTGATGGACATTGGATCGTATCCTTGCACTCCAAGGCTGCGGCGGCTGCGGAAACGGAGCCGGGCCCAGGCCAGGAAGCAGAGCTTATGCCGGACAGAAACCAGCGCATTGAAGCGCTCAGACAGGCGGAGCCGATACAGACTGGGGCGGCGAATCAGGCCGGGGAGCTGGCAAAGGCCCTATCCTGGACCTATCCGCATGCGCTTGCGGGCAGGACGGCCGCCAATACATCGGCAACGGAGCTGAAGCAGAGTTCGACTGGCGAGGAACATCCGGCGGCGGAGTGGATGAATATCCTGAGCGCGGTAAGCGGAGAAACGTCCATAGCGCAGCCTGCATTCGAAAGATTGCGGCTGCGCCGTCCGAAATTTATGGAGGACAAGGGGCTAAGTCCGAGCGAGCGGGGTACGGTGTACCATACGCTGATGCTCCATCTGCCCCTTAAGGGCAGTGCCGATGCCGCTGTCATCGAGCAAACGAAGGAGCATCTTGTTCAATCTGAAATCTTGCTGCGCCAGCATGCCGACATGATTGATACAGGCGAGATTGAACGCTTCTTTGCTACCGGGCTCGGGCAGCGGCTGCTCCGGTCTCCCGCCGTGCAGCGGGAGCTGCCGTTCAGCTACGGTCTTCCTGCCTCGCAGCTCGCAAGCAGGAAGGCGCTGGACATCCGGCAGGCGGGGATCGTCATGGACAATGACATGTTTCCGGCAGAACTGGAGGAAGATACGGTGCTGGTCAAGGGAATTGTCGATTGTCTATTCGAAGACGAAAAGGGTCTTGTGCTGCTGGATTACAAAACAGACCGGATCTCTGAGTACCGGAATACGGCAGCCCTGGCCGAGACATACCGTTTTCAACTGGAGCTGTACTCGCGGGTGATGGAGGATATTCTTGGCCGGAAGATCGGGGAAAGATGGCTTTATTTCTTTGATTCGGGGGAAAGCGTTCAGGTGTAGAAAAACTTTTAGGAGGAAGAGAGATGAGGATTCTTCATACGGGCGACTGGCATCTGGGCAGGACGCTTGAAGGCCGCAGCAGGTTGAAGGAACAGGAAGCCTTTCTAGAGGAGCTCGTGCGCATGGCGGAGGATCAGCAGGCGGATCTGATTCTGATGGCAGGCGACGTCTATGATACGGTCAATCCGCCTGCGGCGGCGGAGCAGCTGTTTTATGAGGCCGCTGCACGGCTGGCGGAAGGAGGCAGGCAGTTCGTTGCGATTGCAGGCAACCACGACCAGCCGGAACGGGTGTCTTCTGTCACCCCTCTCGTTCGCCAGCAAGGCATCAGGCTGCTGGGGCTGCCTAGTCCGGAGGCGGTGCGTATCACCGCGCCAAGAACAGGGGAAACGGCGATGATCGCCGCTCTTCCCTACCCCTCGGAGGCGCGTCTTAACGAACTGCTCAGCGAGGACGGGGACGAAAGCGTGCTGCGCGAGGCGTACAGCCGCCGTGTGGCCAGGCTGATGACACAGCTGGCCGCTTCCTTTCGTCCGGATACGGTCAATCTGGCGATGAGCCATATCTATGTGCTCGGGGGACTGGAAACCGACTCCGAGCGGCCCATTCAGGTAGGGGGAGCCTACACGGTCGATCCGTCGGCGCTTGTTGTCGGGGCTCAATATACCGCCCTGGGACATCTGCACCGACCCCAGTATGTGAAAGGGGAAGGGATTCTGCGCTACAGCGGTTCGCCGCTGGCCTACAGCTTCTCCGAAGCGGGACAGGCCAAGTCCGTGACGCTCGTTGAAGCGTTGCCCGGGCAGCCTGCACGCATTGAGGAACTGCATCTCAGCAGCGGACGCCCGCTGGTGCGCTGGCGTGCGAGAGGTGGGCTCGAGGAGGTGTACCGCTGGTTGGATGATGGGCTGGATGCGGATGCGTTCATAGACCTGGAAATTTCGCTGACCGAGGCTATGTCGATCGGAGAAATTCAGCGGCTGCGCAAAAGCCGTGACGGGATTGTACATATCAGGCCAGTGTATCCTGAAATGGCCGCCGCCGAATTGGAGCAGCAGCGCTCCGAAATACCGCTGCACGAGCTGTTCCGCTCCTTTTACCAGCGCCAGACCGGCGGGGCCGAGCCGGACGACGGGCTTGTGCAGCTGTTCCTGGAGCTTGTGGAGGAAGACGGGGAGATTGGCGGAACGGAGGAGCATGTGTCATGAAACCGATATTGCTGAAGGTAGCGGGGCTGCAAAGCTACAGGGAGCAGCAGGAAATCCGCTTCGAGGAGTTGACTGAAACGGGGCTGTTCGGCATTTTCGGGCCGACCGGGAGTGGGAAATCGACGCTGCTGGACGCCATTACGCTGGCGCTTTACGGCAAGGTCGAGCGTGCTGCTGGCGGTACGCAGGGAATTATGAATCATGCGGAGGACACGTTGTCCGTCGCTTTCACGTTTGAACTGATGTCGGCGCAAGGTCCCAAACGGTACCGCGTGGAACGCAGATTCAAGCGGACTTCGGGCGTGTCGGTCAGCAATTCGCTCAGCCGCTTTGTGGTAATTACGGATGAAGGCGAGCAAGTGATGGCGGACAAGCTGGCTGAGGTGACGCGCTGTGTCGAGGACGTCATCGGCCTGAAAATGGATGATTTCACGAGGGCCGTGGTGCTGCCTCAGGGGAAATTCGCCGAATTTCTTTCCCTGAAGGGAAGCGAGCGAAGGCAAATGCTGCAGCGGCTGTTCCATCTGGAGAAGTATGGCGACCAACTGGCACAGAAGCTGAGCCGGAGAGTCAAGGACACAGATTCGGCTTTGAAATCGCTGGAGGCGGAGCAGCAGGGGTTGGGAGATGCCAGTGCAGACGCGCTGAAAGAGGCGGAACTGCGCTTGCGGCTGACAGTGGAATATGCGCAGTCCTCTCGCACTCAGCTTGAAGCGGTATCGCGTGAGGCGGAAGCCATGTCGAGAATCCGCGACCTCGAAATGGAGCGGCAGGGCAGAACGGAGGAGCTGCGGCAGCTGGCGGTACGTGAGAGTGAAATGGCTGCGCTGGAGCAGAAGCTGAAGCAGGCCGCCGCTGCCTGGGCTCTGCAGCCGGTGCTGGAGGATTGGAAGCAAGCCTCCACAGAAGCGACAGCGCGCGAATCTGCGGCAGCCACCGCTGCCGGACTGGCCCGCGAGGCGGACGAGAAGGCGGAGCAGGCCGTACTGGCGGACGAGCAGGCAGGCCGGGAGCTGACCGCCGAGGAGCCGCGCTTGCTGCTGCGGATCGACCAGCTTGAACAGGCGCTGGAGCTGCAAAAGGAGACGGATGCGCTTCAGATAGCGCGTGATCAGCTTGCCGCCCTTCTTGCCGGGGCCGAGACGGACTGCAAGCGTCATGTGCAGGAGTTGCATAAGGAGCGGGAGCTGCACAGCCGCGGGCTGAACCGGCAGAAAGAGCTGCAGGAGCAGCTCAAACAGTCCGAGGTGAAGACCGAAGAGAGGCGCCTGCTGCAGGAAGCGATGCAGCGGCTGCAGCAGCTGAAGGCGGCGGCGGAGCAACTGCGGGAAGCCGAAGAAGAAACTGCCGCCCAGGAGCTGCGCATGCGCGGCGCGGCGGAGGAGCTGTCGCGGACGGACACGGAAGCCCGGCAGACGGAAGCTGCCCGTGCCGGTGTGTATCAGGCGGCGATGCAGCAGGCTGGCGAGCTGGTGCGCCTGGAGGCGGACTGCGCCCGTGAGCTGATGGCACTTGCTGCTGCGGAGGAGACGCTGCGCAGCGATATCCGCGCCGGCGAGCTGCGCCGGCTGGCACAGAATCTGGCAGCGGAGCTGCATGACGGCGAGCCCTGCCCGGTCTGCGGCTCGCTGCATCATCCGGCGCCGGTGGCAGCGGCCGCGGACGGCGGCGACCACATCGCCGCCGATGGCTTGCAGCGGCTGCGCGCCAGCCTGCAGGAGCTGCGGCTGGAGCTGCGCCAGCAGCTGCATGAGCGGCGCGGCCTCGTGGCGCAGCTGCAGCCTGTCGGCGGCGAAGCCGCCCTGCCGCAGGCCGAGAGCGCCGCGGGCGCGGAGGCGGCCGTGCAGGAGCCGCTGGCCGCTCCGCACGCGCCGCACGACCTCGCGGCCTGGGCCGCCCGCTGCGGCGCGCTCGAACGCGCGGCGGCGAAGCTGGCCGCGGCCGCCGGGCCGCTGCGCGAGCAAGCCTCCGCCCTGCGGGAGGCGGAGGCCGGGCTGCAGCAGCGGCGCATCCGTACGGCGGCGGAGCACGAAGCCGCCGCCACAGCGCTTGCGCAGGCGCAGCGCAAGCGCACAAGCACCGCTGCGCGCACGCAGGAGCTGCGCAGCGGCTGGGAGCGCGAGCTGCCCGGCGTGGAGCCGGACAGCGCGGAGGAGCGGTATCGCGCCATGCAGGAGCGCGATATGCAGGCCGACGAGATTCGGTCCAAGCTGGAGACAAGCGTGACCTTCCTGGAGGAGAAGGCACGCAGTGTACAGCTCATCGAGCAAGCCGTCGTTGAGGCGGACAAGCTCATTATCGCGCGCCAGGCCGAGCTGGAGGGCAAGGACGTGCTTCTGCGCGAGAAGACGGATCGCCTGCACGCCTGGATCGGCGGAGGCAGCGCACTGCAGCTGCTGAGCGAAGCGAGAAGCAGGCTGTCGCAGCTGAAGTCGCAGGCCGACGCCTGCAGCCGTCTGCGCAAGGAAGCCGAGGAGCACAAGCATGAAACCGCCAAAGCGGCCGTCATGGCTCTTCAGGCTGCGGATTCCGCAGCGGAGCGCAAGACTGTCGCCGCAGCGCGCTGGCACTCCCAGCTTGACACCTCGCCGTTTGCCGATGAAGCTGCGGTGCTGGAGAGCAGCATCCCGCCCGAGCAGGCGGCCCGGCTGGAAGCGGAAGTGAACAGCCACCGCGAACGGGAGAAGGAGGTTGCGGCTCATTTGCGCCACCTGGAGGAGCGGCTTGCGGGAACAAGCTGGTCTGTTGAGGAGTGGAACGACTGCCTGACCCGGCTGCGGGAAAGCCGTGAGCAGGATGAGGAGGCGCTCAGGAACAAGGCCAAGGCGGAGCGGGACTTGGAGGATTTACAGCAGCGCCATGTCCGTTGGATGGAGCTTGAGCAGCGGCGCGGGCATCTGCAGCATGAAGCGGAGAAGCTGTCCAAGCTGCAGTCCAGTCTGCGGGGCAACGCTTTTGTCGAGTATGTTGCGGAGGAGCAGCTCATTCAGGTTAGCCAGGCGGCTTCACGCAGGCTGCGCTTCCTGACGAAGCAGCGCTATGCCCTCGAAGTGGACTCCGGCGGCGGCTTTATCATCAGCGACGATGCCAATGGAGGCATCAAGCGGCCAGTATCCACCTTGTCCGGCGGCGAAACCTTCCTCACCTCCTTATCGCTGGCCCTGGCCCTGTCTGCACAGATTCAGCTGCGCGGCCAATTTCCGCTCCAGTTCTTTTTTCTGGATGAAGGTTTCGGCACGCTGGATCCCGAGCTGCTGGATACGGTCATTACCTCCTTGGAAAAGCTTCATCATGATCAGCTGTCGGTCGGTGTCATCAGCCATGTACCGGAGCTGCGGGCAAGATTGCCGCGCAAGCTGATCATACTGCCGGCCGAGCAGGCGGGAGGCGGCTCACGGGTCGTGCTCGAAACGCTGTGACGGGAGAGATGATTTGCAGCGGAGCAGGTGATCGATATCACAGAGACAGTTTCATAGCGCTGTTATAATACAGCCAAGCCGACATATTATTGATCGTCATCCCTGCTGCGGCAGCGGGGCCGGGAGTCATGCCCCGCGCCGCTGCCGCGTGCGGAGCTCGGGCAGAGCGACGCGGGGATGGCCTTTTTTTGTCTTCCGAAAGGCTGCAGAGGATAGTGGCAAAACGCCCAGATCTGAATAGGATATTGCAGAGTGGGATGTGAACTTTCCTGCAAGCTTAAGGAGGTACGGAAGATGGAAAATATCGCTGTGAACGAAAAGGAAAAGAGTGAAACAAAGGAGATCTGTATGAAGCATAAGCACCGCTATGTGTGCGTATGGGTGAAGGACGGATCGATGTATGACGGAATAGTGGAGAATGTGGACGACGAAAATATTTATATGGCGGTTCCGATCGGTGGAGCGAATAACAATATGCCGAATACTGCTAATGCGCCGTATCAATCCAACATGCCGTATCAAGCCAATGCGCCGTATCAATCCAACATGCCATATCAAGCCAATGCGCCGTATCAATCCAACATGCCGTATCAAGCTGATATGCCTGCGAATGTTCAACCGGAGGCCAATCAGCCTTACGATGACTGCGGATGCGGGGGGATGCGTACTCGCGCCTTTGGTTATCCTTTCGCGGGCTACCCCGGCGCGTTTCCGGGATACGGATACGGCTATGGCTATCCTGCGTATCCTTTCTACGGCAGACGCCGTTTCAACAGGCTTATCCTGCCGCTTGCCGCATTGACGGCCATCGGCCTGCTTCCTTATTATTGAGCTTTTCCCTTATTAGCAGCCCGTACCCCGGCAAGGGGCGGGCCTGCTGTCATTTTGTCCTTTTTTTCGGTATGATTGAGTTCATAGTGGCCCATTCAAAAAGGAGGAATTACATAATGGATTGTCTGTTTTGCAAAATTGTGGGAGGCTCCATACCGTCAAACAAGTTGCTGGAGACGGAGGATATGCTCGTATTTCATGATATTCAGCCTGCGGCGCCGGTTCATGTGCTGATTATTCCGAAAAAGCATATCGCATCCATGAACGATGTGACGGAAGAGGATCTTCCACTGATCGCTGAAATCCATCGTATTGCGCAAGAAGCGGCGCAGCAGCTCGGCGTGTCCGAGTCGGGCTACCGTCTTATCAATAACTGCGGCCCGGACAGCGGTCAGGCGGTTCACCACCTGCATTATCATCTGCTTGGCGGCGCCAAACTGGGCGCTTTGACAGGGATTTCTGATTCCCACGCAGCAGGATAAGCCCCTTTTCTTTTCACAGGTTGACACCTGCTTTGGCTTTCACCTATAATGAAAGTTGATGAACCGTGTTATTGCTCTTGGACGGTCTGGTCGGAGGGAGGGAAAACTGGTGTCTGAAACTAAAGTTCGCAAAAACGAGACAATTGATGCTGCACTTCGTCGCTTTAAGCGTTCCATCGCTAAGGATGGCGTATTGGCTGAGGTGAAGAAACGCAAGCATTATGAAAAGCCAAGCGTAAAGCGCAAGAAAAAGTCCGAGGCTGCTCGTAAGAGAAAGTTCTAGGAGGATCTGAGCTATCATGAATTTGAGCGAACGATTGAACGAAGATATGAAGCAGGCGATGAAGAGTAAGGACAAGTTCAAACTCTCTACTATTCGAATGGTTCGTTCTACGATAAAAAACCTTGAAATAGAGTTGAAACGGGATTTGGATGACAACGAATTGCTTGATATTCTGAGTCGTGAGATCAAACAACGCAAGGATGCCCTCCAGGAATTTGAAAAAGCAGGCCGCGATGAACTTGCGGAAAGCAACAAAGCGGAAATTGAGCTTCTCAGTCAGTACCTTCCCGTACAGCTTACCGAAGAAGAAATTAAAGTTATTGTACAGCAGACCATCCAGGAAACCGGTGCTTCTTCGAAAGCCGATATGGGAAAAGTGATGGCGGCCCTGATGCCCAAGGTAAAGGGCCGTGCGGACGGAAAACTCGTGAACCAAGCGGTTCAGCAATTTCTGCAATAAAAAAAGAGCGGACACTCTCTGTTTAACAGGGAGTGTTTTTTCTTTTTGTTCAGACTTTTAGTCCCTGCTACTGTCAGGTTTTGAAACCTGTGTAAGGTTTATGACGTATGTAAATTATTGACGGCCTGCTGTCTTTTCAGGATAAACGGCCAATATGCAAGTTGAATTCTGGTAAAATGTACATAATATCCGGAAGGGGGGAGATCGATGGATGTAAAAAAAACGGCGCCAGGCTTGAAAGCCATGCTTGCTTTCCTGCTGTTTGCCCTGGTCCTGCTGCCTGCGGGGGGAATTCGGACGATGGCGGCAGCCACAGGGGAAGGAATCGGGCCCGTATTCGTGATTCCGGTGGACCAGGAAATTGAGCGGGGGCTGCAGAATATTCTGGAACGGGGCTTCAAAGAAGCCAAGCAATCGAAGGCTGGCCTGATTATTCTGGAAATCAACACACCAGGGGGACGGGTGGATACGGCGGAGAGAATCGGAGAGCTGATTAAAAGCAGCGGCATTCCTACAGTAGCTTACATAAACGGAAATGCTGCGTCTGCAGGAGCGTATATTGCATTGAATGCCGACAAAATTGCCATGGCGCCAGGCAGTATGATCGGAGCGGCGGCGCTCGTGGACAGATTGGGCACGCCGGTGGAGGATCCGAAAAGCGTGGCTGCCTGGAAAAGCATTATGGCTTCAGCCGCCCAGGCAGGCGGAAGAAATACCTCCATTGCCGAGGGTATGGTGGATGTCAATTTGCAAGTGAACATGCCGGAAATCGGCAAGGCCAAGGAAAAAGGCCAGATTATTTCGCTTACCAGCGAGGAGGCCCTTAAAACGGGGTATGCCGACCGTATTGCTTCTTCTCCGGAAGAGGTCGCGGACTGGATGGGATTCGCCAATCATGACATGTTCCGGGTCGACAAATCGCCGGCCGAACAGTTTGCCGGATTTTTAACTCACCCTTGGGTGCAGGTGCTGCTGCTGTTTGTCGGCATTGCAGGTATTGTCATTGAATTGATTGTACCGGGCTTCGGTGTGCCGGGCATTCTGGGAATACTGGCATTTGGACTGTATTTCTTCGGAAATTATGTGGCAGGCTTTGCCGGATACGAGACATGGGTGCTGTTTGTTATCGGGCTGGTGCTGCTTGCGCTGGAGCTGTTTGTACCGAGCTTTGGCATTCTCGGGCTGCTCGGCTCAGCAAGCCTTGTTGCAGGGGTAGTCCGGGCCGCTTATGATACGACGCATGCGCTGCTATCGCTTGGTATTGCTTTTGCTGCTGCCGCCATCGTGATCGCGATTGTCGCCGTTGCGTTCAAGGACCGCGGCATTTGGAACAAGTTTATTTTGAACGAGAGTCTGACGGAAGACAAAGGTTATTCTTCGGTGACGAACAAGGAGCGGCTGCTGGGCATGCAGGGCACCAGCCTCACACCGCTTCGTCCGGCCGGCACAGCGCTGATTGAAGGCGAAAGGATTGATGTTGTAACAGAGGGCGGATTTATAGAGAGCAACAAGCCTGTCAGTGTAATCAGAGTTGAAGGCGGACGTGTTGTAGTGAAAGAGCTTACTTAAAGAGGTAGTTCAAAAAGTCATCTTTTGATCACGAAGGAAGTCAGGAAGCGGACTCGGCATCGAATCTTGAATTCAGCCGGGCCTTCCGGTGCTCACGTACCCCTAGTACGCTCCGCTCCTCAGTCCCTTGCTTCATCCAACCTTCTCGGTGCTGAAAACCTGACTTTTTATACGAAAATGGCTATTTGCTGAAAATGGCGCAAAAAGGCCACCT
>NZ_JBHIRY010000023.1:0-89814 GCF_042138635.1 Paenibacillus medicaginis | reverse complement strand
ACGGCACTTTAAAGGGTAAAGTTACCGGGTGGATTTGAACCACCTAGATGGTGCGACTGTGAGGCGCACAAAAAATCACGTCCTCCAAGGGAGAACGCGACATGAAGCAACGGTTATATTGTATCAGGATATCGTCCACCGTATGCATTTGGACTAACGGCATCAATTCGAGCCAAATCATCAGCAGTAAGTTGAATATCAATAGCCTCCACGTTTTCTTCCAGATATTTTTGACGTTTGGTTCCTGGAATCGGCAGCGTGCCTTGAGCTATTGTCCAGGCTATTGCCAGTTGTGCAACCGTGCAGTTCTTCTCTTCGGCGATTTCCCCGAGTTTGTCCACGATGTCAACATTTTTTTGGAAGTTTTCACCTTGGAAACGTGGCAGAAATCTGCGCATATCATCAGCTTTAAAATCCTCATAGTTGCGAAGTTCACCGGTAATGAATCCCCTGCTAAGAGGGCTGTAAGCCACAAATGTGATTCCCAGTTCTTTTACCGCAGGCAGAATCTCTTCTTCAACGTCCCGGCTCCAAAGGGAGTATTCCGTCTGTAATGCGGAAATAGGATGTACCGCATGTGCCCGGCGAATGGTGGATGCATCTGCTTCAGAAAGACCAAGATAACGCACTTTCCCTGCCTTAACAAGATCAGCCATTGCACCAACCGTCTCCTCAATCGGGACATTAGGATCGACTCGGTGTTGATAGTATAGGTCGATATAATCGAGATCAAGACGCCGAAGGCTCTCGTCGATTGCTTTCTTCACGTAGTCCGGGTGTCCACCGACAAATTCCCAATTGGGCCCAAATGAAAACTTGGTAGCAACAATAGCCTGCTCTCTTCGCCCCTTCAAAGCTTTGCCTAAAAGCGCCTCGTTATGCCCGTTGCCATACGTATCAGCGGTATCAAGCAATGTTACTCCAAGATCCAGAGCTCGATGAATAGTCTGAATGGACTCTTCATCATTGATGGTGCCATAAATGCCCGGAGACATGCCCATCAAACCCAATCCAATAGAAGAAACGACAAGCTCGCTGTGACCAAGTTTCTGCGTTTTCATTTTAATTGCCCTCTCTTCAAGTTAGTGACTTCGAGGTACATCGTAACATACATTCATTACAAAGTAAACATTTAATATCTTTTTTGTATATTTTGTATTTTAATTATATACTCAATCAGAATTCAGGGTATAATAGAAATTAAGGGGGTCTTCATTTGAACAACCATAAGTCGGATAAAAAATACAAGACACGAGCTAAGCTTATTATTAAGTTGCTCCCTTATTTACGAAAAAATGGACTTCAATCCGTTCGGATGGACGAAATTGCAAAAGTGATGGAGATAAGCAGAGCAACTTTATATAAGTATTTCTCGACTAAAGAAGAAATTATCGGATTCATCGTAGATGCTTTTATAGAGTACATGAATGAGGAAACTTTCTACCCGCTGGAAACGGATCAAAGTTTCGGCACTCGATTCCAGCAAATATTCGAGCTGTCCGTCTCGCTTACTGAATATTTTACGGATATCTTCTTACAGGAGCTCGAAGCCAGTTACCCGGATTGGTATGATCGATTGAATGAAGCCATGAAGCAACGGGAACAACTGGTATTGGCTTTCTATGAAGAAGGAATTCAAAAAGGGATTTTTAATGATATCAATGGCAAACTGTTAATTAAGCAGGATGAGCTTCTAAGGGGAATGTTCAATGTCAAATATTTAATGACGAATCAAATAACTGTCCAGCAAATTTTAGTGGACTATTACAATCTAAAGAAAATTCAGTTATTTAAACCCGAAAAACTTTCAGCCATTGATGATGCAATTATGATGCCGAGAATTGAGTATTTGACGCAAAAGATTACCAGAAACCTTTTTTGACATAAACATGCAGTGGGGCAACACCCAGATCCATCTCATATATGCCAGTTAGCGCAACAAGGCTGCCGATTCATATTCGGCAGCCTTAAATATTTCCCAGCCAATGGATAAAAAAATGATTTATTTCTTCAACAACGGTCCTTCTAACCTCGATTACTCATGAAATCTTTGTATGCGGAAATTTTATGCTCAAGCATCTCATCCGCAGTTTGTAAAGTTCTGATTTGTTTATTAATAGAGTGTTTATGTTCTTCTAATAAGTTTAATCGCTCCTGAGTGGTATGTTCCCCTTCTAAAACCAGTGAAGCATACTTCTTTATTTCCGCGATAGGCATTTGTGTTTCTTTTAGCTTGATCACAAATTGCAGCCATTTAAGATGTGAGTCATGATATCGTCTGTCTCCGCTGGCATCCCGCTCGGGAGTAATAATTTTTTCCTTTTCGTAATACCGCAATGTATGCGTGCTTATTCCTAAAATTTCGGCCACTTCCCCAATGGTGAACATGAGAAACCTCCACACTGAATTTTTCTTGACTTAGAGTTTACTCTAATCAGTATACTCAACTCATGATTCGTTCACAATAAATCGGGATGAATAGAATTCAGGAGGAATTTATATGAACTATACGGTTATTACAGGTGCAAGTTCAGGAATTGGGTATGAATCAGCTCTTGCTTTTGCGGCTCGCGGAAAAAATTTGATCATAGCAGCCCGCAGAACAGAAGAGCTGGAAACGTTAAAATCAAAAGTGGCAGAAATGAACTCAGACCTGGATGTGATCATTCGAACTGTTGATTTATCTGTCACAGCGAACGTTCATGAGTTTTATGAAGGTCTTCGGAATTATCAGATTGAGACCTGGATTAACAATGCTGGTTTTGGAAACTTTGCTTCTGTAGGGGAGCAAAATTTAAATAAAATTGAGACCATGCTTCACTTGAATATACAGGCTTTAACCGTTCTGTCCTCTCTCTATGTACGAGATTATGCAGAGGTTGAAGGAACACAAATCATCAATGTTTCATCAGGAGGCGGATACGTGATCGTTGCCGATGCTGTGACCTACTGTGCGACAAAGTTTTATGTAAGTGCCTTTACAGAAGGTCTAGCACAAGAATTAAAAGAAAAAGGAGCAGCCATGCAGGTGAAAGTTCTAGCTCCTGCTGCAACTGAAACGGAATTTGCTAAACGTTCTTTGGATGCTGATGAATTCCAATATGAAGGAGCGATTCCTAAGTTTCATACTGCGAAAGAAATGGCTGCATTTCTGTTAGAACTTTATGATAGCAAAAAGGTTGTAGGCATTGTAAATGGTGAAACGTATGAGTTCCAATTAAGAGATCCGATTTATCCATATGTGACGAGAACAAGAAAATAATATTGTTCAGCGAAAAATGCAAAAGGCGTGACCAGGATAGGCTGACGATTCGGTGCCGAGGCACTTCGAAAAGTCGGCCTTTTTATTGATTCACCTTGTTGATCTCGTCCTCGATATATTTGCCACTGGTCTCAGCATTGGATTTGGAAATTGCTCTTTTTATCATGATCAGTAGGAAAGCAAGCAACAAAAGTATAACACCGCTCCAGATGAGCTGATGCACGCCCAATTGAGAAATAAACCAGCCACCGATCCATGTTCCTACCGTGATGCCAACATTAGAAAAGGAAACAAATAAACTGTTCCCGAATTCGGGAGCTTCTTTCGCATCAGTCATCAACAAGGCCTGACTTAGAATCAATCCCCCGGAATGCACAGCTCCCCAAACAAATACGATGACCATCATCGGTAAGAAATAAGAACCAAAATAATAAGTGAATAAATAAATGACCGCATATACAAGTGGAAACAGGATGACTGTTTTTGTCATGCTTTTATTCACAAAGAACCCGAACAAAAAATTCCCGGCAATCATGGTGACGCCAAAGACCATCAACATGATGCTAATCCATGTACCGCTCATATGAGTGACTTTTCCAAGATATTCGGCAAAGTAGCTATAAACTGAACTCATAGCTGTAAAGATCATCACAACAATCAAGAGCGTTAACCACAATTGAGGTTTGCGCAATATGCCAAGCTGCTTGCCTAAAGACATTCTTTCCTTAACAGGCATAGAAGGAAGCCAGACAAGTATGCCTATAAAGGCAATCACGCTCACAATAGCTCCAAACAGGAAAGCAGCTTCTAGTGAAACTTTTGTAGCGAGATAGGATGTAATCGGCACACCAAAAGCGAATCCGACGGTTACCCCGGCCAAAACTTGGGTAACCGCTTTGCCAATCCTTTCGGGAGAAACAAGGCTGGCAGTGGTCGCAAGCGCAATCGAAAAAAAGATAGGATGAAAAAAAGCAGGAACAATCCGGAAAGCCAACATAACCTCGAACTTGGTAGTATAGGCATACACAATATTAGAGATAGCAAACATAAGGATAGCGGAAAGTAAAATAGCTTTTCGATTAATGCCGGAAGCGAGTATTGTCAGGAATGGGCCTGAAATAGCAACAATTAAAGCAAATGCACTTACAAGGTACCCAGCCTGCGAAGGCGTTATGTGAAATTTTTGAGTAACTTGGGGAAGAACACCAATCATGCCCATTTCAGTTGTAATGATGCCAAAGATACCTAAAGCCAGAAAAAAGATAAATGAAGAGTGAATATTTTTCATAAATAGTACCTCCTTAAGAAAAAGAGTGCATTAAAAAATGGTCTTCAGCTGCAAGACCATTTTTTTGGAATGAGTTACTGTTTGTTTGAAATTACATTATCAAGAAACTTATCCGCATCACTATTAAATTTCCAGGAGACGCCAAACTTATCAACCAGCATTCCAAAACACGAAGACCAGGGTGTATTGGATAACGGCATGATAACATAACCACCTACAGACAAATTAGAAAAGTAATTTTCCAGTGTCTGTTTGTCATCATTAACGATACTAATCAGTATATTGTTGCCTTTAACCAGTTCGCCCGTTACACTCTTCATCGAAGGTAGAAGATCTGACATCATAATTTTCCCACCTGCGAATTCGATTGAAGACTCCATGATCATATTCAACTCATTTTCTGGCAACGGGTAGTTTGGATCTTGCGGGAAATCTTTGAATTTAACTTTTTTTACCTCCGTTGCTTTTAAAGCCTCCGCATAAAATTCAATCGCTTGTTCTGCAATTCCATCAAAATTCAAATATGCAACAGCTGACATAAAGCAATACCTCCTAGATTGTTATACATGTAGTATAATTTATAAAGTTTCTTGTTATACGTGTAGTATAATTTATAAAATGTGACAGCTGTATGTCATTGTTTATCCTTTATCACCTGCTCAATCCCCAACAGAATCAGCTTCAACCCGAACTCAAACGCCTTGTCAGTCCCCATCAACTCGAACAGCCCGTTCGTGAACATCCTCCGGAATAGTCCCGCTTCTGTCTCGCTCAAGGAGTCCAGCAGGCGGATCATCTCCTCGCCCGGACGCGCTTCTGCCCCCTGTTCCTTAAGGATAGCGGAGATATTGCGCTCATGCTGATAATCGTCCAGAACAAAAAAGTAAACATAGTTCACAAACGTAGTAACCACTTGCATTTTCTGCTCTTGGTCAAGCGGTGTTGTTTCCACGCAGAGCAACATACGGTTGGTGAAGCGGATGATGTCCGGTTCGTGGGGCAGCGTCATCATCATGAGCTGCGTGGAGCAGGGATATCGGCTGAGCACGCTGCGTACCGTTACCGCAAGCTCTGTTAGCTGCTCCTTCCAGTCCCCCTCGGAGTGGAACTCCCCCAGAATGATTTTTGAGATCTGATTAGCCAGACGCTGGTAGAGATTCTGCTTGCTCTTGAAGTACCAGTACAGAGAGGGAGCCTGAATCCCCAGCCTGTCGGCCAGTCGTCTCATGCTAAATTTCTCGATCCCTCCCTCCCCCAGAAGCTCCCAAGAAGCTTCAAGAATCTTATCCTCCGAAATCTGAGGCTGCTGTTTTTTCATCGGTATCCACCCTTTTATCTAACAATGTAAGTTTATGCTTTACAAGCTCATAGGTTCATGATATCATCTAACGCTGTAAGGCACAATCTAACAGCGTAAGACAAGACCTGCATTGTTAGACTGCGGACCAAAATAAATGAAGAAAGTAGTGAACAGCATGGATACAGAAAACCTCCATTACTTCGAAAAAGCTCCGGTGGCCAAAGCCGTAGCTCATTTCGCTGTACCGATGATGCTAGGCACGTCAATGAGTGTTATATATTCCATCTTGAATGCCTACTTCCTTGGCACACTGAACAATACTGCCATGCTAACCGCCCTTGCACTAACCTTGCCGTTATTCGCGATCATTATGGCGTTAGGCAACTTGATTGGCATGGGCAGCGGTACATTCATCTCCCGTTTGCTGGGTGAGAAAAAATATGATGATGTAAAGCATGTGTCTTCATTCGCCTTTTACAGCAGTTTGGTTCTCGGTCTGATCGTGATGGCCATTGGCCTCCCGTTGATCGATCCAATCGTTCATGGCCTGGGGGCAACGCCTGACTCCTTCGGATTTACGAAAGACTATGTCACAATTATGCTTATGGGTTCACCATTCGTCGTGTTATTTTTCACGCTGGAGAACATCGTGCGCTCGGAGGGTGCGGCAATCACGTCGATGATCGGTATGATTCTCAGTGTTGCCGTCAATATTATTCTCGATGCGCTGGTTATCTTCGTCTTTCATTGGGGTGTGATCGGGGTTGCGTCGGCCACAGTCCTTTCTAACTTGGCTGCTAGCATATTCTACGCCTTCTATATAAGATATAAGAGCCAATTTTTAACGGTCTCCGTAAAATGGTTTAAGGCTACGAAGGACATTCTGAGCAATGTATTCAAAATCGGAGTTCCCGTCTTTATTATGAGTATCTTCTTGGGTGCAATGTCCCTTATCTTTAATCTCTTTCTGATCGAATATGGGAATCAGGCCGTAGCGGCTTACGGAATATCATCACGTTTATTGCAATTTCCTGAATTTATTCTGATGGGCTTATGCGAGGGAGTCGTGCCGCTCATTGCCTTCTCTTTTACAGCGAATAAATTACGCATGAAGCAAACCATTGGATTCACGATCAAAACGATTGTGGCGTTAGCCGTCGTGTTCGGTATCATCGTCTATCTGATTTCCGATAATTTAATTGGTTTATTTACGAATGACCCGCAATTAATTGAAATGGGCAGCTACATTTTGCATGTGACGTTCTTATCCTTGTTCATTACAGGAATGACCACGTTGTTTACGGGGATCTTCCAAGCAACAGCGCAAGGAACCGCCGCGTTTATTATGTCGGTTATTCAAGGAGTTACGCTGATTCCTGTGTTGTATATCGCCAATCGAATGAACGGCTTCCACGGAGTGGTCTGGTCGCTCGTCATCGCAGATGTCGTCGCCTTCCTTGTTGGTGCCATCATGCTGTATGTTCTGCGGAACAAATTGCAGCCAGAATAACACGCAAAAAGGCAGGATAAGGGCATTCCCCAATCCTGCCTTTTTTAGCGATGGAGCCGAAAACTCCGCCGTTACTTGTGGTAAGGTTCACCGTTCCTATTCCTTTTCCCTGAAAGACATACCGCTGTTGAAGCCGTACTTCAAGCTGGTTATATCCCTGCTGGAATTGAACAATTTTTCAGGGAAAGTCCCAGCTCCTTTCTTCCGTCTCCGTATCATATATTCTCTTGCTTTAATGCATCAATAATATTTTCCTTTTTTACTTTCGCGCCGGAGTAAACCATCGCGGAGCCGACAATGACAAATACGGCGACAATGACAGACAGAATGCTCATCCAAGGGAGGGTGAACCCGTAGCTGAATTTGTTCGCAAATGCTCTATAGATCAGAACCATCACGATGAAACTAACGGGAAGCCCGAACAACAGCGACTTGACCCCATAAAAAACACTTTCATAGTTCATCATTTTCGCAAAGCCTTTTGGCGTCATGCCTACGGATTTCAGCATCGCAAATTCTCGTTTGCGAAGAGCCGCCCCCGTCGAAATCGTATTAAAAATGTTCGCAATGGAAATCGCAGAGATTAATACGATAAAACCGTAAGAAAAGACGGACATCAATAGAATCTGTTGTTCTTCGTTTTTTCTGGATTGATATACATTGTAGACATTCAGATTGGTCTCATGCATCTCTTCAATTTCCTGCTGCGTTTTCATGGGCTCCGTGCTTTTCAAATGGAGGTACGTCGAAGCGTTAGCACGGTCTTCGTCGTCTTCGTGAATCACGTTATATTCCGTTACACTATCCAGAGATACAATCGATTGCATCAACCGGTCATCTATTCTTTGTCCATTGCTGTACGACACTTCAATATCGTAATCGACGCCTTCCTGCGATAGCTCCAGGGATTGTGTCATGCCTTCCGTAAAAAACGATACTGTCAAAAACAAAACGATGCTGATGACCAGCGAAAATACAATGGCATGATATCTCCGTCTGTTCCTTTTTAAGTTTTTCAGCCCGATTTCCGCTTCGATCCCGAAGAACCTGCGAATGAACTTCGACGTCTTCACAGCTTTGGCCGTAAGCTTGATGTCGGTTGTTTGGCGGATCGCGTCCATGGCGGAAACCTTGGATGCTTGGATCGCCGGGAGATATGCCGAAACGAAAATCGTCAGCATTGAAACAAGACAAGCACTCAAAAGCGATAACGGCGTGACGATAAGCCTCAGCTTTTCATCGGTCCATAATGCCTCCTCGATCATCCCGTTCATGAATCCAAAGGTGATCCCGATCCCAGCAAGGCCGCATAGGATGCCAATGGGAATGCAGATCAAGCCAATGACGAATCCTTCAAAAAGCACTGAATTTCGCTTCTGCCTTTTCGTAGCCCCCACGCTCGCGAGCATCCCTAAATGACGGGAACGTTCCGCGACGGATATCGCAAAAGCATTATAGATGAGCGCAACCGAGCCAATCATAATTACCGCCATAAGGATCGCCGATAGGGAGAACATCATGCTGGATGAAGCTCCGCTGCTGGACAAGCCATAATAATGAAGCAAATCATTATTGTATTGGACGGTTTCAATTTGGTTTTTCTCAGCCAGCTCCTCCGCATGCGCGAACAAGAACAGATGGACTCGCTGCAAGACCACCGACGCATCCACACGATCATTCCCCCCGATGATATGATCATCGACGTAGCTAATGACCGTATAGCTCGGGGTCACAGCCGTCTCCCATGCAGGACGCTTGATAAAGCCTACCACAGTAAAATCCTTTATCTTGATATGCTGCAACGTTTCGTTCAATGTGTCCTCTCCCCTGCGCAGCGGTTCGCTCTGATCCAGGGGGTGATCGCTCCCTTGTTCGAACCGTTCGCCGATGCGAAGGGTGAGACGATCGCCGATGTCGTACTTCACTTTGGCGTTCGTGGCAACGGATTCGGAGATGACAACTTCCTTGTCCGTATGGGGTAGACGCCCCTTGCTTAGTTCAACCTGAAATTGTGCGAAACCTAACGCATCATATTCCTTGATGAACAAGTACGGCTTATTGGGATTTTGTCCCCCTTCTAATGAGGCATAGCCAAGGTCCCTTGTGATCGCAACGGTTTTGGTTGCGTCATCGCCCTGTATCGCCGCAAGCTGTTCTTTGGTTACATCCTGATATTGGACATGCCACTCCCCTGTATCCGCGATGGTTTGTCTGATCATTAAATCCGCAAAGGAAAAAACAAGCGTAGAGACTGCGGTCACCATGGCCACCGAAATGATGACACCGATGATGGTTACAAGCGTTCTCCGCTTGTTCTGCTTCAGATGCCGGAGGGTTAATGTGTTGACAATATTCATCGCCTGATCACCTCGTCTTTGGCAATCCTCCCATCTTCAATCGAAATGATCCTGTCGGCTTGCAAAGCGATCCGTTCGTCGTGCGTGATCACGATCAGTGTCTGATGATAGGTTTTATTCAGCATTTTTAATAAGTCGATGATCTCGCTGCTATTCTTGCTGTCCAGATTCCCGGTCGGTTCGTCGGCCAGCATGATCGCAGGATTGCCGATGAGCGCTCGGCCAATCGAGACACGTTGCTGCTGTCCGCCGGATAGCTGGTTCGGCAGGTGATTTAGTCGCTGCTGTAAATTCAACGTATTCACAAGGCCAGCTAATTGCTTTTGATCTATCTTTTGGCGATCCAGCAAGAGCGGCAGCGTAATATTCTCTTCCACCGTCAGGACGGGAATCAGATTGAAAAACTGATAGATCAGGCCGATTTGCCTGCGCCTGAAGATGGCCAGCTGCGTTTCGTTCAAGGCATACATGTCCGTATCCTGCACATAAACTTTCCCGCCAGTCGGCCGGTCCACACCGCCCAGCAGATGAAGGAGCGTCGATTTCCCCGACCCGGACGGGCCGATAATCGCGACGAATTCGCCTTTTGGGACCGAAAAGGAAACATCATCAAGCGCCTTCACCGCCGATTCGCCTGTGCCGTATATTTTAGACAGATGCTCAATTTTTAAAATTTCCATTGCCGTACCTCTCCTAAAAGTTTTGTGAGCATTACTTCTTGAATCGACTTCGTACAAAACTCACTTCGGAAGCATGGGCTCTGCTCAATTCCAGAAATATACCATCTCTCTAAATCCAACATCCCATAGGGTCTCATTCCCCTCAATGGTTATCGTAAGCTCATTTGCCTGGGGAGATAAATGATGCTCATATCCGGCTCATGGAGTTGATCTTCTGCAGATACGGACAGGAACTCATGTCCATCGACGGTAACCTTGATGCTGCCTTGGAAATCCTTTTGATCGGGAATTCCATAATTCAAGCTAAGATACAACTCCTCCTTATTGCCCAACGTATACGTGTACGTTTCCTTCTGGTTACCTTCGATGCTATACACATTATATTGGGGCTCCACGTCTTGACCGCCAATCTTAAGACTGCTCAGTTTGGTTCCCGTTATTGTATTCCCGGTACTATCCTTCAAATCGTTTATCGCCACAAAGGGGCCCATTTCTTTGGTGAACACTTGGTCAATCATCCCGAAGACCCCCCACACGCCGAGCATCAAGACAGCACTGGAAATACCCGTGACAGCAATATTTCTCCAGTTGTTTTTTGTACGAAAGCCAAGCTTGTACGCCCCGAACCCGATGGCAGCACCCAATGAGTTCTGGATGACGTCGTTCATATCAAAGCTGCCGAGGAAAGTTAGTGCCTGAATGGTCTCCACCACAAGAATGGACAGGATGAACAGAGTCATAAAGCGAACAAAGCTGGTTCGATATAACAACGGAATCAATATGCCAAAAGGGATAAAGGCTGCGATGTTCCCGAGATCCACAAAATCCATCAGCGTGGGATGTAGAATATCGGATAGACCCGGCACCCTAAAAAAAGCGTCCGGCAAAAAAATAAAGGTGTACTCGCTGATTTGATCTACACTATCCGTTCTGCCGAAAGCGAAAAACCAAAAATAAATAATTAAAAGGGTATAGAATATAGTGATTGCATAAATAGTCTTACGCTGTTGCTTCAAATGCATGCTCTTACCTCCATCGTTCATCTGATGAATATCATTTTATCTGTCTAAAATGACTTTCCAGTGACGATGGAGGTGACAATTCAGTCACTTACGGCGTGCCGCTAAATCACGTGCTTATAAAATTTAATCCGAAACTGCGTACCCTTCTCGCTGCCGCTCGTCACATCGATCACGCCGTTCTGGCTGGCAATGATGCTGTGAGCCATCGCAAGCCCTATACCGATGCTCCCTTCGCTGGCGTTCTTTCCTTTGTAAAAACGTTTGAAAATATAAGGCAAATCCTCTTTCGGAATGCCTTTTCCGTTGTCAGCAATGACGATTTCCGTAAATAACGCGTTTTCGGAAAATGTGATGGTGATCACTCCGCCTTCAGGCGTATGCTCCACGCCGTTTTTCAAAATATTGATGACCGCTTCAGCAGTCCAATTGAAATCGCCGACAAAAGAGACATGGTCATCGCCCGCGATGGAAACGGTCTGTCCCTTAATATCCATCGGAATCATAACCGGCTCTAATGCCTTTTGGATAAGGTTTTTCATGGCTATGCGCTCTTTTTTGAATGGGATGGTCTTCGCATCGATTTTCGATAGCTTTAATAAGGAAGAAACAAGCCAATCGATGCGTTCCAACTGGATGCGAATATGATGGGTGAACTCCGTTCTTTTGGCCGGAGGCAGGTCAGGGGCGCTTAACAAATCAGCCATCACCGTCATGGAGGTGAGCGGCGTTTTGAGCTGATGTGAAATATCGGATATGGCATCCGTCAGTTGCATTTTGTCCCGCTGCAATCGCGACCGGTGCTCCGATAGCATGAGCGTTACTTTGTAAATATCATTCTTTAAAATGCTTAGCTCGCCTTCCTGGTTATCGCGAACGTCAAGGGAATCATTGCCGTTGCTTATTTCCCGTAAATAGACGGAGAGCTTCGCTAACTCGCGGTATCTCCACCTTGTGAATAACAAACTCGTGCCCATAAGCAGCATGGATACAATAAAAACGAATGCCGCGGCGACGAACGAAATGAAAGCAGCGACGACGACTGCCGTTATGCTGATCGAGCCCATGACGAGTAATAACATCTGAATTTCCCGATTGCGCAGCATCTAATCACCGACCTTATAGCCTAAACCGCGTACCGTTTTGATCAAAGTCGGCTGCTCTGGATCATCCTCCAGCTTTTCCCTCAGCCTTTTGATATAGACCGTTAACGTATTGTCATTCACGAAGTCGCCAGCCACGTCCCAGATTTGCTCTAACAGCTGATTCCTTGTGAGGACCTGCCCAACGTGGTTGCCGAAGATCAGCAATAAGCGATATTCCAGGGCGGTTAGCGGAATTTCGGCACCGTTTTTATACACTTTGCCTTCCAGCGTATGGATTCGGACATTGTCGATGTCGATGATCGCTCCGGCGTGGGACGGCTTCTGGTATCTCCGCAAGACAGACTTGATCCGGGAGAGAAGTTCCCGGACTCGAAAAGGTTTGGTAATGTAATCATC
Organism: Paenibacillus medicaginis; assembly: GCF_042138635.1. Classification (NCBI taxonomy): domain Bacteria; kingdom Bacillati; phylum Bacillota; class Bacilli; order Caryophanales; family Paenibacillaceae; genus Paenibacillus; species Paenibacillus medicaginis. Next base: position 76,896 of record NZ_JBHIRY010000023.1, on the reverse strand, counting down.
GGCTCCCATGTCGAGTCCCATCACGACATTGACCTCATCATCGATCACCGTTAAGAAGATGACCGGCATGTCTCGCCGCTCTTTCACCATCTTGCACAACTCATAGCCGTTTCCGTCCGGCAGCTGTAAATCGAACAAGCATAGAGTAAACTGATCGATGTCTTCGGTGAGCATCTTTTTGGCTGAAGCTACATCATGGCAGAGAACGGCCTGATAACCATCCTGCTGCAGCGAATATTCCAGTCCCGACGCGATCGTCTTATCATCTTCGACTAATAAAATTTTCATATGCAGATCATCCTTATGTTAGAGTAAATTCACTCCTCAGCTTAGTTTCGATATTATAACAGATTTTCTGGGCAGGTTTCACAGTTACTGATGGCAGGGTTCGGCTTAACGGGTATATCGACGGAAAATGCTAAAGGAGCTGGTAGCAACCAACTCCTGCAGTGGCTTTCGTATCATTCTGAAGCGAAAAGTAAAGGCGCCCCATTGGACGCCCTCCTGTCTGACATCATTATTGAAGTTTGCCTTCGCGCAGCAAGCCGACGGACTTTTCAATGCGCCGCTGTCTGGTTTCAGCACTCTTCGCACCCTCGATATTCAATACAAACCGGCGCTTGTTGCTGTAAGACAAGCCTTCAAAAAACTGCCGGGCCTCCCCATGACGATGAAGCGCCTCCGTAAAATCATCCGGCACGATTAACTCACGCGGCGCGGTGTCCAGTTCAAGTTCGACCTCGATTTCATCCCCGGCCTGAATGCCTGCCCCTTCGCGATTCTCCTTGCTGACAGGAAGCATGAATTTACCGCCCATCGACGCAATCGTGCTGCGATAGGTATAAGAGCCGATCGTTACTTTAACAGCCGGCTTCTTGCCTCCTCCGAGCCCCTCTACGATTTCGTCCGGGACTTCAATGCCGGTCGCTGTTTTCTTGCTGAGTTGAAGCGTCGATTTAAATTTCATGAAATTTCCCTCCCTTTTCTCATAGAGACTGCCTTGTTAATCATTTTTCATCTCATCCAATTTTATTCGAGTCCATTTTGCTGATTTTTTTCATAATGTGAACAGAGTTGCGAACCGCTGTTTTTTAGCTCTGACAATTTCTTGGGATGTATTTCTTAGGCATTCTCTGCCGTAACGGGGTTAACTGCAAAGAGGGAATGAATGTTGCCTTCCGGATCTGCAAAGAAGCCCGTGGTGTGCCCCCAGGACGTCACCTTCGGCGCTGTTATCCCTGTAGCCCCTTTTGAAACAAAATCATCATACATAACGTAGACATCCTCAGGAGAAGCACATTCGAAGTTAAGCTCAAAAGCTTGCCCTTTACGCTCTTCTACAAAAGAATAGTGACCGTTTGTGTTATCCGCCATTAATGGTGCCGCGAAAATGGCCAGACGAACGCCATCATTCTCAAATTCAGTGTAATGTCCTTCTTCAATAATCACCTTAAATCCCAGGACATCACGATAAAAGCTGGTCAATCTAGGAACATCAAGCGCCAAAACAGTGATTCCTTCTAATTTTACTCTCATGCCCATACCTGCACCCCTCCAATATAAATTCAATAAAATTCTGTACTCATCAGATATCATTTCTATGAAATATTATATACTACTAGCTGATTAAGCTACACTTCCTCATTAGCACAATGTCATTTGTTTCGTTAAATTAACCTCATTGATTCCAACTCTCGATAAACTGCCTCTGCAGCACAATCAGGGTTTAGCATTTGAATCATCTCCATAGTAATAGGGACACCCTCGTAAACTTTTTCAACAACTTCTACAGGCAGGACCAATTCATAATAATCTTTCGCAAATTGCACGAACTCTTCTGGTGTCCGGTAAATCGCATTTATTAAAAAAGCAGACCCATCATCTGCTCCTTTTGGCATTTTAACGTTTCCCTTCTGCCAGCTCGAATCACTAGTTTTACGCCACATACAAAAAGTCACATCTTCTTTTTCAATTCCTTCATGCTCCAACAGAGATAATAATTCGTTCGGAACGTTATCATAAATGCCTAGCCATACCTTATGTTCGTCTTGTGCATACGGGCTTAACTGAGATTCATGATCGAAACCCTTTATGATGGAGCCTTCAGCGGAAAACAACATGATAAGATGATCCCCTGCCCCATTATCTATTTTTGCCACGCAGACTCCATCATCCCATTCTTGAACAAAGCTATGATAACGAAGCCATTCCGTCTCACAAAGAATCATATTCAGAGCTGCTTGGACGATCATTAGTTTTTTTAAATTTTCCGGTTCCGGTAAGTGTTCTAACACACTCATAATCTTACACCTCGCCTTTTATTAAATTCCTTTATTCAGAAATCATCCTCACATTGTAGCCTGCACAGAAGGTGAGCACAGCGCCACTTATCGCCAACGTGTCCTTCCTTACGATATCTTTATGTGTATTTTGAAAATGGTTGGGCATGATGGTACACAGCCAACCAAAACCTTAATCACCTCTTTAAGATAAATTTATGATACCTCACTTGCAGGCAATTGAGCGATATCTGCTTGCAAAAATAGCTTGATTGTTTGTCTCATGCGCATATCGGCAAGTTGCATCTAGGAGAAATAGAATCCGCTATGTTTCAATCTATCCATCTGCCTTACCAGGTCGTCATCGACGCCGTTTCTTTCAAACAACTTGAGGAAGCACTCACACTGCCTTTTGGCGCTCGGAAGTTCTTATCAACAGCAGACTCGATGGGGCAGACCGACACAATATGCGCTTGATCTTTTGGCTAAGGTGGGTTATTTTGGAGATAGCTTAGCGATAAGCGAGTTCCTGACACGAAGGGAGATGGTTTTAATGGCAGCTACTTATAGGGTGGTTTGGTCTTAAAATTGAATAGCAGGCATATGCGAACAAAGCGGGAAAACGCCCGTATTATTTGCTATGCCATCCAAAGTAACCTTTCGTGAATATTGTTGTTTGCAGGATACGATGAAGGTCGTATCTTTTTTGCGTCCTGATGCCACGCGACAACAGCTTCTTCAGAGGCTGCTTGTCCGTGGCATTTTTGCGTCCAAAAAACAACACTAAAGGAGCTAACAAAAAAAACATGATGGACTTAAAAGCCTATGGCTACACAGGAATTGAAGTCATGCCCGACGGATTATTGCCCGGCAGGGTGACGGAGCTTCGGCGAGAGCGCTTCACGGTCATGACCGAGCGCGGCGAAGTAACGGCGGTACTCAAAGGTGCGTTCTATCGCAGCGCACAAACGCGTATAGACTTTCCATGCGTCGGCGATTTTGTCTTGCTGCACGATAACGAGAATGGAGATTCTCTCATCGCTACGGTACTCCCCCGCCGCTCCAAGTTCTCACGCGCGGATTATTCAGGGCATGCCGCAGGCTATGCCAAAACCGTGCTGGAACAGGTCGTCGCAACCAACTTTGATTATGTGTTTATCCTTTCTTCTCTGAATGCAGATTTCAACGTTACCCGCATCATGCGGTACCTGACACAAGCCAGACAGAGTGGCGGCCAGCCGGTTGTCATTCTGACCAAGGCTGATCTCGTTGAAGATTATAATCTCCTGCTCGCAGAAGTTATACAAAGCATCCCCGATGTGCCGGTTCACGCGATCTGCAGTCATATCGGCCTGGGGCTGAACAAACTCGATCCTTACTTGATGCCTGGTAAAACGGTCGTCTTTCTCGGCATGTCCGGCGTAGGTAAATCCTCTCTGCTCAATGCGTTGGCGGAACAGGACATAATGAAGGTTCAAGCGATCCGGGAGATCGACAGCCGGGGGCGGCATACAACAACGCATCGTCAGCTGTTCATGCTCCCTTCCGGCGCGATGGTTATCGATACGCCGGGTATGCGTGAGCTTGGGCTTTTTGATGCCGACGAAGGCATCCGCGCAGGCTTTACCGATGTGGAGGAATGGTTCGCGCAATGCCGCTTTACGGATTGCCGCCATCAAGCCGAGCCGGGCTGCGCCGTTCTCGCCGCGCTTGCCAACGGTTCATTGCCGCGTGAACGGTGGGAGCATTATGTTGCCCAGCAGCAAGAGAATAAGGATGTCCGGAATAAAACGAGCTACCTCAACCGACAAAAGGGCTCGAAAACGATTTGGAGCAAACAAACGAAGAAACACGGGGGTGGCAGAAATAGACATTAAACTCGAAACGCTCATCCATGCCTTAAGCCAACGCTTCAAGACGGATATTCTCTCCGCCGACTGCCAAACCATTCCGTTACAGGGCGGAACTGTGGGAAATGTGTCCCTGATAACGGGGATCGCCGAAACCGCGGCTGGCGAAAGGTTGCCGTACCGTGTCGTGCTAAAAACTCAGAAGAAATGGAAACGTTATGACGATCCGGGTTCGTGGCGTCGGGAATATGATCTCTATACGTCTGACTTGGGAGCAACGTTCTCGGATGCCTTCCGCTGGCCGACCTGTTATCACGCCGAGATGAATGCCGAAGAAAATGAATTCCAGCTATGGCTGGAATATATCGATGGCGTCACCGGCTTGGACTTGACCGGTGACATGTATGAACAGGCTGCGCTGGAGTTAGGTCGCTATCAAGGCAAACTGTATGTGGAGCAGCCCGCCGTGCTGCAGAGCCTGACCAACCTGAGCCATGCGGATCTGATGAAGAATACGTATCTGCACTACCGGTCATGGCCGATCGTCTACGATTATATCCGCTCGGAGGACTGCGAATTCCCTCGGCACGTGCTGCAAATGCTCATCGACATCGATGAGCACGCAGACGAGATACTCGCTCGCATCGAAAAATTGCCCCTCGTGCTATGCCACCGGGACTTCTGGGTGACCAACCTGATCTATACCGACGGAAAAATCGTGCTCATCGACTGGGATACCAGCGGATGGGGCTACCTGGGTGAGGACCTCGCAAGCCTGATTGCGGATGAAGCGGACATCGATCACATGGTTGAATACTACCAGCGATGCGTCCCCGCGTATTACAAAGGCTTTGCAGAGTATGCGGATATATCCCCTATCACCGATCCTTGCGTCTATGAGCTGATCCTTCTCATGTTCGGGTACAGGCTTGTGGAAGGATACCTCCACACAGAGAACGATGCAGAAAAGACGAAGCATGTCCAGACGCTCCAAAAAATCTATGAAATGAAGACCAGCCCTATGCAGGATTGACTCTAAAAATTATTGTTCGCCGCACTGTCTATAACGGCAATAAAGCGGGGAAACCACTTCCGTGGTTTCCTCATAACCCTCGGCTTTGAGTTGGGGCTATCCACGAAAAGCTTGCCGTTATTTATGTTACGCTTCAGCTTAACGGTCATAACGGCGAAAATTACGAAAGGAGGTGTATATCCCAAATGCACAATAATGATGTATTGAAATAGACAAGAAGTGGGCGCCTTCTCTTAAATGGAAATGAGTGAAGGTACCTATACATAAGAGAATTTTAGCTCGTTTGACATTTCCTTAATTCGACTATATGATGTATTACAATGTATTTCGAAGTAATACAATGGGGAGTGTTTGAGATGAAGTCAATTAGTCTACGAGTTAATGAAGAGATGTTAGAGCAATTGGAAAACTTAAAAAGCATACTTCCAAAAAATCAAACTGAGGAGTTAAGTACTTCAGAGATAATTCGAGTGTGTGTTAATTTCACAAATTTAAATTACGGTAAGGGCAATATGGAATGGACTGAAGTGATGGAATTGATAAATGCATACGTAAAAACGGCACTTATAACACAAATGGTTGGTGTAGATTTCGATTTCTTGGATCGAATATTATATGCGATTGAAAAGGTTAATGAAGAAAATTACACAAAGGAAGTCAAAGAAAACAACAGATTGTTCAATGATGAGAACCCAATTACACTAGGGGAATTGTTAAGGTTCGAGTATCGATTGTTGCCAGAGACTTTTTTGGAAGCGATGGGTATTGATGGAGAACATTATAAAGACTTAACGGATAATGAACTTGCGGACTACATTCTTGAACTATTTAAAGATAAAGATTTTTCAGATAAGGCGGAGTCTCATGTTAGGGTTCAAAGTTCCTAGGGCGTTGAAGACACTAGGGCGTGTCTGAAAACTAGGTATTGCTTCAAAAGTCAAGCTGTATCATAATTTTACCAAGATGAAATCGTGAAGGAATGTGTGAAAACGCCATGAAATCAATGATCAAGACTGGGAACGTATTAAAGATGTATTGCCGCCCGAAAACACGGGTGAAGGCCGACCTTCTAAACCGAATCGCATCATGCTGAATGCCATGTTGTGGAAAGCCAAAACAGGTGCTCCCTGGCGTGATTTGCCTGAACATTTTGGTCCTTGGAAAACCGTGTATTCCCGATTCCGTTTGTGGAGTAAAGACGACGTTTTTCAAAACATGTTCGAGTTCCTGACTCGCGATGCGGACTTGCAGGAAGTCTCTTTGGACAGCACTTCCTGCAAAGTTCACCAGCATGCGGCAGGGGCAAAAAAGGGCCGAACATGCCGAAACCAACCAAGAAATCGGAGTTTCTCGGGGCGGGCGCAACACCAAAATCCACGCCGTAGTGGATGCGCTGGGGAATCCGATTCGCTTGGTGTTAACGGCGGGAAATCGAAATGACTGCTCGGTGGCCGTTGATGTTCTTTCGGGCGTAGCGCTGTCTGGAAGCGTCGTTTAGCCGATAAAGCCTACGGAACCCAAGCGATTCGAGATCATATTACATCCCAGGATGCGACGTTTTGTATTCCTCCAAAGTCCAATGCTGCCGATCCATGGGAATGTGATTTCCATCGATATAAGGAACGCCACGTCGTGGAATGTTTTTTCAATAAACTCAAACCATTCCGGGGGATCGCCACTCGATATGATAAACTTGCTCGCAACTTTTTGAGCTTTGCCTATTTGGCTTCTGCTATGATTTTGCTGAAATAGATCCATTAAGGTTAGTTTTCAGACACGCCCTAATTAATTTTTTAAAATTTTTCGCCGTCACTTATGGTAGGGTTCACCGCGTTGGAGGCTTCGGCAACGAAAACAAAAAGAGGGGCTGCAGTCCCCTCTTTCTTGTTACGCGATCATTTCCACAGCCTTTGTATGACGGTGAGCAACAAGCCTACAGTTAGGCCAATCGCAACCCCGATCATATACTGCTCGGCAATATCGCGTATCTTACCCTTGTTCTTCCTTTTTCTTCTCATTACGTAACCCCCATGAGGTACGTACCGAGACTAGGCAGAACATAATTTTCAATTACCTGCTCTGCAGATACAAGTATCTGCATTTCCGATTTTAATACTACCGTTTTTCGTCGTCTTTTTTCACTCATAGAGAGTGCATTCACTAGACATCTAAGTAGAGTCTACTATTTCATCTCGCCCCATTATCAGGGGAATTTTTATTGACTCACGAGCAGTGAGCCTTTCTCTTTTAATGCTCTTCTAGCCTACGGAACTTACCCGTAGTTTAGTTTAGGGTTGTTAGCCCTATTAATAGTATATTCCTTACCCTTTCTGTTTGCAATATGCCAAAAGTTCTTTTACCTCCGCCATAAACTTTTTTACAAAAAATCAAGCATTTACAACTTTCGCCTAAGGTGGTTCTAGATAACTTAGCAGATTATCCTACCTCGCTCATAGTAAATCCAAGAGTTTGCTCGAATTTGACAAACTGTGAGGTTCAACATGGCCACTTATAAAAAGTGAGACAATGCTACACTAAGATTGTCTCTGCGGGCGACTAACCAGTTACAAAAGGAGTTGAGTGTATGTCTTAGCCACTCGATCCCCTTGAATTGAGAAGCGCAAGCGGCTTGTACACACGCTGATAAAGGAAATTACGATTACTCAAAGTAGGGAAATAGATCGGGTTACCTTATTTCTTAGCACAAAATCAATTGTGTTAGACCAGAAGTCCAGTAACTCCGAGCAAACCTTATGTCTTTAATCTAAAAGACCAAAAGTATGTCTACAGCCACAGTAGACATACTTTCTTTTTATTGCTCTTTGTCCGCAGCTGCCTCTAGCTGCCACTGAATTAGCTCTTTCATCCCACCATCATCAGGAACACTCTTATCCCACTCGGTCCCATAGAATTTCTGGCCCTCAATCAAAAAAGCAAACTCTGTCCATCTCTCTTGCATAATCAACTCAAACACGTAAGCTAATCGATTGTGTACAAATTTGTTCAGCACCATCATGTCTTTATCGGTTAAGTTCTTCTCCTGATCAGCGTGCATATCTTCAATTGGTCCATTCCGGAAGGCAAAATGCGTAATGGCCTTAGCAATCATGTCCATGTCGAAGGTAGATGTCAGCATCTCCTTCATATGCGTGTTGAGCTTTTTGTTGCTCAGCTTCTTTTCAATGTCGCTCATACGTTTATTCTCCTTTTTCGAATATGTGGCCGTTACTTTATAGTATGGTTCGGCTTAACAAGGCTATTGACGAAAATACGAAAGGGGCTGGCGGTAACCAGCCCCAACGAATGCTTGACCAAACTATTCCTGTTCCTCTTCAATGTTTAAATCATCGATTTCTAAGCGCAAGGGTTGTTCATTTGCACCAAAAATCAAAAAACCACTGAGAGTTACCAATTTATTCAAATAATTATCTCCATCAGGAGAAAATTGAGTTGTGAATACACACTTGACTTCCCCATACTGTTTATTATCATCTAATATTAAAGGCCTTGCTGTTAATGAGAGAGTATCCATATCTTGTTGTCGTATTAAAGCCCTACCTTCGATATAAAGTGTATCCCTCTTCAAAATTTTGGCTCGTTCAGATAAAGTCTTTCTTGTTTGTTTATCTGCACTGACAATTTTGCTCTTGTTAGGAACATTCAATCCTTCAAAAGAAATACGGTCGATGTCTGATCTAATACTTGGGGCAATGTCCTTAGCATAGTGTAATAACTTTAAGACATCATTTTGACTACCTAATTCTCGTTGAAGTTGCTCCATTGATTCTTCATCTTCGGAATCTAGTGCAACCATTATGAGTTGCAGACTTCTTAGTGCTCTTTCGTTATTCTGACTCAATGCTTTTATCTTGTCCCAGGGATCTTCTAAATCGAGTTGAAGCTGACTACTTTCTTCAACTGTTATATTAGGAGTACTTAACCCAAGCTTTAAGCTCCCCTCTGCAGTTGCAACTAAATTGAAGAATGATGGGGCAAAGCGTGTTTTATCTGCATGAAGCAACTTTATGACTTTGTGACTTGCTTGATTTAGTTTGTGCAAAAACGAGCCAACAGCGTCAATAGGTCCAGCGCCTCGAAGGAACTTTTCTCCCTGAAGTCGAATCCAAATCTCCGGCAATTTGGATTCTTGCTGTAATGTTATTTCAACTCCAGCTTCTTGTTCGATAGTGTTCTTCAGTCGCACCTCGAATTGTCTAACCATTTCTTCTGCAGATGGAAGGTAAAAACTCAAAAGTTCAGCATCGTCCTTAAAATCGTCTTTGATACTTTCCATGTAGTCCTTAGCTTCCTTAAGATCATTTATTGCTTGAAGTATTAAAGACTGATCGGTGTTTGACATTTCACCCACCCACTTCATCTAAATTAACTCTTAGTATTCCCTTTTCTTTCGGAATTGTTACCCAATCAGGATCTCTTTTGGGATCAGGAGGCCTTAACTTGCCAAATTGCTCTCCACCAGTTCTAAACAACTTCGATATCTGTCTTAGACCGTGTTCATTTGGTGCAACCAACATATGCGTGCCAAATAGTGTTCGAATTAATGATTGATTTTGTTGAGTCGGAGTAGTCAGAATCTGAACTGCATCCTTATCGTATTTATCTTGTATGTTGGTAAGAGCCGCTTTAACCACACTTGGAAGAAACAATGCACCAAAATCTACATCTCCAGGATCTTTCCTACCTGTTACAAAGCTACCATCAACAACAATTGATTTTGGCTTAATCCCGAGAGTACAGAGTCGATCATATAATCCATTAAAATCAGACCACACTTTTTTACGAGAGTCGGTATTCAAAAATCGTTCTTCAACTTCTTCAAATGAACATATATGCTCACCCGGTGGCAAATGATACTCATCTATGAAATCTGGAATTGGAGCCATTAATACCTCTCCCTTCATTAACAAAACTTCTGGATTATTCATTATACCATTTTAACCCAAAAAAAAGCACGAGAAATTTAAGGCTTTCAGTATGGATAAATCTTCCCTAGACCCTCAAAAACCGTTGCCGTTACTTGTGATACGGTTCCCCCCGATTGATCTTCACCGCCCGGTAAATCTGCTCCACCAGCACAAGCCGCATTAGCTGATGCGGGAGCGTCATGCGCCCGAAGCTCAGCTTCTGCTGGGCGCGCCTTTGGACAGCGTCGGAGAGGCCGTTGCTGCCGCCGATGACGAACACGACGTGGCTCGTGCCGTAGGTGGCGAGCTTGTCCAGCTCGGCGGCCAGCTCCTCCGAGCTCCACAGTTTGCCGTCGATGGCGAGCGCGATCACGTGCGCCTCGTTCTTGATCAGCGCGAGCAGCCGCTCGCCCTCGCGCTCTTTCACCTGCCGGACCTCCGCCTCGCTCATATTTTCCGGCGCTTTCTCGTCCGGCACCTCCAGGACCTCGAATTTCATATAAGGGCCGAGCCGCTTGGCATACTCTGCAATGCCCTGCACCAGGTATTTTTCCTTCAATTTGCCGACCCCAATAATTTGTATGAACACGGCTGCCACCCCTTTCTTTTAACACATACTTGTTCTAACCCGCAGGATTTACCTTCAACGATCATTCTATGTAAAAAGGCCGCCTATACCGCATGATAAGCACCATGGATTCCGCCTTCCAGGAGTCGGTCGCTTGATCAGTTCTGACGTCTTTCCCTGTTCTTCTCTCAGCTTAGCCCCATACGAGCCATTTTGACAATGACGAATGCCAAAAAGAGCGCGCCAGACGCTCTCCCGCCGGTCACGCTCTCCTGCTCGGATCATTTCATGTACTCAAATCATATCCGGTTATACAATCAGAAACTCGGCATGCTGATCACACTGCGAGCATTTGACCGGCGGGTCCCAATCGGAGAATTCCGTCTCCTTCAAGTCCACCACATCCGGTGCGTCCTCAAATTCATCGACAAACAGATCGATCGCCAGTTCCACATGTTCTTTACATACGACGTACATTCAATAGCATCCCTTTCCGTTATACCTGTGAAGCGAGCGGCTTGATGCATAGATCTCCTGTTCTGGTATCTATCATTCTAGCCACTTCTCTGTTCTACCACACCTCACACGGAAAGAAAAGACCTGTCCCCCATTTGGTTATCTCTGTTTGGAGCATTGATACTGATCAGTTGCATAAAGGAGCCTGCCTGAAGCTGACTGAGAAAAAGGGGGTTCTGATCTCCTTTGAAGAGGTAGAGCTGGAGGACATTCCTGAGGAGATCCGCATTCATCTGGAAGAATCCTGAGGGGAAATGCCAAAACCTGTCCGATATTTAAATAGTCTGTGTCTGAACAGAAATAACGTCTTCCGCGTACCTGCTCTTCTAAACAGCGCCTTCCCAAGAGGGTACGATCTGCTTGCCGTCGAAGGCCATGTCATCTTCCATCAGCTCCGATTGTACAATGCATGACAGTATGCTTTGATATTCCTTGATCTGGCTGGGCGAAGCATAGCCGCGGAACATCTCGAACAAAGCTATACACCTTTTAAAACCACTCATATCCTTCAGATGGATATACTTGTCCAATGCATGCAGCGTACAGGCCAAGCCCTTCCTGTAATCCTGATTTCTCAGACGATAAATGATGAGAAGGTACATAAATCTGGTATAGCGAGAGAAAATGAGAGGGTCGGCTTCCATGGTGTCGGGGTTAAATTCTTCGATGAGTGCGTCGACTTCATCATTTAGATCAAAATCATGAAGCAGTGCTGCCTCCAAAATATTGACCAGACCGGGTGCCATTTCTTGAGGATGATCTATTAAGAATTGAACATATTTTGGGAGCGCTTCCACTTTGCCTTCTAATAAATCAAGTCCAAAGCTGTTGGCCTTGGCGAGAAAATTCAGACGTTGAATCTCTTTGATTCCATCGTCATCCAAATTCTGAAACCAGCCCAGATCCGAGTACTGACGGATACAGCGCCTTTCCTCCGCATAATTTTTCAGCTTTCTGAACGCAATTCCTTTCATGAGCAAACTGAACCCATAGTAATACACCAGCGGGCGTTCTGTATGTACGGGCTGCTCATACATGCCACGAGCCGTCACATGCAGATGATCTGCAATATCGATCAGCTCAGGCCAATTTCCAAGTGAATAGGCCATTCGCAAAAGCTTGACGAGCCCGTCCAAATCGCGGTAGTTTCTTAAATCAATTTCCGACATTTTGGCAATCACCCTCCTTCGTTATTTTCCATCCCATCCAAAGGTATAATAGTCTGATTTACTCGTCAATAGCCGCATTTTAGCGAATTTCCCCATAATTTGCTGATTGCTTGATTTCCAATGCTGGCGAGCAGCAGGGAACCTTTTTTTCTTGATTTATCCGATCACCCAGGCTGCACTTACTGCACAAGGAAACCGCAAGAAACACCAGCTGCTTGCGATTTCCGGGACATATCGAGCAAGGCAACTATTCCATCAGTTGATCGGGTACGGTCCCGGAATTCGCTCAACCCTTTCAGGCGTATCAGGGCATGGATCCAGAGGCCTTAAGCTGCTGAATGAATTGCAATACTTCCTCATAATAGGGCTCTTCCCTGAAATGTTCCGTAAAAAGCTCTTCGAACCCGCTGAGATCCGTGGGAGATTGCTTTAGAACAAGGTCGCGGTACCAAGGCAAAATATATTTAAATAAAGAGTGCTTCTTCTCAGCACTGACATCCTCCTCCGTCAGTCCTTTGCCAATAAAGTAGTGAAGAATTTTCTGATAGCCCCTAAAAACAACTTCGCCAAAATTATATCCGGAAGGCGGGTTATTCGCATATCGAAACAGGCCGCGGTGAATAACACAGAACAAAGGGTTTTTTTGAAGAATAGCGTACTGGATATACATCTGATTAAAAGAAGTATTAATAAAAAGATCCGGTTCTTCGATTCGCCCCAGATCCGTCCGGCGCAATATGGTGCCTGAAATAAAAGTGGACATAATCGTAGAAGCCCTTAAAAAGGCTGACGCTCCTTCACCGTTGAAGACCTTGCCGTCGTGGTTGTGCACATGGATATGAATCACACCGCAATCCTGATGCTGCTGTATGGTATAGATTAAAGGCATGAGTGTGCCTTCTACAAAAAAGTCATCGTCTCCCTGGAGCTTGATGAAAGTCCCTTTAGCCATGTTCATAATTTTGAAAATATTGCGGTCTGCCCCTATATTTTCGTCATTGCGGTAATAGGTAATGTAAGGATACAAAGCGCTGAATTTTGCTGCAACTTCCGCCGTACTGTCGGTTGAAGCATTATCGGAGATCAATACTTCTACGGGTACATAGCAACTATCCAATTGACTTACAATCGATTGCAGACATGCTTCCAGGTTGGCTGACCGATTATAAGTAGGAATGCAAATGGAAAGGAAGGGCCCGTCAAACCGTTCTTTCAGCATCTGTTCTCGTTCAGTTGCCGACCGGGGAGACAGCCACTCCGTCGTTTTATAATTGAAAACTTTAATAATCTCGGCCGGATTTCCTGCGGCGATGCAGTGATCCGGAATCGGCTGCTCAACCACGCTTCCGGACCGAATAATAGCTCCGCGGCCAATTCGCAGGTTACCGTGAATCACGCAGTTATCTTCGATAATGGCTCCTTCACCAATCGACAATGCGCCATGATGGTCATTTATGCCTTGGGCTAAAATCGCTTTGCCTATCTCTTGATATTCGTGATCTGTATCGGAAATGCTAACCTGCCGGCCAATTCGTACACCAGACTCAAGCTCAACGCTGTTCAAGGCTGAAATCGTCATATTCTCCCCACAGATGCAGCCGTCCCCGATGCGAATAACAGGGGTCCTTCCTCTTCCTTTTGATATGACGCTAAACCAATGACCTGATCGAATGTGGACATATGAACCAATTGAGACCTCATCCGGGTGAAATATGAAGTGTCCTGCTTCCAAAACCGTTTCTTCGCCACAGTGATAAAGAGCGCTTGAGGCTACGGGATTCATAAAATTCATTGGAGTACTCCTTTCAGTTAATCGGATTTCGCGGACTTCATCCCCAATTGGCACGTATCTCTGCCATTAATTTCAACCCATCCTGATAATAAGGTTCTTCCCGGTAATGTTCGGTATAAATTTCTTCAAAGCCGTTCGTATCCGCAACCGCTTTAGTCTCCAATATGACTTTGAACCAGGGGAGAGCATAGGTCATTAAAACCAGATACTTTTGGGTGCTGAATTCCTCCAATGAAATACCGCGTCCCACAAAATGCTCAAGAATCGAAGGGAAACTGCTGAACACAATCTCACCAAAATTATAGTCATCCGAGGATAACCCGGCATAGGTGAAGAGGCTCCGGTTCCAAATACAATAATTAGGGTTCCTTTCCAGAATGGCGTATTGCAGATACAGTTGATTAAAGCAGGAAGACATGAATAGATCGGCAGGCTCCTCAAGAGCTTCCAAATCGGCCCGGCGCAGAAATATTGAAGAGATGAAGGTTCCATAAATGGATGTGGCGGAAACAAAGTTTGATAAACCGTGGCCTTTATGGACTACACGGTCATCCCCTCGGACATTTACATAGATAACCCCGCAATCCTGATGGTTATAAACGAGATTGAGCAACGGTAAAATGGTATCTTCCACAAAAAAATCATCATCGCCCTGCAGCTTGATAAACGTACCGTTTCCCTGATTCATTACTTTGAAAATATTAAGATCGGCACCGGTATTGCTGCTGTTGCGCGTAAAGCTGAAATTTTCGTATTCCTCGGCAAGTCGGCTTAGCAAAACAGGTGTGCGGTCGGTTGAAGCATTATCGGATACGATGATCTCAATCAGTTCATTTCCCCGGACTTGGGATAAAATACAGTTCAGGCAATGTTCCAGATAATCGGCCCTGTTATACGTGGGAATACAGATCGACAGCAGCGGCTGCTTCCGTCTCTCATCAAGCAAACAGCGGGCTTCGCCGGCAGATGAAACCTTGACCCAACGGTTCAAGGAAGGCATGTATAAACTCACAATTTCCGCAGGTACTCCTGCGACGACGGCATAATCGGGTACGTCCCCAGTAACGATGCTTCCCGCTTTTACCACACTGCCAAAACCTACACGAAGCGGCCCTTGAATGATGCTGTTTGCCCCGATCCAGCAGCCTTCCTCCAAAAGAACCCCTTCTTTGTATCTGGAAATCGGACTGCGTTCAATGTCACCATGGTCGGTCATGGTGACATGTGAATCAATTAATACATTTTTTCGCAAGGTTAGATTGTAATCGATATCGGTGCTCAAACCCATGTTGATCTGGCAGCCGTCACCAATGCTAATTTTGGCTGCACTGCCCTCTTCCTCGCCAAACAGCCTGTTTCGTGTCTGAATCCTGTAGGGGGCACGAATAAATACGTCATTCCCGATGCTGACCTGTTCCGGATGGGTAAAGATCCCGTCCTTTTGTATGAAGGTATTGCTGCCGAATTTTATAAATCTGCTCGCAAGCTCCACAGGGATATAAGTACTCATAATTTGACTCCTGTTCAGAAGATTTTGCTTTACTGTATTCGGAATCCCGGAAAAATGAATGTAG
The DNA here is from genome assembly GCF_042138635.1 of Paenibacillus medicaginis. NCBI lineage: Bacteria > Bacillati > Bacillota > Bacilli > Caryophanales > Paenibacillaceae > Paenibacillus > Paenibacillus medicaginis. The sequence goes on along the minus strand of NZ_JBHIRY010000023.1, from coordinate 61,190 downwards.
GGAACTTTAATTTTATGATGAAAACACGATTTTCCATATATCTCTCAACTCTTTGACTTTCCAATAAGTGAACGAATCAGGTATACGGATCATTCCAAGCACAGTTGAGACTGTTAAGTCTCCTTGATCCTCTGGACAAAAATACGGGAAGCAAAGAAGACCGGGGCTAGTCTTGCCCTTGCCCGATCCTCTTTGCTTCCCGTTATTATTTATTTCGGCTATGTAGCCAACTTCGGCAACTCCACGGATATATCAGCCTTATTCGTCAGCCTTATTCATCAGGCTTATCCGTCAGGGTCACCGTCACCTTTTCGGCCTTGCCCAGACGGTAATAGGTGACTTCTATCTTATCGCCGATCTCCTTGTGATCATACAGATAGCGCCGTAGCTCCAGTGTAGATTTAATCGGCATTCCGTCCAGAGCTGTAATCACATCATTCAGCTTCAGGCCGGCTTCCTCCGCAGGGCCGTGCGATTCCAGCACAATAACCCCTGACTTGACCTCATCCGGAAGCTTCAGCTCCTTGCGCTGCTCGTCATCAATCGGAGCGTATGGATTTTCCAGATCAATTGTGTATACGCCCAGGTAAGGGCGCTCCATTTCGCCATCGTCCATCAGATCATAGACCGTGGCCATCACTTCATTCGCCGGAATGGCAAAACCCAGTCCCTCCACACCGGTATCTGCAATTTTCATCGTATTTATGCCGATGACACGCCCGTTCAGATCGACCAGCGCTCCCCCGCTGTTGCCTTCGTTAATAGCGGCATCCGTCTGAATGACACTCTGCTCCCAGTCATATACACCATCCTGATTAATGGACACCGGGATGATCCGGTTCGTATAGCTGATAATTCCGGAAGTAAGCGTATCACCGAGTCCGAGCGGATTGCCGATGGCAATCACCGTTTCACCGAGACGCAGACGGCTGGAATCGCCAATCTCGGCAACCGTATCCATGTTCTTATCATTAACAGCCAGAACCGCGATATCCGTTATGCGGTCCTTGCCGATCAGTTCCGCTTTCTTGCTCTCCCCGTCTACCGTCACCACTTCAAGGTCCTCGGCACCCTCCACCACATGATTGTTGGTCATGATGTAAGCCTTGCCCCCGGCAATGCGGAAGATTACACCTGAGCCAAGCGCCGAATCGGCCAGCGCTGCTCCCTGCCCGTCCCGGTAATTTACAATGCTTACGACCGCAGGACGCACCTTGGCAGCCGCCTGTATAATACGCTCATACGGGTCTGCGGAGAAGGACAGCGACTTATAACCATTGGCGCCGGTGAATGCCGTGGTGCCCGGCAGACCTGTAATAAAACCGAACAGCAGCACAGCCACAATCGCGCCGATCGCACCGCTGACAGCCGCGGTCTGCAGCATCGACGGCCGTCGCAAGCGTCTTGTTCTCCCAGGCCAGCGGGCCTTGTTATGACGGGGTCCGGAGACGGGATTCTTCGAGCTGCGTCCCGACACTTTAGCCGAGTAAAAGTCGTCATCAAACAAGCCCATGCTGATCCTCTCCCCTTCTTGACACATACCGGTTACTTATTTATCACTACAAACTTCCCTTGCCAAATGAAACTGTGAACATTTCATAGTTTCTGCTCGTTTGCCGCAGCACAAGCCAGCATTTCCAGCATACACGCTGGCGGACGAACCGGATAGAGGCAAAAAGAGGAATGATCTTCACCAAACCTGACTACAATAGTAAAGAGACTAGTAGACATGCACTACCGCTTTGGCGGGCATTCATCAGGCTGTTTGTGCAGCTTCCAAATCTTTGTATTTGGTAATTGTATTGTATCATATGCCACTTTAAAAAACAGAGGCGTTTTAAGTGGACAAGTTCATTTTTTTGAAAGGAGAAATGCATGATGGAACGCTATCGTACAACTATGGAGGAAGTGGGGATCGTCGCCAAGCTGGCGGACTTGAAGGAAGAACATTACCGCAACACACTTGCGCTCAGCACGCTGATTGAACTGCTCGTGGAAAAGGGACTCTTGACCCGTGAAGAAGTGGAGCACAAAGCCGCCGAGATGGACAGCTTTATGGCTCACTCACCTTATCCCATGGCGTAGGCTTGTCGTAATACGTGTCGCACAGCCTGAATTCAGAGTCCTTATAAAAACAGCCGCGGTCTTCCATCGCTCCGCGCACCGTCAGTTTAGCCAGCTCCATCATATTATGATCCCGGCTCAAATGTGCGAGATACGTCCGCTTTGTATTTCCGTCAAGCAGCTCACTTAAGATCGCTCCCGCCATTTCGTTGGATAAATGGCCGATGTCGCTCAAAATTCTACGCTTGATATTCCACGGATAACGGCCCATGCGCAGCATTTCCACGTCATGGTTCGCCTCCAGGACCAGCACATCCGCTTTGGAAATCGCCTGCTTCACTTTGTCGCTGACATAGCCGAGATCGGTGGCGACGCTCAGCTTCTCCGGCCCGTCATAAAAATTGTAGCCCACCGGCTCGGCCGCATCATGGGAAATACCGAACGATTCCACCTGCAGGGAGCCGAGCTCCATGGTCGCCCCGGTCTCCATCATCATGCGATTCACTTCTTCTATAGCGCCGATGGACTTGGCCATCGCCGCCCAGGTTTTCTCGTTGGCATAGATCGGGAGGTTGTATTTGCGTGCAATCGCCCCCAGGCCTTTAATATGGTCAGAATGCTCGTGGGTAACGAGAATGCCGTCCAGATCCGCTCCGCTCAGATCACGCTCCTGCAGCAGCTCTTCAATGCGCTTTGCGCTGAGCCCGGCGTCGATCATCAAAGTGGTGTCCTCATTGCGGACCACCGTCGCATTGCCTGTCGAACCGCTCGACAGGACGGTAAATGATATGCCCATTGCTTATAATTCCTCCGTTTGTTCCGTCTTCGGGCTGATGACATCACCGTTCATCTGTACGTAATACTCCTGTCCATCCTCCAGAATGAACCGCCATACCGCAACGGCCACCTGGTTGTCCGAGTTAAAATCACGCCCGTAATATCCCAGCCGGATATCCTTCACTATCGCTTCCATCGGCAAATAATTATCCACCAGTCTGCCCAGCGCCTTCGCCGCCGGCAGTGCCGTTTCCTTTTCCTCCGTCGTCGTGAGCTCTACCGGAATTTTGCGATATTCTGTAATTTTCTGATTACTGTAATACAACTCCAGATCCACCTTAAAAAGGGGCCATCTACCCTCCACAAGCGGATGCAGCACAAAAGCGCCGAAAGCATCATCCGAATCATATTCCGCCAGCGGATCGTAATCGTAGCTGGCGATATCCGGAATCTCGGAACGCAGCGCCTCCGTCAGCTCCGGCTGGCTGAAAATCAGCTTGCTGTCCACCGGCTTGGCCAGCTTTACCCTTTTCCCGTTCTCGCCTTCCACGTACGTATAGGACAGCTTCGGCAGCTCCGGTGTTCCGCCGGGAATGGGAGCCAGCACCTGAATGCCCTTCTCTTCCATCAGCCGCTGCGTATCTGCGTCAAGGGACGTGAAATCAAGCGACGGACCGGCTGTCTCGCGCATATCGCTCCACAGCTGGTAGCCCAACACCAGATTCAGCAGCAAAAAGGTGAAAATCAGCACATTTTTGGCGCGGCTCCAATCCATTCCTGTTCCTCCTTCATTCCTTCAATCACAGCACTTGCCTGCGCTGGCGATCAACTGCTGCTTTGTGCAGAAGCAGAGGACGCCTCCACCGTAAACTCGCCACCGTTGTCCAGCTTAACCCGCCATACCGGCACAAGCTCAATTCCCTGGTCGATCAGCTTCGGCACATAAGCCGGGCTGATGCCGGTAACGGCTTGGCCCTCCGCCTGCTTGGCTAACTGCTGCTTGAGCTTCTCTCCCCCGGGCAGCATCACCTTTTTGGCAGAGTCCTCTCCGCCCTTCAGATACAGCAGTGAGCGCTCGTAGACAGACGCCGTTTCCTGCTGCATCTCCAGCTGAATGGTCCCGAAGCGAAAGGAGGGCTTGTCCATCATCGGGAAGGACTTGTAATACTGCTGAAATGACACCTTGGTCCCGTAATCCAGGCTGCTCTGCATCGCCAACCGGTAGCGGCCGTCCCAGCCACCATGCTGGTTGACAAATTCCACACCTGCAAGCAGATCACGGACGGTGTCGTTTTCCTCCGAGGAAGGGGCGGCCGGGTCCGTATAGCTCATCCAGCGCTGCTCCTGCTTCACCTGAAGACTGCGCTTGCTGTCCGTATAAATTTCCGATCCATCCTTCTCCTGAATATTACGCGTAATGCTCGGGTCGAAAAACAGGTTGCGCTGCATCTGCTCAATGGTGAACAATCCCGACAGCACGACAGGCTGCTCAACCTCCAGATCCTCCTGAGGGATGTAATATTGACCGTCTACCATTTCATATGGCGGTGAGCTGATACCAAAGGCTACATGCTGCTGCACATCCTCAACCGTCAAATCCGCCTGGGTCGCTTCATATACGACATCTCCGCGGGTGCTGAAGAACAGCGCGTGCGTCTTCGACGCCTGACTGTCCGTATAGATCCATATCCGGTTGATCGTTTCCGCGCGAAAGACAGGGTCCGGTGTGATCCGCATCAGCCGCTCCAGCAGCGTAACCGGCACACCCCCGCTGAAGGAAAGCTCAATCCCCTTGTTCTTCTCGCGGATTGTGTTCCAGTCTGCAGACTGGATGCTCCGTCTTTGATAGCTTTCAAAGATCCGCCCTTCCAGACGCGAAAGAATCAGATCATAGAAGGTGGTTCCCGGATAAAACACCGTATGTTTGTTTTCCCCCATATGGATGATCATCCGGTCAGGGAATATCAGATCCTCAACACTCTGCTCCTGGCCCATATTCTCTGTCTGCACATAACTCGTCTCCGATGTAAGAAGCGTGCCACTTCCAGGCAGACGGTAGATCAGGAAATAGCTCTGCACCAGGCTTCCCAATACCAGAACGGTGAGCGCTGCCGACTTCAGGCGTTCTTTCACTGCGCTTCCCTCCCTTCACCCGGCAGCGGCAGTGTAAACGTCGCACGCGTACCTTTGCCGAACTCGGATTCCAGAGTGATTGTGCCGCCATGCGCTTTGACAATTTCCCGGGCAATCGACAAACCCAGCCCTGTTCCACCCATGTTTCGCGAACGGGCTTTGTCGACACGGTAAAAACGTTCGAAAATCCTGTCGAGATCCTTCTTCGGGATGCCAATGCCTGTGTCCTGCACGGATATCGCAAGCAATCCGCCACTGCGGCGGGCCTCGATCATAATGCTTCCGCCTTCCGGCGTATATTTGAGTCCGTTCGATACCAGATTATCCAGCACCTGGTCCACCTGGTCCCGATCCATCATAACGGCGCCGATGCCCTGTTCAATGATGACCCGGTCCGTGATCTGCTTTTCCTGCATTTGAAACGAGAAGCGGTCCGCCACGTCCTCCAGCAGTTCTTCAACATCCACTGGCTGGATACGAAGCGGAGCCTCATTGGAATCCAGTCTGGACAGGTGCAGCAGATCCGTAACGAGCCGGATCATCCGCTCAGTCTCGTTGCGGATGACGCCAACAAAGCGCTCGCCAAGCTGCGGCTCCTGCATAGCGCCCTCGTCCAGCGCCTCCGCGTAGCTCCGGATTGTCGTCAGCGGTGTCCGCAGTTCGTGCGACACGTTCGCCACGAACTCGCGCCGCGTGTGTTCCATCTCTTCCTGCTCGGTCACATCCTGCAGTACGGCTATGGTGCCAGTAATGCCGATCTCGCGGCGGTGAATCGGCGTGAACGTGACCCGGATAACGATCGGCTCGGATTGGTCCTGCGGCTCCAACTGCAGCAATGCGGATGCGGGCACGCCTGTAATCAGGGCATCCGCTTCCTCCGGATCGAGACCGAGCAGCAGCGCGATATGCCTGCCGGCAATCTCGTTGTTGTTCACCCCGAGCATGGAGCTGGCGCGCAGGTTGACGAGAATGACCCGCCCGTTCTCGTCTGTTGCGATGACACCATCGCTCATGTTCGACAGAATGGAAGACAGCTTCTCCTTCTCTTCCTCGTTCTGGGCGAGCGCATCGCGCAGTCTGCTGGTCATATAATTGAAGGCACTGCTCAGCTGTCCGATCTCGTCGCTGCCGAACACGGGCATCTTCTGAGCGAAATTGCCCTCCGCCACGGCTGTCGCGTGCTTCGTCATCAGCCTGATCGGATGGGTGATTGTATGAGCGAGCACGACCCCCAGTACGGCGGTCAGTCCGAGCGCGATCAGCATCCCGGACAGAAACACGTTGTTGATCCGCTGCATCGTGTCATACAGCTCAGCCATGGAGGCAGCAATGTAGACGGCACCGACAATTTTGCCGTCGCTGATGACCGGTTTGGCCACGACCTTTTTGCGCACATTGTCCTCGTCGATCATATATTCCTCATTATCGCGGATGCCCTGCAGCGCACGGCTAACCACGGTTTGCGTGTTTTTGCGGCCGACATAATCGGCATGCGAGCCCTGGGAGGTGATCAGCACCTTGCCGCTCGCGTCCAGCACCTGAATCTCGGCACCGCTGAAATCAAACAGATTGTTCACGCGCGCGCGCAGGCTCTCCACACTGTCTTCCACACTCTTGCCGCCGCTTCCGCCCAGATCCTGCTCCGCAAGCACGGCCAGCATTTCAGCCCGGGCCTGCAAATCCTGTGTGAAATTGCTTGTCAGCGAGTTCTTCATGGAACTGACGAAATACACGCCGATCAATTGCATAGCCACCAGGATGAGCAGCACATAAATAATGATCAGCTTCGCCTGGATCGTGCGGAAGAACTCCATCCACTTCATCCGAAGCTGCCACCTTTGCCATTATGGATCAAATAGCCAAGCCCGCGCCGGGTCAAGATGGTCTCCGGCTTGCTCGGATTCTCCTCAATCTTCTCGCGCAGCCGCCGGATGGTGACATCCACCGTCCGCACGTCGCCATAATATTCAAAGCCCCACACCGCCTGCAGCAAATGCTCGCGTGTCATCACCTTGCCCGCATTCTTCGCCATATAGTGCAGCAGCTCATATTCACGGTGCGTCAGATCCAGCAGTGCTCCATTTTTATAAGCGGTGTACATATCCGTATCAAAATAAAGCTCTCCGACGCGCAGCACCTGCCGCTTATCCTCAGCCGGCTTGGATTCTGCAGCTGCAGCGCCGCGCTGACGGCGCATCTGGGCCTTCACCCGCGCCAGCAGCTCGCGCGTGCTGAAAGGCTTCGTCACATAATCGTCTGCCCCCAGCTCCAGACCAAGCACCTTGTCGATCTCCCCGTCCTTGGCGGTAAGCATAATGATAGGGGTCTGCAGATGATGTCCCCGCACCTCGCGGCACACATCCATACCGTCCATGCCCGGCAGCATCAAATCCAGCAGAATCAGATCCGGCTGCTGCTTGACAGCGATATCAACCGCACTGATTCCGTCAAAGGCGCAAATGACCTGGTAGCCTTCCTTTTCCAGATTGAATTTCAAAATATCGGCGATAGGCTGTTCGTCATCCACCACCAGAATCGTTCCCTGCATGCCGTATCTCACCTCGATCGATCAATGATATGAAGCTGATGGAGCTATTTTGGCATTTTGTATTTTTTCGTTTATTGCAAATATTTATTTTATATCCGACCTTCATTTTAGCATAGCGGACCTGTCGTTACATCCTTCGCAGCCATGTTGTCTGCCAAAAAACACCCTTACCGCGCAGAAAACAGCAAAAAAACATGCCCGGCAACCCCGAAGATACAAAAAAGCGTCCGAATGGAGACAGGCTCCATCCGAACGCTGGAACAGAATAGAAGTGGCCGCCGCCGATCGCCACGGCAAGATGCACTTCTCTATTTCGTCTCATGGGTAAAGGAAAACTGTTCCCGCGCCATCATCACTTCAACCAGCAGCGTAGCCCCCAGGTTGAAGCCATGATAAAAGGCAGCTTCAGCCTGCATCCCGCTGGACTGGTTGTTTAGGTCGAATAAGTCCTCCAGCTCCCGGAACGCTTCCTCACCTAGTCGCTTTTTCCACTGCTCCGTGAGCGATGCAATGTTTCGGTTCAACGCCCGGTACTCGGGATGCGCAGGCATGATTTCCTCATCCGGCAGTAATCTCCCCCGGTATAGAGCTTCCAAAATAGAACCCATTATTCATCCTCCTTTGTGGATTGGACAGTATAGGCAACCACGCCGTTACAATTTGTGGGACCCCTATAGAAAGCATACACTAATCGTTAGCCAAAACTAAAGGACCCTATAAGTTCAATTTATGTTTTTTGAACTTTTAAGGCTCTCCAAGTACCTCCCGCCGTTGGTCTACACTTTTAATAGGGGGACGTCCAGCTGAAATCGGAGAACAAAACCTCCAATTGCGGACGCTTGAAAAAATTGCGGAAGCCCTACATACCGAAGTGACCGTTACGTTTGGATCAAAGCAAGCTGCGGCTGAAATCGAGGAAAAATGGTTAGAAGAAATCGCTCAGTTGCTACGCGGCCGAACCGTACAAGAGCAGGAGCGCGCGTACCGCGTGTTGCGCGAGCTGCTTATTTAAGAGGATAGGCAATTCGTCGACATGAAAAAACTCCCCTCACAGTAAGAAGCCGCTGCTTATCGTTATACGGTCAATGGACCTGGTGAACGAAAATATGTACCTGTTTATGATGGAACTGTATGCAATATTCCCGCTGAAGATCTTTACCCGAAGGAAATCATCGAAGGATTACATAGTTAAGATTAAAGAACCACTTATTGCGCGAAAAAAAGCGTGGAAAATGACTGTGGAAGATAAATGGAAAGGTTGAAAGCCATATGACGCTGTTATGGCCCAAGGTTCGCAATGATCTTGAAGAGATGCTTGCAGAGTATTTGGGTGTTGATATATTAAAGTTGGATAGAAATTGGTAGGCTATAAGTACCAGAAAGACCGCTGAACTCTACAGCGGTCTTTTAGTGTTTACTTATAACCCAAGATCTTTTTCTTTATGTTTGAACTCAGGTCTACCCCCTTGATTAGTAGCTGGAGCATAAGTATATTGTTCGATGCGCCCCATATCCTTCTTATAGAAGTATCTCGCATTCAACTCATCTTTAAAAACTACACTAGTACTTACAATAGGAGTTTTACTAATCACGGTTTGAATTTCAATTATGTCATCTTCTTTGTAACCTTTTTGTTCAATTAAATAAGATTTTACTTCATCGGTAGTCTTGTTTTTAAATATCTCTATACCTATATATCCTGTCAATAAAAATGAGGCTATAATAATTAATACGACAATACCCCAAATCTTAACTTTCAAATAAATCACCACCTAAAGGTTGTTTTCCAATAACTGTTTACAACTAGTAATTAATAGTATATGATACATACATATTATACCATAGAAAGGAAGTAGATGTATGAAAAAGCTAGGTTTAAGTTTGTTTTTCGTGTTTGTTGCCTTATTCATGTTTGCTGGTATTTCAAGTGCAGATGCTAATCAACCTGTCTCGGAAGCTACTTATTCACCTGAAAATGATGTCCTCGTCCCATTTGCTGAACCTGGCCCCAAATATCCTAGTATCAACGTGTATATGCGTCCGGGAGACATCATTTATAACCCAAAGAGTATATCAACATTTTTTGCCGGCCATGTCGCAATAGTAGGCCCTGATTATAAGCTTCGGCATTCGCATCCATATGGGCCGGGAATATCAGAAACACTTGAAAGTTACATAAGTCGCTTCTCATCAGGAGATCAGTTTACCGTTTTACGCCCACGTGGCGGCATTGGAGCAGCAGCAGCACAGTGGTCACTAAATAACATTAATAAAGTAAAAGCATATAATTTCGCGCCCGGAATGGCTGATATAGCAAATAACTATTGTTCAAAATTTGTATGGCAAGCTTATTGGTATGGTGAACATAAAGACGTAGCCTTTGGTAACAAATATAATAGTGTTGGACCACCAGCGGGGATTGTCTACGTTATACCACATTACATTCTTGATTCACCAGATATGGCTATTCAAGGAGTTTTTTATAAGTAATTAATGATATGGTCAAATGAAAAAAGCCACCCTAAAATAAGAGGCCACTGAAAAAGTCCCTAAAGACCAAAAAGAGACAACTTCTCATTTTTATGAGGAGGTTGTCTCTTTTTTTCGGTATAATCTGTATATCATATCGAAGGCTGGTGGTCCCGATGCTTCCAAAGCAACAAAATTTGGTCTTGAGTCCGTATATCGAACTTTACAATATACTCATTCCTAAAGATAACCTGCTGCGGAGAAAAACGAACTGGTGGATTTCACTTTTGTCTATGAGGAACTGAACGAAAGCTATTGCCACAACAACGGACGGACAGCGCAAGACCCCATCTGGATGTTTAAATATCTGCTGCTCAAAACCATCTTTGACTTGTCTGACGTGGATCTGGTGGAGCGCTCGAAAACCGATTTGGCTTTCAAGTTTTTTCTGGACTTGGCTCCGGAGGAAAGTGTCATCGATTCCAGTCTGCTGACCAAGTTCCGTAAGTTGCGGCTCAAAGACATGAAGCTGCTGGACCTGCTGATTGGAAAAACTGTGGAAATCGCCATCGAAAAAGGCATCATTCGCAGCAAATCGGTGATTGTGGACGCCACTCACACCAAAGCACGCTATATGCAAAAGACACCGCAAGAGGTATTGCAGGAGCGCTCCAAAAAGCTGAGAAAAGCGATGTACACGCTGGATGAATCCATGAAAAACAAATTTCCGTCCAAACCGGTTACGAAGGACATTCAAGATGAAATTCGCTATTGTGAGCAATTGGTTACCGTGATTGAAGAAGACGGGCGTTTTACCGAACTCCCTAAAGTGAAGGAACCGCTAAACTTGTTAAAAGAGACGATTGCCGATGATCTGGAGCATTTGCAGACTTCAGCCGATCCCGATGCCAGAGTAGGCCACAAAAGTGCGGACTCCTCCTTTTTCGGGTACAAAACTCATATGGCGATGAGCGATGAGCGAATCATTACCGCTGCGACGATTACGACGGGTGAGCAACCTGACGGCAAACAACTCCAAACGCTCATTGAAAAAAGCAAAGCGGCGGGGGTGGAAGTGGAGACGGTCATTGGGGATACGGCCTACTCGGAGAAAAACAATCTGGCGTACAGTGAGCAACATAAAATCGAACTCGTATCCAAATTAAATCCGTTAATTACTCAAGGCAACCGAAAGAAAGAAGACGAATTTGAGTTTAACAAGGATGCTGGAATGTATGTCTGCAAGGCTGGACATTTGGCGACACGCCGGGCTCGGCAAGGAAAAAAAGGGCAAGGGGCGAACCAGGTCGACACCTATTTTTTGATGTTGAGAAATGTAAACGTTGTCCGCTTCGGGAAGGGTGTTACAAAGAGGGGGCCAAAAGCAAGACGTATTCGGTCAGCCTAAAAAGCAATGAGCATCTGGCACAGGCTGTGTTTCAGGAAAGTGAAGCATTTAAAGCCAAGGCCAAAGAACGGTACAAAATTGAAGCCAAGAATAGTGAACTTAAACATAGACACGGGTATGATATTGCATCCTCCTCGGGTCTGGTTGGCATGGAAATCCAAGGAGCGATGGCCATATTTGCAGTGAACCTAAAACGAATATTGAAGCTGATGGAGGAGTAATCCTCCTCCTATCCCATGACAGCAAGCGAAAAGACGGCACTCATTCACGTATTTCTGAATGAAATGCCGTCTTTTTTGATGAATTCTCTTTTAGCCCTCAGAGAAGTTATGTTTTTCAGTGGCCTCCACAGTAACAGGGTTTATTATTTCACCTGTCTACCGTATGGGGAGTATATCACTTTTAGGAACACGATCTTCATGTTGCAATAATCACTTAGCCCCCTGTGACAGAGGAAATTATCACTATTATTAAGCTGGATACAAATTGCGTATTAGGCTTTACTGTGAAGGGTAACTAGGTAACCGTCTGGGTCGGCAAATGTAAAGGTTCGCCCGAATGGTCCATCTATTGGTGCGGATGTAATCTTTACACCTGCTGCAATAAGCTTGTCGTGGATTTCTTGCGTATCAGGGGCATGAAGCCACAGAGCGACACCAAGTCCAGGCTGAGTACCTGAACCGAGTTCTGTTCCTGGCATTAGGTCACGCAGAGCAAATGCAATCGGCTTTGTTTCAAAGACCACAGCATGGGGTGGTCCCGCCTGTGAGCGGACCAGTCCGAGATAGTTTTGATAGAATTCCGCAGAGCTTTCAAGGTTGCTCACTTGAAGTGAAATGAAATCGGGTCCAATTACTGACATAATAATGTCTCCTTTGTATATGGGGTTGTTTATATTATTAGCATTTGCAAATCTTTAGTGCACCATTCGTTTCATTATAAAGACATGTAAATAACCTCACTTCCATTTGGTATGTCTTGATTATACAAGCCCCCTACTGCCAACAGTATGTCAGTAGCGTTCTTTCATTTTTTCGATTTTTTCTCTTAACAAAATGCACCTCTGCTCACTCATTGCAAAGTACACAATGAAGAAAGCCGAAGGTGCATCTAGTTTGACAAAATCCTATGTCTTTTTAAAAAATTAGGTGTGACTTTCGTTCTATCTCAGATAAGTGAGCGGATTTTGCGCTGTATTGTTTTTACGAATTTCAAAATGAAGATGCGTTCCGGTTGAACGGCCGGTGTTGCCCATCACGCCGATAGAGTCGCCCTTGCTTACAGTCTGGCCGGCGGAGACGCCGATGCTGCTCAGATGACCGTACAACGTCTGATATCCGTTGCCATGGTCGATAATAATCACATTTCCATATCCATTCTGCTGTCCCTCAAATACAACCCTGCCTTCATCCGCTGCCTTGACATCGCTGCTGCCCACCATGTCGATGCCTTCGTGCATTCTGCCCCAGCGCGAGCCATAGCTGCTCGTCAGAGAAGCTCCGGATACCGGCCATGCAAAATCGCCCGAGCCCTGGCCAATTACCTTGGTCCCGCGCAGCACCACTTCCGGTATGGAAGCCTTCAGCACCTGCTGGCCGAGCCACTCTTCCTTCACGACTTCCCCGTTTTCTTTCGTGATCCGGTAATCCATCTGCTTCAATCCGGCCTGTCCGGGACGAACCACCTTGGAGGTTCCGGCTTTCAACTCGTCGCTCTCACGAACGACCCGCTCCGGCTGAATCTTGATCTGTTCAACCACCTTCTCCACCGTTTTGACCGTTACCGGTGGCTTTGGCGCCGTAATTTTAAGCTCATCGCCGATTTGCAGGTACTTCTCCTTCGTTCCAGGGTTCTTTTGCTTGATCTCCCATGCCGTCATTTCGAACTTGCTGGCAATGGTAGAGAGCGTATCCCCTTCTCTTACCGAATACGTCACCGGCTCTTCCCGTTCCTTCATCAAGGTGTTGAGCGCTTCCTCCTCCGTGAGCACCTTGTTCGGATCCGCCTTCACCGGCTCAAAATCGATGTCCTCATTGATGCCGACAGAGGTCAGCCAGGTCTTTGGCGCTGCGGCAGCCGTCCCTGTCGAAGTCTTCCTGGCGCCGGATTGAATCCCCGTCGTTCCATCACTGTCCGGTACGTATTGCTTCTGGACCTGTTTCAATACAGCCTTAGCTGATTCAGTATCCTTAACAATACCGATGGCTTCTCCATCCACGACCAGTTCAACGCCCTTGGCATATGCAGTCAGCATGTCGTCCAGCTTGTTCAGCGTCACATTGCTGTCGATATCCGCCTTGTAGGCTTTCTCGACCTTGGTCGAGACGCCTTCGGTATTCAGCACCATTTCTACATCCGGATATTTCTCGGCATACTCTTGCGCTTTGTTTTTATACAGCTTCTGCAATTGCTCTTCGCTCTGGAGAGCTCCTACTTCGGTGCCTTTAATATACACCTTGTAGTAAGGGACCGTATTGGCAGCAACATATTGATTGCCTGCAAATATGATCCCGCCCACGATAATGATGCCACCGGCCGCCGCCGCAGCCCATTTGCGGGGCCCGTGCAGGCCGTGGTTCCACTGCCTGATGTCAAAAGTGAGCTTCTTCTTGTCTCCCTTCTCTTCATTACCGGTGGTCTGTTCACCGGATACGCCGCTTCCGGGCTTCTTGCCTTTCAAGCGTGTTCCCTTGAAACCCTTCATGGTTCTCTCCCTTTCATATCTTTCTATGGCTCGCGGTTGAATATTTGTAGTAAGGATAAGGTCATGTTATTTATTCGTATATCGTATGACTTTTAAAACTGCATATATGCGAAAAAGGTTTCAAAATTTTAACCTTTTCATAATACCTGTATACTTTAACACAGCTTTTACCGGGATTTCAACTTTACTAAACAGCGAAAAAAGCCGCGCGGGGCGCGGCTTGAACACGGTTTTTTCCATTGGCTCGCTTTTGTTTTTTGGATTTTATTCCTTAAGCAATTTCATTAATTTGGTGTACTCCTCCGTGGTCATCCGTTTGGCAATCACCTGTTCGATCTCCTGCAGCTCTGTTTCCGTCAGCCCGTCTTCCATCGCAGCGGAAATCCGCTGCATATCCTCAGCTGGCAGCTTGTTCATCAGCATGGTAAAGATCTCCTGTTTCTCCGCTTCCGGCAAGCTATTCTTCTTCTCCGCAATTTCACCCGAGGTCATGACCAAGTCCTCTCCGTCGGTCTCCGCCCCAGCAGTTTCACCGGCATCCTCCTGTGGAGCAGCCTCATCCTGACTGCTCCCCATAACCGGCAACGCATCGTCCGGCACCTCTTCAGAGCTCGACTTCACCGGTTCATTCTCTTGTACTGACGTGCTGTCCGTTGCTCCCGAGCCGCTCAAGCCGGCAGATTCCGTTGTGCCGGTATCCGGTTGCTTGCCCCCGAACAGGCTTCCGCCGAATCCATTCAAGCCTATGGCCGGTTCGTTCTCAAGCTGTATATTAAAAGATTCCAGCAGCGATTTCACATACGCAGTCACGACCATCCCCGTAGTCAGCATCGTCAACCCGCTGATCAGGACCACGGTCAGGCCTGTCTTCACCAGCCATCCGAGCCATCTCATGTTCGATCTCCTCCTCTTGGCACCACACAACAGCTTTCATTACCCTTTTCTTCCAGTATGGACGAAAAAGAAGCGCCTTAACCCTGGATGGCGTGCAGAAGAGATAAGTGTACAGGTTTCATGAGATAACGAAAAAGCGTGCCGGCCGCATATTTGTAAATACGCGGTCAGCACGCTGAAAATATTGCTCTATTATACGTAAATTGGCAGCACCTGGTTCGTCTGCTCGCGGTTGCGGCCGACGGAGAAGATGGCAATCGGGATGTCTGTGAGCTCGGATACGCGCTTCACATAATTGCGTGTATTCTCAGGCAGCTCATCAAGCATCTTCACACCGCTGATATCCTCGCTCCAGCCTGGCAGCTCTTCATAGACAGCTTCGCACTCAGCCAGCATTTTCAGGCTCGCCGGATAGTGTGTAATGATCTCCCCACGATATTTGTAGCCTGTGCAGATTTTCACCGTCTCCAGGCCAGTCAGAACGTCCAGCGAGTTCAGGGACAGCCCCGTAATACCGCTCACACGGCGGGCGTGGCGGACAACCACGCTGTCGAACCAGCCGACACGGCGCGGACGCCCGGTCACCGTTCCGTACTCATGGCCTTTTTCCCGAATAAAATCACCGATCTCATTGTTCAGCTCTGTCGGGAACGGTCCGTCACCTACACGAGTCGTATAGGACTTCGCCACACCAATGACCTCTTTGATCTTGGACGGGCCGACGCCTGAACCGATACATACACCACCTGCCGACGGGTTGGAGGAGGTTACGAACGGATAAGTTCCCTGGTCGATATCCAGCATAACGCCTTGCGCACCTTCGAACAGCACCCTCCGGTCCGCATCAATCGCATCATTAAGCACCACCGAAGTATCTGTAACGTATGGACGAATGATTTCCGCATAATCCAGGTATTGCTTCAGGATTTCTTCCACATCCAGAGGCTCGGCGCCGTATACCTGTGTGATGACCTGATTCTTTTCCTTCATCAAATGGCGCAGCTTCTGCTCGAATTCCTCCGCATCCAGCAGATCGGAAATCCGGATACCGTTGCGTGCCGCCTTATCCATGTAAGCAGGACCGATGCCCTTGCGGGTCGTTCCGATCTTGTTTGGTCCTTTGCGGTCTTCCTCCAGCGCATCCAGTGTCATGTGATAAGGCATGATGACATGAGCACGATCGCTGATGACCAGATTTTTAGTAGAAAATCCATTTTCATGAATGTAATTGATTTCTTCAATTAAAGCTGCAGGATTAATGACCATGCCGTTGCCAATAACACAAGTCTTCTCCGCATAAAATACACCGGATGGGATCAGGCTGAGCTTATACTTTTTGCCTTCGATCAGAATGGTATGTCCGGCATTGTTGCCGCCTTGGTACCGGGCCACTACATCAGCGCTTTCTGCCAGAAAGTCCGTGATTTTGCCCTTTCCTTCGTCTCCCCATTGTGTTCCCACAACGACTACAGTTGACATAGTTTCATTCCTCCGTGGAGTGCCCCAGACACTCTGATTTTGGACTGCTTCCCCACCCGGGCAACACCTCACTCCGGTGCAGCGGACAGGATTTGGACAACAGGAAAAACGTCCGGCAATTGTTCCTGGACTGCGGAACATCCCGGGCGTGCATGATCCTGCCGCTTTCGAGCAGCAACTCAAGTGTAACAGCCTCCATTTTTAAAGTCAATAAAAAACGAACAATATATAACATGGAAATTGAATTGTTCGTAATTAAGCCTTTTCCCTTCAAAAAAGGCATCCGGCAGCCATTGTTCTATGGCTTTGGGATGCCCTTCAGACTACATGCGTATCTGATACAGCGGCAGACGGTTTAACCTGCAAACGCATCGGCATACGCCCGCTCGTAGTTGGCGAATTTATTATAATTTTTGAGAAATACGAGCTCCACCGTACCTACCGGGCCATTACGCTGTTTGGCGATAATGATTTCAATAATATTCTTCTTCTCGGTTTCCTGATTGTAATAATCATCCCGGTACAGGAAGGCCACGATGTCGGCATCCTGCTCAATCGAGCCCGATTCCCGCAGGTCACTCATCATTGGACGCTTGTCCTGCCGTTGTTCCACGCCCCGGCTGAGCTGGGACAGGGCAATGACCGGCACTTCCAGCTCACGCGCAATCTGCTTCAGCGTACGGGAAATTTCCGAGACCTCCTGCTGGCGGTTCTCGCCGGCTTTGCCGCGCCCATGAATGAGCTGCAGGTAGTCGATAACGATCATGCCCAGGCCCTTCTCCGTTTTCAGACGGCGGCATTTGGCGCGGATATCCGCGACCGTTACCCCCGGCGTATCGTCAATATAGATCTCCGCTTCCGCCAGGGCCGCAATGCCCATCGTCAACTTGGCCCAATCCTCATCACCTTTGAATTCCCCGGTCCGCATGACGTTCGCATCCAGATTCGCCTCCGCGCAAATCATACGCTGTACGAGTTGAGCTGCCGACATCTCCAGACTGAAGATGGCCACGGTCTCCTTGGCGCGTACGGCGACGTTCTGCGCAATGTTCAAGGCGAAGGCGGTCTTGCCCACGGAAGGTCGTGCCGCTACGATGATCAGGTCACTGCGCTGAAACCCTGCGGTCATTTTATCGAGATCCACGAAGCCCGACGGTATACCTGTCGTGGTGCCCTTGTTCTGATGCAGCTTCTCCACCTTATCGAACACTTCCATCACGACATCGCGTATGGCAATAAAACCGCTGCCCGAACGGCTGTTGGAGATTTCCAGAATACGCCGCTCGGCGTCGCTGAGCATGCCCGGCACGTCTTCGCCGCCAGCGTATCCTTCGCTTACAATCTGCGTAGCTGCCCGGATCAAACGGCGCAGCATCGCCTTCTCTTCGATAATCTGGGCGTAATAATCCACATTGGCGGCAGTCGGCACACCGTGGGCCAGCCTGGAAAGATAGCTTACGCCCCCGATGTCCTCCAATTGACCCTTGTCCTGCAGCTTGGAGGTCAGAGTGATCAGGTCAATCGGCTGACCCGCCTCACCAAGCTCAATCATCGCTTCAAAAATCAGCTGGTGCGATTTATCGTAAAAATCATCTGTCTGAACCCGCTCCATCGCCGTAATGAGCGCTTCGGCCTGCAGCAGAATTGAACCGATTACCGCCTGTTCGGCCTCCAGATTCTGCGGAGGAATCCGGTCATAAAATTCGCCGCCCATATTACTCTTCAGTCACCTGAACCTTAAGAGTCGCCTTCACTTCCGGATGAAGCTTGACCAGCATTTGGGTCACGCCGAGCGCCCGGATCGGCTCCTCCAGTTCAATTTTCCGCTTATCCAGCTTTACGCCGCTGGACGCCAGCACATCCGCAATCTGCTTGGAGGTAATGGCCCCGAACAAACGGCCGCCTTCGCCGGCCTTCGCCTTCAGTTGCACAGTCATCGCCTCCAGCTTTTTGCCAAGCTCCTGGGCTTCCGCCTTCTCCTCCTGCTTGCGTCTTTCTTCCGCCGCATGTTGGTTCTCCATTACCTTCATGTTGCCTTCCGTTGCTGGACGCACCAGATTGCGGGGCAGCAGAAAATTCGTTGCATAACCATCCGATACTTCCTTAATCTGTCCTTTTTTGCCTTGACCCTTTACGTCTTTCAGAAAGATAACCTTCATTCGAACAGCCCCTCTTCCCCTTCTATTTCAGCCAGTACTTCGGTCAGCCTGCGCTCCGCTTCTTCCAGTGAACAATCCAGCTGGACCGCCGCGTTCGTCAGGTGGCCTCCGCCTCCCAGCCTTTCCATAACTACCTGTACATTCATACGCCCGAGAGAACGGGCACTGATTCCCATCAAGCCGTCCGGACGTTCGCTGACGACGAAGGACGCCAATACGTCCGTCATATTGAGCAGCGTGTCCGCGACCTGGGCAATGAGCAGCTGCGGAATTTTCCGGCCGGGCTCGGTCACCGCCAGCGCAATGTGCCCATACAACATTTTAGCATGCTTGATGATTTCTGCCTTAGCAATATATTCATCCAGATCTTCTTTAAGCAGCCGTTGAATCATTACCGTATCCGCACCACTTCTTCGGAGGAAGCCCGCCGCCTCAAAGGTCCGTGATCCGGTATGCAGGGAGAAATGCTTGGTATCCACGGTAATACCGGCCAGCAGCGCCGTTGCTTCCAGAGGCGTAAATTGCACTTTATCATGAATATACTGCAGCAGCTCCGTGACCAGCTCGCATGCCGAGGAGGCGTAAGGCTCCAGATAGATCAATACCGCGTCATTAATAAATTCTTCCCCACGGCGGTGATGGTCGACAACGACCACGCGGCTTGCTTGCTTGACGAGCCGCGGCTCCATGGTCATCGACGCTTTGTGCGTATCCACCACGACCAGAAGGCTGTGCTCGCTCATCATCTGCATCGCCTGCTCCGGCGAAATGAATGCGCCCGCCAGCACCTCCTCCTTGTTCACCTGGTCCATCAGGCGGGTGATCGACGGATTCGACCTATCCAATACGATATGAGTGTCCACGTTGAACAACGAAGCCGCCTTCCACACGCCGATGGCAGCGCCGATAGCGTCCATATCGGGGTTCTTATGCCCCATAATAATCACCCGGTCGCTTTCCTGCATCAGATCACGCAGGGCATGGGCGATTACTCGCGCTCTTACCCTCGTCCGCTTCTCAACAGCATTGGATTTGCCTCCATAAAAGGACAGCCGTTGTCCCGCTTTCACGGCCGCCTGATCTCCGCCGCGTCCAAGCGCCATATCCAGACTGGATTGCGCCAGCTCGCCCAGCTCGCTGATCGTCTCCGCTCCGAAGGCAAGGCCGATGCTCAGCGTCATCGGCACCTTAAGATCGGCCGTCATTTCACGCACGGTGTCCAGAATCACGAAGCGGCTCTGCTCCAGTTCGGCCAGTGACTTGTAGCTGAGCATCATGAGATAGCGCTCCGAGGAGAGCCTGCGCAAATAAACACCATACTGCTTCGCCCAGGACGTAATCTCGCTGGATACCTTGGCAATCAGCGCCGTCCGCTGCTGGTCATCCATGCTTTGGGATGCCTCATCCAGATTATCTAGAAGTACGATCCCGATAGCGAGACGTTCGTTCTCGTATTTATCCCTCAGTACAGCCAGCTCCGTAATTTCATAGAGGTAGACAAGCCTTTCATCCGGAATGATGAGGAAGCGGTAAAACCTGCTGTCATGCTGCAGTTCTACCTGATGCTCCTTCACCGCTTCCTTGCTGTCCTTGTCCTTCCTGGCCTGCAGGACGCCGGCCAGCTGCGGAAACAGTTCCTGCAGCGGCTCACCGATCAAGGACTGCTCCACGAACAGATCTGCGGCAAACTTATTAGTCCACTCCACCGAACGGTCCTCGCTGTAGAGAATGATCCCGTACGGCAGTGTGTTGATCACTTCTCCCTCGACCCTTTTTACACGGAAAGAAAGACCGGTAATGTACTCCGACAGATCGTTTCTGAACCGCATCTCGGCCCGCAGCAGCACACCCCCCATGACAAAAGACAGCAGCAGACCGATTACGCCAAGCTTCCAGTTGTACCATGTCAGCGAAATGACCAGCAGCAGCAGCAACAGAAACGCCCATACAGTATGATAGCCGTGCCAGCGTTGCTGAAGAAATTTAGGCATGACTCTTCACCCTACCTCTTCGATCTTGTAATGGCTTCACGCAATGGAAAGGCTAAGTCGATAATGCCGATGATGCGCAGCGGATGAATAAGCAGCACGATCCCTGCGAACACGAAGGAAAGCACCGGATTCCATTTGCGGGCATGCACGAGAAAAAAGAAGAATCCGATTGTCTGAATCAGAAAGCAAATATTGATCAGCGGAACAAGATTGGCGGCAATCGTGGTCGCCCAGCCTCCATCCGATCCGTTGGCAATCCATTCTATGATGACGGCCAGCAGATAATACCAAATTAGCGCACGCGGCAGTCTCCATTCGCGGGCAGGCTTCATTTTTGGCACCGCCATGCCCATGGAGCTCAAGATCGGCCTTGTCAACGCATGCGTAATGACAGCCATCGTGAACGAGGTGACAATCAGGGCATACGGAATCATAAGCACCGTTACATCGGCGATATTCTTCGTTGCCGCATCATCCCATCTCATTTGGGTAAGCGGGTTGTTATTGGTCATATCCTGCAGCGGGGCCACCATTTCCGTTACGATTTGCCGGATATATTGGGACAGATCGAACTGAAAAAACAAGGTTCCCACCAGCAACAACAGCAAAAATTCGGCGATAATGACACCGGTGCCGATCATGAGGGTATGGAAAGCGGGTGCGCTTTTCTTATACGACCTGCCCATGATTATCGCCGGAATCAAAAAGTATGCCATAGGAATCAAAAACAGCGGACTGATTATGGCAAGAATCAGCGCCACCGGTATAACACACACTACAAACTGCCTGACGGGCTGGGACGCGAACAATACGGCACCGGGCACGATCAGGAAAAACGGGGTAAGGACCCTCAGTGGAGTGAGCAATGATAATAGCAGCAGCAGATAGATGATGCTCCATACCACCGCAGCCACGCTTGATTTCAAATGTGTTCACCTCTTACGCATATGTTCTTCGAGTGCGGAAATATCCTGATACCAGTCTTCAAGCTGGTGGCCCTCCTGTCTGTGCTTTCTCAGTTTGGCGAGCAGCTGCTGATCCAGGTCGCTGTACGTGATACCCATCCGCCTGCCCAGTATGTAAGTGCTCATGATCAGACTTGCCAGACTGTCTCCGATGCGGGAAGTGCTTCCTTCCCAAATTGCCCTGAACAAGCGCGACACCTGATCGAGCACTTCCGTCTTCAGCCATTCTATAACCTTTGCGCGTTTGGCTACATCCAGTTCTTTAGACATATAGTGAAGAGCCACATCCTTCTGAAAGAGCATTATTCTCCATTATAGCATAACCCAAGTTCATTACGAAGGAACATCCCGGCACGCAGAAGAAAAGCCCGCCTCACCCCTGGAGCCTCAGGCCAGCAGACTTTCCTCCAGCAATATTCCTTTTATCCGCCCGAATTCATGGATTCCCTTGATACAAATTTTTCACAATACTCGATGATTTGACTGCGCCTTACGATGCCTATAAAACGTTCCATGTCATCCACTACAGGAACAAAGTTTTGTACCTTGGCAAGATTGATCAGATCTTCCATATTCGCTTCAATCGAAACAGGCTTGATCTTCGCCCGCAGCGGCACATCCTTAAGCAGGAACTTTGAAGCGTTCTCAAAAGTGATTAGCCCTTTTGAATTTTTCATATGCCAGAGCAGATCCCCTTCCGTCACCGTTCCGAAATACCTGCCGTCTTTATCCAGAATCGGGACAGCTGTAAAGCGGTGATACTCCATGCGCTCCAGCGTTTGCCGCAGCGTAGAATCGGATGTAACATAGGCTACCTCCTGTTTGGGCAGCAGAAAAAATGCAATATTCATAACCGCTCAATATCCTCCTTCAGATTCCCTGGACCCCTGTCCACTGTTCCACGAGGAACAAAATCAGCAGTCGGCGAACCGGCTGCTGATGAATGGACTGCTATACGCTCTTTCGTTTCACTCAATTTCCTGGCGGTCCGGAAGCTTTAACGTCGCAGACGTTGTATTGGGGTCCATCCAGTTTTCAATGAGCGATTTGGCGTACTCCAGGTCTTCCTCGTTTGCTTTATCATAATAAGTGCCATTCATCTTTAACCCTTCTCCCATAATGGTGAAACTGGAGATTTGAGGTTTGGTCTGTGTCAATACCTGTCTGCCCAAATCCACAATAAAGCCTGGCTGCATGTCTGTCTGGAAATTCTGTCCCATGATGTCCAGCAGCTCAGGTATTTGAGTGATCCCGTTAATGGTCAGTACTTTTTGGGCCAGCGCGTTCAGAAAAATTTGCTGGCGTTTCGTCCGGTTAAAATCACTGTCCTCGCGGTAACGGACATAATACATCGCTTCTTCTCCATTATATACGGACTTGCCGCCTTCGATCTTGAACTTCACATGATTCGGATTCTTGTTCTCCATATCCTCTTCAATAGGCAGAGACACGCCTCCGACGGCATTCACGACATCCTGTATGGCCTGGAAATTGATGGTTGCATAATAATCAATTTTATGGTCTAGGAGGTTCTCTACCGTATCGATGGACATTTCCTCTCCGCCGTACGCATAGGCATGCGTAATTTTGTCGAAGTCGTCCTGCCCGTCATGGTCTGCATCCCTGCCAACGACCTGCACATACGTATCACGTGGAACCGATACAAGGAGCACCCGCGATTCCTTCGGCCTGACCGCCGCAAACATGATCGTGTCCGAGCGTCCCCTGGTCTTCTCGTACGGACGCTTGTCAGAACCCAGCAGCAGCACGGAAAACGGCTTATCTTGATACGATACCGGCTCAGGGGCCGGTAAATTGCCTCCGCCCCGCGGCTGATAGGATTGCTGAAGCTTGCTCTCCAGCGTCGGGGAAATGAACCAATCAAAAGCAAGCGCCGTCAGCGGTTTACGGAACAAATACGCGCCTCCGGCCAGCAGGACAAGAACCAGGAGACCGATCAGCCAACCGTTTCCCCTCTTCTTCCTCCTTTTTCTTCTCTTTTCCGCAGATTTTTTCTCCATCGTATGATTCCTTCTTCACATATAAAATAGAACCGCCCGTATGATCCACCCTATCAACAGCAAGCCCGATAGTTATTTGCTTGCTTTTTCTCATTTGTTAACGCCATTCATGAACATTGGAGCACATGGGGCTCTGTTACCAGCATAAGTTTTTATACAGCCTTCTGTCAAAAACATAGGTCTTTTGACGGGATCAAGCCCTCCCTATTGTAATCTCGTTGATGGAAAAAGGGAATGCCCTTTTCTTTAGTATATTCCAATATATATGCACAATAATGCACTATTCACGCCGGCCCCTACAAAAAAAGGTTTTGCCCAGGGGCAAAACCTGATTGCAATTTTTAAAAAAATCTCACAGTTCAGATAATTCAGGAGCCAAATAACTCCAGCTCAAGAGGCGATCCTTAAGTGACGGCTCGAAGTCAAAACCGTAATCAAACAATTTGCGTGTCTCCTCAAATCGCTCCTCCCGGCTTGACGCGCCCATGACGACGGCGATCAGCCGTTTCCCGTTTTTCTCCGCTGTGCCGGTAAAGCAGTATCCCGCTTCAGCCGTATATCCAGTCTTTAATCCGTCCGTACCCGTATATGAGTAAGGCCCGTCCAACGAAGAAAGCATCCAGTTCGTGTTGCTGAGATACAGCCCTTTGCCTTTCAGCTCCATCTGAGTGAGACGGGATGTGCTCAGAATTTCAGGATGGGAGGAAAGCAGATAGGAAGCCAGCTTCGCCGTATCTGCGGCTGTCATCCGTGTATTTCCATGGATATTTGCCGGGTGATTCAGACCAAGCTCCTGCTGTTCCGCTCCGGAAGCATTGGCAAAGTATGTACCGCTAGAGAGCCCGATCTTCGCCGCTTTCTCATTCATCCGCTGTACAAAAGCGGCCTCCGAGCCGGACAAATGTTCAGCGAGTGACACGGCTGCGTCATTCGCGGAGTAGATTACCATGCTCTGGAACAGCTCGCTGACGGTTATAAATTCCCCATGACGCAGGGACAGATTCACGCCGCCTACTGTGCTCGCATAACGGCTGATGGTGACTTCATCGCTCCAATTCACCTTTCCCGCAGCAACATCCTCCAGCACCAGCAGCTCTGTCATGAGCTTGGCCATGCTTGCGGACGGAAGTGGTTTCCCGCCGTTCACGTCTATCAGCACTTTGCCTGTTCGCAGGTCCAGCAGAACTACGGCTTCCGCGCGCACATCAGGCTTGCCGATCAGCACGATCGGGTAGGCCGCCAAAAATATAATTACTATTAACGCCGGGATAAGCCCCCAGCGGAACCACCGCATTTTCATCATCGTCCAACCCCCATATCTATTAGACGATGGAAAAGGCCATTTTGTCTGCAATTTTTGAAAAAAATCCAAAAAATTTTTTTAATTCACTTCAACGGTGATTCCGAGCGGGAAATGACAAGCCACCTGCCGTCCCGGCAGCACCTCTGTCAGCTTTGGCTCCTGCTGGCTGCATGCCTCCTGCGCCAGCGGGCAACGGGTATGAAACCGGCAGCCCGAAGGAGGATTGGCAGGAGACGGCACGTCACCCGTCAGCACGATACGGTCCCGCTTCTTTTTCGGATCGGCCCGCGGGATGGACGACATCAAAGCCGCCGTATAAGGATGAAGAGGCTGGGCGAACAGCTCTTCCGTGGTCGATACCTCTACCAGTTTGCCCAGGTACATCACACCTACACGGTCTGAAATATGACGGACGACATTAAGTCCATGGGCAATGAACAGGAAGGTCAAGCCCAACTCCCGCTGCAGCTTCATCATCAGATTGAGTACCTGGGATTGTACAGACACATCCAACGCGGATACCGCTTCATCCGCAACAATAAATTTCGGGTTCAGGGCAATCGCACGGGCGATACCTACCCGTTGGCGCTGGCCACCGGAAAACTCATGCGGATACCGGTTGCGCCGCGAGGCGTCCAGGCCAACCAGTTCCATCAGTTCAACGACACGCTCATCGATCTCCTTGGCCGACATGCGGCGGTGCACCAGCAGCGGTTCACCGATAATTTCCCGTACTGTAAAACGGGGATTCAGCGAGGCAAACGGGTCCTGGAACACAATCTGCATTTCTTCCCGCAGTTCCCGCAGCTTGCCTTCCGGCAGCTTATGGATATCCGTCCCCTGGAAGCGCACTTCCCCCTCCGTAGCCTCCTGCAAGCGCAGAATGACACGGCCAAGGGTGGATTTTCCGCAGCCGGATTCTCCAACCAAACCGAAGGTTTCCCCTTTGCGGATCGCCAGAGACACATCGTCGACCGCCTTCACATGACCGGTTACCCGATTGAACAGCCCGCTTTGAATCGGGTAGTATTTTTTCAAATGATCCACTTCAATTAAAAATTCGGTACTCATACACGTTCACTCCGTTTCTCCAGTTCACTGCCCTGCTCCTGACCGTCAAACAGCCAGCATACTGCCCTCTGATCCTTCCCGATCTGGAAGGACGGTGGCTCCTTCTCCCTGCAAATATCCATTGCATGCGGACAGCGGGGATGAAACCGGCAGCCGGACGGGAGTTGGCCGAGCGAGGGGATGCTGCCCTGTATCGTGAACAGTTCATTTCCGCGCTCCCCTTCCAGGCCTGGAATGGACTTCAGCAGCCCCAAGGTATACGGGTGACCGGGATTTTCGAAGATCTCCTCAACCGAGCCTTCCTCCACGATAGCTCCGGCATACATGACGGCAATCCGGTCCGCCATCTCCGCTGCCACGCCCATGTCATGCGTAATCAGCAAAATGGACATGCCGATTTCCTCCTGCAGCTTGCGGAGCAGATCGAGAATCTGGGCTTGTACCGTTACATCCAGCGCAGTCGTAGGCTCGTCGGCGATCAGCAGCTCCGGACGGCAGGCCAGGGCAATGGCAATAACGACCCGTTGACACATGCCGCCGGACAGCTCGTGCGGATACTGCTTGGCGCGAACTTCAGGCGCAGGAATGCCGACCATGCGCAGCAGATCGACAGCCTCCTTCCAGGCCTGCTTCTCGCTCTTCTTTTGGTGCAGCTTAAGGCTTTCCGCGATTTGCTCCCCTACGGTAAACACCGGATTCAGCGAGGACATCGGATCCTGAAAAATCATGGCAATCCGGTTGCCGCGAATATGTCTCATTTCCTCCTGGCTTTTCTCGGCCAGATTTTCACCGTGAAACAGAATGCTTCCCTTCAGCAGCTTACCGCCTGCATAATCAATCAGCCGCATGACGGAATGAGAGGTGACGCTTTTTCCGCTGCCGGATTCCCCGACAAGGCAGAGGGTCTTCCCCTTTTCCAGCGTCAGTGTGACCCTGTCCGTCGCATGGATCCATCCTTTTTCCGCTTTAAAGCCGGTCGTTAGTTGATTAATTTCCAGTATTTTCTCTGTCACCTTGCAATGATCCCCCTTCATTGAACTACCTCTTATACAAAATGGCATGCTACTAAATGTTGTCCTCCCACATCCCTGTAGGCCGGCGCCTCCTGTCTGCATTGATTCGCCGCGAGCGGGCAACGGGTATGAAATTTGCAGCCTGAAGGCGGATGGGCCGGACTGGGGATGTCCCCCTGCAGCACGATCCGCTGCCTCCGTACCGTCGGGTCCGGGATCGGTACGGCCGACAGCAGCGCTTTGGTATACGGATGCAGCGGGTTGCTGAAAAGCTCCTCCTTGCCGGCCATTTCCACCATGGAGCCGAGATACATAACGCCAATGTGTGTGCACAGATGCTGCACCACGCTAAGATCATGGGAAATGAACAGATAGGTCAGTTGCCGGTCCTGCTGCAGATCACTGAGCAAATTGATAATTTGCGCCTGAATGGACACGTCCAGCGCCGATACCGGTTCATCCGCCACGATAAAGTCCGGATTCATGATCAGAGCGCGGGCGATACCAATCCGCTGCCGTTGCCCGCCCGAAAATTCATGTGGGAACCTGTCATAATGATACGCTGACAGCCCGCAGATGCCCAGCGTCTCATACACCTGCTCCCGCAGCTCGCCGCGTCCGATCAGCCCATGGTCAAGCAAAGCTTCTCCGATAGCTTCGCCTACCTTGATTCGGGGATTCAAGGAGCTGAAAGGGTCCTGGAACACGATCTGCATCTTCGGACGCAGACGGCGGATTTTCTCCTTGGACAAGGCATGGATGTCTTCGCCCTGGTAGAGCACCTCGCCATCGGTTTTGTCCGTCAGCCTCAAAATGGTACGCCCAATGGTGCTCTTGCCGCAGCCCGATTCGCCGACCAGGCCGAAAGATTCCCCTTTATGGATGCGGAACGATACATCGTCAACCGCCTTGACATCCCCTACCCTGCGCTGGAGAATGCCCCCGGTGATCGGATAGTATTTCTTGAGCCGGTTGACCTCGACCAGTGCTTCGCTCATGACGGTCTCCCCCCTTCCTCTTCGTATAGCCAACAGGCCACCTTGTGGCCCTGCCCGTCGGCACGAAGCGGCGGAGTTTTCTCCCTGCATACTTGCATGCAAAATTCACAGCGTTCGTGAAAATGGCAGTTGTTTTCCAGGTCAAGCGGGTTGGGCACCTGGCCTGGTATCGAATAAAGCCTTTCCTGTCTTTGATTGATCACAGGCTTAGCCCTCAGCAGCCCCTGGGTATATGGGTGCTTCGGACTCTTGAACAGATCGAACACCGAAGCTTCCTCAATCACATTTCCGGCATACATCACCACGACATAATCAGCCATTTCAGCCACAACCCCCAGGTCATGCGTAATCAGCATAATTGAGGTTTTCATTTTGGCCTTCAGGTCACGCATCAAATCCAGAATCTGCGCCTGAATGGTCACATCCAGCGCCGTGGTCGGCTCATCCGCGATCAGCAGCTTGGGATTGCAGCTCAGGGCTATCGCAATCATAATACGCTGCCGCATGCCGCCGCTCAGTTCATGCGGATAGGATTTAAATATAACCTCCGGAGGGGAAATCCCCACCAGCCTGATTAGTTCAATCGCACGTTCCTTCGCTTCCCTGTTGCTCATCAGCGTATGCATCAAGAGCGGCTCCATGATCTGTTCGCCAATCGTTAACACGGGATTCAACGAGGACATGGGCTCCTGAAAAATAATGGAGATCTCATTGCCGCGAATTCTCTGCATCTGCTTCATATTGAGTGACAGCAGATTCTGTCCCTCAAACCAGATTTCCCCCTCAGAGTTATGCGGGGAGTCGATCAGACGCATCATTGTCATGGCCGTAACGCTCTTGCCGCAGCCCGATTCGCCCACGACACACAGCGTCTCGCCTTCCCTGATTTTAAAGCTGACGTCATTGACGGCTTTGACGACTCCGTTCGAGGTATGAAAATGAGTTTTCAAATGACGAAATTCAACCAATGCATTCTCCATAAGCATCGTCTCCTTCCCGGGAATAAGCTCAGCTGCAGCCTATCTTTTCATTTTGGGGTCCAGCGCGTCACGCAGCCCGTCACCGATCAGATTGATCGCTACGACGGTAACCAATATACACATGCCTGGCGGAATCCAGAGCCATGGACGTTTGCGGAAATCGATCAGGTTGTTGGCAGCCGAAATCATATTGCCCCATGAAGGCGTAGGCGGAACGACGCCGATGCCGAGAAAGCTCAGCGCGGATTCGGTAATAATCGCACCCGCGACACCCAGGGTAGCCGTGACGATAATCGTCGGAATCGTATTGGGCAGAAGATGACGGAAAATTTTGCGGCGGTCGCGAAGCCCCAGCGCTTCAGTAGCCTGCATGAACTCCTGCTCACGAAGTGTCAAAATCTGTCCCCGGACGAGCCGGGACAGCGTGGTCCAACTCAATGCCCCGATAATCAGCATCAGAAAATAGATCCGGTTCACCGGGTTAATCTTCAAATCCGACAATACCGCCCCCAGAATAATAAGCAGCGGCAGTTGTGGGAGCGACATAAATATATCGGCGACACGCATGATCAATGTATCTACACTTCTCCGGTAAAATCCGGCCAATGAGCCCAGCGTCGCCCCGATCACCACAGAAATCGCCGTTGCGACCAGTCCTACAGTCAATGAAATCTGGCCTGCCAGCATCGTCCGCAGCAGGATGTCTCTGCCCAACTTATCCGTGCCAAGCCAATGGGCAGCGCTCGGCGCCTCGTTCTTGTGGGTGAGGTTGTAATCATTCACGTTGTAAGGCGACAGTCTGGGGCCGATAAAGCTGATCAGCACCATGATGACAAGGATCACCAGCCCTATGAAAGCCAGCCGGTTGCGTATGAAGCGCCGCATCGCCATTCTCCATGGAGACTCTTCACGGCGCACAGGAGTCTTCTGATTCATTTCAACGGACACCGTTTCACTGGACAACCGAATCCCTCCTATCGTCAGAGATAAGCTTGGGCCATATATTCCACCAAAGCTTTACTTTAAGCGGATGCGCGGATCCGCCACCCCGTACAGAACATCAGACAGCAGGTTGCCCAGCAGTGTCAGAATGGCCAGAAAAATAGTGAAGCCCAGCATGAACGGATAATCCCGCATCGTGATCGATTCCAGATAGACCTGACCGACACCCGGCCAGACGAATACCTTCTCCAGAATGATGGCCCCTCCGAACAGCGCCGGCAGCTCAAAGCCCAGCAGTGTAATGGCCGGAATCAGCGCGTTGCGCAAAGCATGCTTGAATATAACGGTCCGTTCCTTCAAGCCTTTGGCCCGTGCGGTTCGTATGTAATCCTGACGGATCACCTCAAGCATACTGGTGCGGAAATAGCGGGTCAGGCTACCCGTGCTGAGCATCGTTAAGACAAGCACCGGCAAAAACATATGCTCCGCCACATCCAGCACGTATGTCCAGCTGCCTGCATGGCTTTGCCCTGCCGTGGTCATTCCCCCGACCGGGAAAAGGCCAAGATCAAGCGCGAAAATTTTGATCAGCAAGAGACCTATGAAAAAAGACGGCAAAGACATGCATAAGAAAATAAAAAGCGTCACAAGCTTATCAAACAGCGAATATTGAAACTTGGCTGAAAAAACACCTGCAAAGACGGCGATGATCCAGCTGAAGATGAGGCTGAAAAAGGCGATGATCACGGAGTTCCATACATAATTGCTGATCACCTGGGTAACCGGCTGCTTGTGCTGCAGCGATTCCCCCATATTGCCCTGCAGCATATTGCCCGCCCATATGAAATACCGTTTATATTCCGGCTGATCCAGGCCATAAATATGCCGGAGTTGGGCCTCCTTCTCGGCCGTCATGTTCGGATTGTCTTTACCCGTAATATAATCTCCCGGCACCATGGCGGAAATCGCGAACACGATGATGGAGATGCCGATCAGGGTAGGGATCATCTGCAGCAGCCTGCGTAAGATGTACTGCTTCATGGCAAGACTCCTCCCGGCTCATAAGTGATATGCCCAGCCCGGTGTGAGCTGAGCATATGAGTGCAAGTTCAAAAAGTCAGGTTTTCAGCACCGAGAAGATTGGATGAAGCTAGGGACTGAGGAGCGGAGCGTACTTGGGGTACGTGAGCACCGGAAGGCCCGGCTGAATTCAAGATTCGATGTCGAGTCCGCTTCCTGACTTCCTTCGTGATCAAAAGATGACTTTTTGAACTACCTCTATAAGGGCATTTCCGGCTATTGGGCAATTTGCATACTATATAAGCTATATTCAAAGTCTTTGAAAGGAGAAATATCAAATCCCGACAGGCGACCATTGATCGGCCACATATCCCGGCGCTGGTACATAAAGATGACCGGCAAATCCTTGTTCAGCTCCTGATAAAGCTGTTTGTACAGATCTTTACGCTTTTCCTGATCCAGTTCCTTCTTGGCAGCCAGTGTCAGTTCATCCACCTTGGTGTTAGAATAACCGATATCATTCTGGGCACCGTCGGTAATATAGACAGTTGTATCCGGATCTGGTTCCAAGCTCCAGGCCGCAAAGAACATGTCGAAGTTACCCGTATCCTTTTTGTCCATGATGGCGTTAAAGTCTAACGTTTCGGACGTGAGATCAATGCCCAGTTCCTTGTAATTGTTCGTCATAATCGGCAGCAGCGCGTCAATCACCGGGTTATCGGCGGTAGCGGAGAAATTAATCTTGAACTTCTCGCCATTTTTTTCGCGGATTCCATCCGTGCCAGCCTTCCATCCAGCTTCATCCAACAACTGTTTGGCCTTTTCCATATCAAATGAATAAGTTTCGATCCCTTCATCCGTGTACGCCCAGGACTCCGTGGATTGCGGAATATTCAGCACGTTGGCGTATGGTCCATAGACTCCCTGCACAATTTCCTCCCGGTTGAGGCCGACAGTCAACGCCTGACGAACCTTCGGATCCTGGAATTTTTTCTCCTTGTGGTTAAAAGCAATATATCCGTAGCCGTTGGTCGGCATAATATGCACATTCAAAAATCCGAGTGAACTCAACTCCTCCACATTGTCCTCGGTGACGGTTATGTTATCCATATCCGTCTCGCCCGTTTGCAGCATGGATAAGCTGGTTCCTTCCGTTGTCGTTTTGAAGATGACCGTTTTCACTTTTGGTGCACCCTTAAAGTAGTTCGGATTTGCCTCAAGCACGACTTCCTGGCCTGGCGAAAAGCTTTTCAGCACATATTGTCCGGAGCCGAGGGGCTTGTTGTGCAGTGCCTTGATTCCGTCCAGATTGCCTTTGGTATAATTCTTGCCGTAATAGCTTTCAGGCATCATCGGCAAATCCCCGAGGAAGTCTCTTGTATATGCCGTTGCTTCCGTTACAGTAATCTCAATGGTATTGTCGTCAATGATTTTAACACCCGATATATCCTTGGCGTCTCCTTCAAAATAATCCCGGCCGCCTGCGATGTTAAAAGCAAGAGCATCTATCTCTCCGTCATATGACGGGTCATGCAATACCCTCAACACAAAAGCATAATCTGTAACTGTCACTGGTGTAGCGTCGCTGTAAGTTACCCCTGGTTTAAGGTGGAAGGTGTATTTGAGTCCGTCATCGGAAACATCTACACTGTCCGCAAGATTTTCTGTATATGTACCGTCTTTCTGTACTTGCAGGAATGAATCGAATATAGATCTTGCAACATAATCATCATAAACAGTCTGGCGGAATAAACGGTTAAATACCCCTTTCGGAGCTGTCAAGCCTACAATGACCGTATCCGTACGCTGCTTCGCCAAATCCGGATTCAGCGACATATCCGCTGCTTCAATGACCCCTTCACTTGCAGGCTCGGCTATTTCGTTTGTCTTTGTATCCTCTGTCGCCGGCTCCGCAGTCTGGGCCTCGCCCCCGCCTCCCAAAGCGCAGGCTGTTAGCATCGAACCCATTAACGCAATCATCAAGACCATATAAAACCATTTTCTCATGTTTAGCATGCGGTAATTCCCCCTTCAGTAAGCATGAACTACTTACATAATAATTTGGGCCTGCAAACTTGCAGGCAAAGAAGGTGAAACACTAGCTCTGGACTTAACCACAATAGATGAAAAAATGCCCCCCTAAGCAGAAGCGGGGAAATACAAGCATAAGCTAATCTCATATGAATTCTTGGTGATTGTTGCAGGTGAAACCTGGATACTGTACGCTGCACCCCCCTCTACTTTTGATGCAAAGAAACTGTTGACCTTTAAACCGTTGGTCAATTACAACAAGCAGCTAACCTTATCCTTTAATTATGATTCATCTTACAGTGTCAATTTACTTTACGTCAATATATTTTTTGAAAGTTAAAGCCAACATTGTTTATAAAAAAATGGAATGTTACGCCATCATTCAGGACCCTTAAAAGTGTTTGATTAACATGTATATTACATAGAAAGTTAAAAATTTAAACTTACATGTAATCATATGCCTGAATCAATGGATCATATTGAAGGGTCATTATAGTGGGATTCATGCGAAGTTACAGCTATGTGAATGGAATTTGGATAGAATTGGATTAGTAATAACTTACAATGTCATGTAACTTCTGTCAAGCATGTCTGTAGAGTTAGTGGAAAAAAATCTCTTTTATTCAGCAAAAAGGCGCCCTCTCACAGAGGACGCCCGTTGTTGCTTGCTGATATGCTATTACTCCGTAGTGTACGGAAGCAGAGCGATTTGACGGGAACGTTTGACAGCGATTGTCAACATACGTTGGTATTTCGCGCTTGTTCCTGTTACACGGCGAGGCAGGATTTTACCACGCTCGCTAATAAATTTTTTCAGCAGATCAGTATCTTTATAGTCAATGTGAGTAATTTTGTTCACAGTGAAATAGCATACTTTACGACGCTTGTTGCGACCGCGACGAGCCGGTCTTTTGTTGTCGTCTCCGCCTTCTCTTTGTCTGAAGCCCATTCTGTGTCAGTCCTTTCGTATTAAAATGGCAAATCATCATCCGAAATATCAATCGGTTTACCGTCATCGGAAAAAGGATCTTGATTGTTACGCGTATAATTCCCGTTCCCGTTCCCATTTCCGCGTCCGCCGCCTCCGTAAGAAGGCTCCTCACGCATAGCTCCGCCACCGCTGCTGTTGCCGCCTTCACGGTTCGACTCCAGGAAACGGACATTATCAGCGACCACTTCAGTAACGTATACCCGTTTACCTTCGTTGTTCTCATAGTTCCGTACCTGAATGCGTCCTTCAACAGCCGTCAGACGGCCTTTGCGAAGATAATTGGCGCAGGTTTCCGCAAGCTGGCGCCAGGTAACGACCGGAATGAAATCCGCTTCCCGTTCCCCGCCTTGACTTGTAAACGGACGGTCCACAGCCAGCGTAAACTGGGTTACTGCCACACCGGATGGTGTATAGCGCAGTTCAGGATCTTTGGTTAAGCGACCAATCAGAATGACACGGTTCAACAATCTAATCCCCTCCTTTGAACGTTGTGCAACTACATCACCAGACGCTTATTAAGCAACGTCGTTCGTAATGAGATAACGAATGACTTCGTCAGAAATTTTCATTTGGCGCTCCAGCTCGGCAACTACAGCAGGCTCTGCCGTAAAGTTAACCAGAACGAAGGAACCGTCACGAAACTTCTGAATCTCATACGCAAGACGGCGTTTCGTAATGTCGTGGTTTGTAATTTCACCACCGCCATTGGAGATGATACCTTGGTACTTCTCGACTGCAGCCTGAAGGGCTTCCTGATCAATGTCAGGGCGAACAATGTACATCACTTCGTATTTGCGCATTTCATACACCTCCTTATGGACATAAGGCCCTCAATCTTGGTTGAGAGCAAGGAACGAGCCTAAACTCGCACCAAAATAGTATACCAGATGAACATTTCCATTGCAACTCTAAAACACATGTTATCATCCAGTACGGGCAAAATACGTGTGGAGCTTTCAGAATCCAAATTTCAATTCATAAAAGGAGGTCTGCCATATGGGTGAAAAAACCGAATTTGAACCAGGGGACAAAGCACCAAACAATGGAGTATACATGGAGGTTGGGGAAGCCAGCTTCCATACGGAAATCACAAATCCGCAGCAGGTGAAGCTCCATAAGGGAGAAGCATTCCCCGAAACGACGAATAAAGACCGCAAGTGGAAAAAGAAAACAAAAGCGCGGGTACACTAAATTATCATGTATAATGGGCTGCCTCCCTGCTCATAATATCATCAGGCGGTGCAGCAGAGAGGTGTGGTTCCGTTGGACGACGTAGCCGGACATGACTGTTGGAGGATCGACTCCAGGCATTAGAAGCAACAGAAAGTGCTTTTAGCACGGTATTGCCAGACAATACGCTGGGTTTCAGGATGTTAGGGAAAGATCAAAATCCATTTATGCACCGCCGGACAGAAGGAGAACCTTTAGGGTTCTCCTTCTTGATGTTCAATGCTCCCCATGGTAGAATTTAGAAGGTTTACTTAATTCGGATAGACTACATCAACCGAACTATACATACTTGATAACGGGGGTTATCCAATGAGTATTTCCCGTGTTCTGAAGTGGATTTCCGGCATTCTGGAGCTTGGATTGGCCATACCGGTCATTGGAGGCTCTATCGTTATTTTCTCGGGTTACAGCGCGCTTGGGTTTATGTTTGTGCTGCATCTGATTACCGCTATTTTATCCGTGCGTAATCAGGAGCCTGCTTACGGATCTTGGTTTGGAATTGTTGCCTCCCTGCTTGCCTGGATCCCGGTCATTGGCTGGCTGCTGCATCTCATTACAGGAATTCTATGTATCATTACAGCAATCAAAAAATCTTCCCGGTACAATTATCCACCCAATCCATTTTAACTGAAATCGCAAGAAAAACATTCCATTTCCCTGCTAAGCATGCAAAAAAACCTTCCGTTTAAACCGGAAGGTTTCATTATTCGATATTGTAGTAAGTAATGGCGGAAAGAGTGGGATTCGAACCCACGCACGCCTTGCGACGCCTAGCTGATTTCGAGTCAGCCCCCTTGGGCCTCTTGGGTACCTTTCCGCAGCAATTTTGATTTTACCACAGAATGTACAACATTGCAACTAAAAAAGCGGGGCTGCCGAATTTTACATGGATTCCGTTGGGTCGGTCTCCTCCGTTGCAGAACGCAGCACTTTTTTCATATTTTTTTCAAACTTTGCACGCGGGATTAACACACTGTGCTTGCATCCTACACATTTGATACGGATATCCATACCCATCCGGATGATCTCCATTTCATTACTCCCGCAAGGATGAGGCTTCTTCATCTGAACGATATCCCCCAACTGGAATACTTTACGCTCCATTTTTACGCTCCTCCTTCGCCTCTTCTGTGACTGCCGTTTCCTCAATAGTCAGCTTTACCGCTTCTTCCTCTTCGAGGGCTTTTCTAACCTCTGTCTGAATTTCTCGCTGCACCACGGCATTTGTATTCGGACGGCATTCCGCAACCACTCTGATTACATACTCAGCCGTCGTCATGGATTGAACACCCAACACGTCCGGAGGCGATGTCACTTTATAATTTCGCTCCTGAATGCCCTCTACGGCATTTTTCACCAATTGTATCGCCTCTTTGAGGCTTTTCTCCGTCTTGATCGGGATATCCACCACGGCTAATGAATTGGTTATGGAGAAGTTGGTTACCGTAGTAATGAGTCCGTTGGGGATAATATATACCTCACCCTGCCAGCTTACCAGCCTTGTCGTCCGCAGGCCGATAATCTCCACCGTTCCTTTATAAGTACCTGTCTGAATAACGTCACCTACTGCAAACTGATCCTCGAAAATGATAAAAAAACCAGTGATCACATCTTTGACCAGGCTTTGCGCGCCGAAGCCGACCGCCAGTCCGATGACACCTGCACCAGCGATTAGAGGAGCGAGCTCGATACCCATCTGTGATAAAACGAGCAAAATCAGAATAAAATTGGACACTACAGCCACCACATTTTTCAGCAGTTCGCCAATCGTAGTCATCCGCCGTGTATTCAAACGGATTCTTGTTCCCTCACGCCGTTCCATCACCTTATCGATCAATTTATAGATGATACGCATCCCAACCCGGGCAATAAAATAAATGACGGCTATTTTCAAGCAGACATATAAGAGATTTGTCCACATGCTGACATCCGTCAACCAGGCCCAAATCTGATCCTTCCATTGAACAGCCTGCACCACCGCCTCATCTGCAGTGTCTGTCCCATTGCTGTTCAGTATCTGCTGCAGCATACGGTTCTTCATCCTCTCCTGATAGCTCTCAACCTTCATTTATTTAAAGCTTATTCTCTCTACTGTGCCAAGTATAAAAGCAAGGAGTATTCCATATACTAGTTACTACTATATCGATGCAGGAAAGGAAGATATCATGAATCCTTCGTCCAGTACCGTCTCCAAAACGGAGCCATCCAGTCTTAAAATACCACACACCGATCATGGAATCCAATCTGCCATTATCCATCGTTTATTATTCCACCTTCACCAGGCTCACAGTTTGAAAAATCTGGTTATCGTATGTGTCGGGACGGACCGGTCCACTGGAGATGCCTTGGGACCACTGGTTGGGACAAGTCTTGCCAAATGGAAAAGCCCGCTCTTTCATTTGTACGGTACACTTGACGAACCTGTGCATGCCGTGAATTTGCAGGAAACCTTAGACAAGATTCATCGACTCCATGATGATCCTTTTATTATTGGCATTGATGCCTGTTTGGGGCAAAGCTCCAGCGTTGGCTGTATCCAGGTAGCAGAAGGACCGCTGCGGCCCGGTGCTGGCGTTAACAAAGAATTGCCGCCTGTCGGCAATATCCATTTGACTGGTATTGTGAATGTAGGCGGCTTCATGGAATATTTTGTTTTGCAGAATACCAGGCTGAGTCTGGTCATGAAGCTTTCGGATATTATTTCCAAAAGCCTCTATTCAGCGATTACGGAGTGGCATTACCGTTCTGCGCCGCTTGCTGCGCAAGAGAAATAGCTTCCTTTTCTTCATCAGACAGCATATAGGAGGAAGTGCCGCTTTGCACCGGCTTGGCATACACATAGGAACCGTCCCTGTTATAAATGCCTGTAAGCACCATTCCATCGCTTGCTTGATCCAGCAAAGCCAACGAGAAGCTTAGCTCTCCTCCCCTTTCGTTAAAAGCATTATAGCGGGTCAATCCAATGTTGGCTTTCATTCCATTCATCTGGTGTCGAATAGCCTCCATCACGGACCGGCTTTTCTGCTGTTCGTCCTCAATAGAATCCATTTGCATCTTCAAATCAATTAACAGGGTCTCCAAATCATCTACACCGCTGCCTGACATCATAACCTCATATTTACGGCGCATTTTTCGCAGTTTTGCCCCTTGCACCATAACTATAATCAGCAGGATAAATATAAAGAATGCGATTCCCGTAATGAACAAAGATAATTGTTCCATAATTAGACCGTTTAATTCAGCCATTT
This sequence comes from Paenibacillus medicaginis, assembly GCF_042138635.1. Classification (NCBI taxonomy): domain Bacteria; kingdom Bacillati; phylum Bacillota; class Bacilli; order Caryophanales; family Paenibacillaceae; genus Paenibacillus; species Paenibacillus medicaginis. Next base: position 22,751 of record NZ_JBHIRY010000023.1, on the reverse strand, counting down.
GCCGTTTCTACCCCTCTGTCTTATTTAATTGTCCTGCTTTTCGCATTCGGCTTTTTTTGTGTCTCGTAACAAGGCCTAAGTTTTGGATATTTCAGCAGGTAACTCGAAAATCTTGTTCAATGACTTAGTTCGGACATAAGAATGACATATCCCTTCCATTTTTTCACTGGAGGTCGATATGTCATTTTTGCTTTTTTTACACTCTCTATTTTATTCAAGAAAATTACTGCAAGAGCTCCAGCAATCTTTCGAGATCCTGTTGACTGTAATAATTCAGTTCAATCTTCCCTTTGTCTTTATTATGTTTAATCTTCACGGTCGTTTTAAAGCGCTCACGCAAGTTCTCTTCTACATTTTCAATATACGGGTCTTTCTTTTTCTTCTTAAGCTTGCTCTTGTCGTCATCCTTCTTGTGATCCAGGTTTTGGACTGCCTGCTCCAGTTCCCGGACACTCCAATGTTGATTAATGCACTGCATCGCCAGCTGCTTGAGAATCTGTTCATCTTTCACCCCGACAATCGCCCTGGCGTGTCCCATTGACAATGTTCCACGTGAAACATAGTCTTTAACCTCATCAGGAAGGGAAAGCAATCTGAGGAAATTGGCAATGTGGGAGCGCGACTTCCCGACCTTCATGGATAATTCCTCCTGAGTAAGTGAGAACTGCTCCATTAACCCCTGATACGCTACCGCCACTTCCATTGCGTTCAGGTTCTCCCTCTGAAGATTTTCGATAAGAGCAATTTCCATGACCTGCTGGTCAGAGAAGTTTCGAACTACGGCTGGAATCGTGGTATTACCGCAATATTGAGAAGCTCTAAACCGGCGTTCACCGGCAATAATCTCGTATCCTTTCAGGACGCTTCTTACGATAATCGGCTGAATTACACCATGCTGACGGATTGACTCAGCCAGCTCCTTAATCGCATCTTCTTCAAACGTTTTGCGCGGCTGGTAGGGATTGGCACGCAGCTGAGTTAGCGGGATATCCACTATTTTATCGTCATCACTGACCGTAAGAGATGGAATCAGGGCATCAAGGCCTTTTCCAAGTCTTTTACTCATAAGAAACCACTTCCTTTGCCAATTCAATATATACTTCCGCTCCACGTGAACGGGGATCATAGGTAATGATGGATTGGCCGTGCGAAGGCGCTTCACTCAAACGAACATTACGCGGAATAATTGTTTGGTAAACTTTATTCTGAAAATACTTCTTGACCTCCTCGATAACTTGAATGCCAAGATTCGTACGTGCATCGAACATCGTTAAAAGCACACCTTCGATCTGCAGCGAAGTGTTCAAATGCTTTTGAACAAGTCTTACCGTGTTTAACAATTGGCTTAAGCCTTCCAAGGCATAATACTCGCACTGTATAGGAATGATGACTGAATCAGCGGCTGTCAGAGAGTTGAGGGTCAGAATGCCCAAGGACGGTGGGCAATCAATCAGGATATAATCATATTTATTCTTTACGAGCTGAAGAGATTTCTTCAGTCGAAGCTCACGGGAAATCGTGGGCACCAGTTCAATCTCGGCACCAGCTAACTGAATGGTGGCTGGGATGATATCCAACCCTTCCACCTGTGTAGACGTTATTGCTTCATTGGGATCAACCTCATTAATGAGCACATCATATATACAGTTAGGGACATCTGCTTTATTGATGCCTACTCCGCTGGTTGTGTTGCCCTGCGGGTCAATATCCACGAGCAGTACCCGTTTGCCGAGGGAAGCAAGTCCGGCGCCCAAATTAACGGAAGTGGTCGTTTTCCCTACTCCGCCCTTTTGATTGGCTACAGCTATAATTTTGGACAATTCGTTCACCTCATAATTTAATAGGGGGTCTCTTGTAGTCATAATTTGTTCATCTGTACGCAGATGAGTTGTAGATAGAAAAAGCGGCAATCGCTGCCGCTTCTACGGTTCAATTACTCATTTGCGTTTTGGTATATGGATAACGATTTCGTAGTGGTCTTCATTGTCGGATTCTTTTGTCTTAATATCCAGTCCGGAGCCGGATACCATATCGATAGACTGCCTGATCGTATTCAGTGCCAGACGAACATCCTTGGTGAACGAAATACGTTTTGATTTTTTAATTTTGGAAGCTTCTTTATAATAAGCAATTCTCGCTTCCGTCTGCTTCACATTCAGTTCTTTGGCTATGATTTCGGAAAGCACCTTCTGCTGCAGTTCCTCATTATCCAATGAAAGCAAAGCCCGGGCATGCCTTTCGGTAATCTTGCGCTCCATCAGCGCTGTCTTCGCAGCTTCCGGCAGATTCAACAAACGAATTTTGTTGGCGATGGTGGATTGGCTTTTCCCGAGACGCTGTGCAAGACTTTCCTGAGTCAGTTGATGCAGGTCAATCAATTTCTGATACGCTACAGCCTCTTCAATCGCTGTCAGCCCTTCTCGCTGCAAATTTTCGATTAACGCAATGGAAGCAGCTTGCGAATCATTAAATTCCCGGACAATGGCCGGGATGCTATCCATGCCAAGCTTCGTTACCGCACGCCAGCGCCGTTCACCTGCAATAATTTCATAACGGCCGTCCCGGGACCGCACAACAATCGGTTGAATTACACCATGTGTTTTGATCGTCTGGCATAGCTCATCAATCTTGTCGTCATCAAAGATCGTTCTGGGCTGGTAAGGGCTGCTTACAATATCATGGATCGGGATATTCTTGACCTCGTCCCCACTTGCACGCTCAGCAAAACCAAACAGCTTTGAAATTTGTTCTTTCATTCCGTATAATACCACCTAATTTCAAAATGGACATATCTCTGTGCCTGCCAATTGTTGGCCATCTCCACTTACCCGCTGCCCCCAATTTCAGGAGACGTGAAATACAAAAACGGTTACTTCTATTCTATCACTTTTTTGCCTATAATCCTATCTGTTCCATTGCACGCTTTTTTCTTTTGAAACTATTATCCTATATGAAAGGGAAGTATCCTAAAAAAACCGTCAATTAGGGCAAACTTTTAATGTGTTGTGAGGCGCTACGTGCATATCTCTACTTAAAAACAATGATCTCCTTCCCTGTCCTTTAAACTTCTGTAATCATACAAGAAGGGAATCTCTCTTTACATAAAGAAATTGCATTAGGAAACTTCTCCTCGGTAAAAGATGGCTCGCGATTCACAATTTTTTTCTGGTAAATCCTCTTCCTCTACCGATTTAAAGTATGTATAGCACGGTCTGGATATCATTAGAAACCAAAAAGAGGGAATGTTTCACGTGAAACACTCCCTCTTCATTCTAGTTTTTGATTAACGGCATTTTCAATGGTGTTCCCGATTTTCTTGGATATTTGCGGGGAGTATCACCCGTTTTATCGATCAGGATAATATGTCTGGCTGATTCCTCAACCGGTAATTGAAAAGCCTGAACCTCTCTTACCTTACCATTAAGCTCCTTCAAGCTGAAAGCTGCCTCCTGTAGCTCCTCTCCAGGATCGCTTCCTTTCATGGCGGCAAAGGTTCCTCCTTTGTGTGTAAAAGGAAGACAGAATTCATTCAGCACGGCAAGCTTTGCAACCGCTCTGGCGGTGACCAAATCATAGCTGTCACGATAGCCCGGCTTATGGCCTAGCTCCTCCGCCCTTCCGTGAATTAATTCAACTTGCTGAAGCCCCGCCGATTCACAAAGATGCTGCAAAAAGTTGATCCGCTTTTGCAGGGAATCGATGATGGTCAGTCGCAGATGGGGAAAACATATTTTCAAAGGTATTCCCGGAAACCCGGCTCCAGATCCGATATCAGCCAGGTTTGAAACCTGAGCCATACCGATATAGAAAGCCAGCGATATAGAGTCATAAAAATGCTTTGTATATACCGCTTCACGTTCCGTAATCCCGGTGAGGTTCATCTTTTCATTCCAATCGACCAGTTCACGGAAATAAATCTCAAATTGTTCGAGCTGACGGTCCTCAAGGTGAATTCCATGGCCTGCAAGCCTCTCCTGAAATTGCTGCTGAATAACGTCCGTCATTATGCTCTTGCCGCCTTCACCCGGTTATAATGCTCCAAATAGACAAGCAGAATAGAAATATCTGCAGGGGTTACGCCGGAAATCCGGGAAGCCTGCCCGATGGAAACGGGACGAATTGTGTGCAATTTCTGTTTGGCTTCCATGGCAAGCCCTTGGATTTCGTTGTAATCAATATCGTCAGGCAGTTTCTTCTTCTCCATCTTTTGCAGACGTTCTACATGCTGAAGCTGTTTCTCGATATAACCGGCATACTTGATCTGAATTTCTACCTGTTCCTTCATTTCTTCATCCAGTTCCAATGAGGAAGGTGAAATTTGCTCAATTTGCGAGTAACCCACTTCCGGACGGCGCAGCATATTCAGCAGATTGCTTCCATCCTGAATCGGTGCCGAGCCGACTGATTCCAGCATGGCATTCACTTCTGCCGGACGAACCTTTACGGAAGCGAGACGTTCAACTTCCTGCTCCACTTTGTTTTTCTTATCCAGGAAGCTTTGATAACGATCGTCGGTGATCAATCCGATTTCATAGCCGATTGGTGTCAGGCGCAGATCCGCATTGTCATGACGAAGCAACAAGCGGTACTCCGCACGTGAAGTCAACAGGCGGTAAGGTTCATTCGTCCCTTTGGTTACAAGATCATCGATTAATACGCCAATGTAGCCTTGGGAACGGTCCAGAATCACCGGTTCTTTTCTTTGCACTTTACGGGCGGCGTTGATGCCAGCCATAATCCCCTGCCCTGCCGCTTCTTCATAGCCGGAGGTGCCATTGATCTGTCCAGCCGTGAACAGACCCGGGAGGCGCTTCGTTTCCAGCGAAGGACGCAGTTGGGTTGGCACGATGGCGTCATACTCAATAGCATAACCATTTCGCATCATCTGCACATTTTCCATCCCTGGAATAGAACGCAGCACGGACAACTGCACGTCCTCAGGCAAGCTTGTGGAGAGACCCTGGACATAATACTCCGATGTATTTTTTCCTTCAGGCTCCAGGAAAATTTGATGCTTCGATTTATCCGCGAAACGGACAACTTTATCCTCAATCGATGGACAGTAGCGCGGACCTGTTCCTTCAATGACACCGGAGAACATCGGTGCACGATGCAGGTTGTCATTGATAATTTGATGTGTTACCTCCGATGTATAAGTGAGCCAGCAAGGAAGCTGCTCATTATCAGAGGACTTCGTTTCATACGAGAAAAACTTCGGCTTGTCATCACCCGGTTGAATCTCGGTTTTGCTGAAATCAATACTGTCTTTATGCACACGCGGCGGTGTGCCTGTTTTGAATCGGACCAGCTCAAACCCGAGTTCACGCAGATTCTCCGCCAAACGTACGGAAGGCTGCTGGTTGTTCGGTCCGCTTTCATACATCAGCTCACCCATAATAATTTTGCCGCGCAGGTAGGTACCTGTGGTCAGCACTACAGCGTTCGCCCGGTATTCCGTGCCTGTTTTCGTAATGACACCGACGCACTGTCCATCTTCAACGATCAGCTCTTCCACCATACCTTGACGCATTGTCAGGTTAGGCTCCAGCTCCAGCGTTTCCTTCATCGTATGCTGATAAGAAAACTTATCGGCTTGGGCACGCAGCGCATGCACCGCCGGGCCTTTTCCGGTATTCAACATTCGCATCTGAATAAAAGTTTTATCAATATTGCGTCCCATTTCTCCGCCAAGCGCATCGATCTCACGTACGACATGGCCTTTGGCCGGTCCCCCGATCGACGGGTTGCACGGCATGAACGCTACCATATCCAGGTTAATTGTAATCATAAGCGTCTTCACGCCCATTCGGGCTGCCGCAAGTGCCGCTTCGACTCCAGCGTGTCCGGCACCTACGACAATCACATCATAGCTGCCGCCATGGTATCCCATTTCTTTCTCCTCCTTTAGGTTCCCGGAAATGACCGGTAATTAATGAAAACATATATGAACAGACCACCAGGCCCTTCTCGCTTCCGTAAAACTTACTTGCCCAGACAAAACTGGGAGAATATTTGGTCAATCAGCGCATCATGAGCCGTATCGCCCACAATTTCACCTAATTGCTCCCACGCCAGTCGCACATCAATCTGAATCATGTCAATCGGCACAAATTGATCGGCCGCCTCATAGGCATCCTTCAGCGACTGCTTCGCTTTTTTGAGCAGCGCAATATGCCTGACATTGCTTACATAAGTCATATCGGCAGATTCCAGCTTACCGCTGAAGAACAGCTTGGATATACCCTCCTCCAGCAATTCAAGCCCCTGCTCTTCCTTCACCGACATTGGAATGATAAGCTCTTCAGGGAAATAACGCTGCAAAATGTCCCGCCCCACCTGAGAAGGTAAGTCCATTTTATTCATAATGACAATCGCTTGTCTACCGCGGATTTGTTCCATTAATTCCAGCTCATCCTGATGCAAGGGCTCACCGGCGTTGATCACCATCAAAATCAGATCTGCTTCACTTACCGCGTTCTTGGAGCGTTCCACCCCGATCTGTTCCACCACGTCCATAGTCTCCCGAATGCCGGCAGTATCCAGCAGCCGCAGCGGGATATTGCGGATCGTCACATATTCCTCAATCACATCACGTGTGGTCCCCGGAATGTCCGTGACAATCGCCTTCTCCCCTTGGACCAGCGTATTAAGCAACGACGACTTGCCGACATTCGGCCGGCCGACAATCGCCGTTGTAATGCCTTCGCGCAATATTTTCCCCTGCTCCGCCGTCTGCAGCAGCCGGTCGATTTCAGCCATCACCTCACTGCTTTTTTCCTTAATGAACTGGGAGGTCATCGATTCTACATCATGCTCGGGGTAATCAATATTCACCTCGATATGCGCCAGCGTCTCTACCAGCGTATGACGGAGCTTGCGGATTTTAGAAGACAGCATGCCGTCTACCTGCTTCAATGCAATCGAGAATGCCTTATCCGATTTTGACCGGATCAGGTCAATAACCCCTTCCGCCTGGCTGAGGTCAATTCGCCCGTTCAGGAAAGCACGTTTTGTGAATTCTCCTGGCTCGGCAAGCCGGATGTTCTGCAGCAGCAGCAGATCCATCACCCGTTTAACCGCAACGATGCCCCCGTGGGAGCTGATCTCCACTACATCCTCCATCGTGAAGGAGCGCGGTGCAAGCATGACGGTCACCAGCACCTCTTCCACCTTCTCGCCATTCTCCGGATTCAGAATATGGCCGTAATGCACCGTGTGCGACGCCGCTTGTCTCAACGGGGTTTTACTTTTGAATATACGTTCCACTTCCACTACAGCGTTCGGACCGCTGACACGAATCACGGCAATGCCGCTCTCTCCTACAGCCGTGGAAATGGCTGCAATTGTATCGCCAAGCATACAGCTTTCACCTCTTTTTCAGAGAAATCATTTGGAACTTCACGTCATACGTATCTTGAAAAAAAGCAATGGCCTCTGCGTGATGCAGAAAGCCATTGCAATCCTTTACTTCTTGGCAATAATGACGCGCCGATTAGGCTCGTCTCCCTTACTGAAGGTTCTTACTTCGGCGTGACGCTGCAATGCCGCATGAATGGTCTTGCGCTCATTGGGAGGCATGGGCTCCAAAATCACTTCCTTGCCCGTGCGGGTCACCTGGGCAGCCAGCCGTTCCGCCAGATTTTCAAGTGTCTTTTGACGGCGCAGCCGGAAATTTTCAGCATCCAGAATGATCTTAACGTAGCCGCCTGCATGACGGTTAGCTACAATATTCGTTAAGTATTGAAGCGCATCAAGCGTCTGGCCGCGGCGCCCGATGAGCATGCCCAGATCCGATCCGGAAATGTCCATCACGCTCTCATCCTTGCCTCGGCGCAGATCCACCTCTACCTCAAGTCCCATTCCCGCAGCCGTCTCGCGTACAAACCGCACTGCTTCTTCATAAGGATCGATTTTGCTTGCAGGCTCTTCTGCTACCGTAGCGGAAGACTGTTTTACAAGGTGCTCTTCTTCTTCTGCGGTCTGTGCCGGGGAATCCTGCAAATGAAATGACGCTGACGCTTTAACCTCATCAACAGCCGGTTCGGGAAGGATCGTCAATTCTACCTTCGCTTTCCTGGCCCCAATGAAGCCCAGGAATCCTTTTGACGGCTGCTCCAAAACGGTAACGTGAACATGTTTCCGGCTTGTCCCCAATTGGGACAGCCCTTGTTCTACAGCATCTTCAATGGTTTTTCCTGTTGCTACGACCTTCGTCATCTCGATTTTTTGGCTCCCTTCTTCCCGCTTTTTTTATTGCCTTTGGAGCTCGATTTCACAGCTTCGGCTGCCCTCACATTAGCCATGGCTGCAGTTTTGCCGTTGTTGCGGTACAAGAAGTAGTTCTGAACGATCGTGTAAATGTTGCTGTAAAACCAGTACAGCGGCAGTGCAGACGGGAACTGGTAGGACATGATGAAAATCAGAACCGGATATACCCACAGGAGGAACTGCATCGGTCCCTGTTGCGGCGTCGGATTCAATTTCATCATCATCCAGGTCTGTACAAACGTCGTGATCGCCGCCAGAATCGGAAGAATCCAGAAGCGGTCGGGTTCACCCAGTTGCAGCCACAGGAAGGTGTGCTCCCGCAGCTCGGAGTTATAATAAATAGCATTATAAAGCGCGATAAAGATAGGCATTTGCACTAGCAATGGAAGACAACCGGCCATCGGATTGACCTTGTTCTCCTGGAACAGCTTCATCGTTTCCTGCTGAACTTTCTCCGGCGTATCTTTGTATTTTTTCTGTATTTCCTGAAGCTGAGGCTGAACGGCCTGCATCGCCTTCGAACTCTTGACCTGCTTGAGTGTCAAAGGCAAAATTAATGTACGAACGATAATCACCAGAACGAGAACGCCCAGACCGTATTCACCGTTGAACCATTTGGCAAACGTGTCCAGCGCATAAGAAAACCAATAAACCACATTCCGCTGCCAGAATGAGTTACTGTTGGCTAAATCGGCCGTGGTGTACGAATTATTGGCCGCACCACATCCGGCCAGCAGGAGAACTAGTCCAATTACTGCTATCAGGAGAAGCCATCTACCCTGTTTTGTCTTCAAACGCGACACTTCATAACCCCTTTCTTAACCATTACATTCCAACGTAAATGATATCATATCCGCCCATACAAAGAAACTTATTATCTATGCCCAGGCTTTAGCAGCGACGCTTTGCGCATCACATGCAGAACGCTTTTCTCCAATTCTTTGTAAGACATCGTTACCGCACCTTTACGGACAATAAAAATAAGGTCGACATGCTCCATAATTTCATGTTCATGATGCCTGATGATTTCCTTAAGCAATCTGCGCATCCTGTTGCGCACAACAGCGTTGCCAATCTTCTTGCTGACAGATATGCCTGCGCGGAACTGATCCACATCTTTTCGGCGGGACCAATACACCACAAGCTGATGATTGGCGAAAGATTTCCCATGGCGGTATACGCGCGAAAAGTCCGCCCGGTTTTGAAGACGCAATTTTCTCTGCACGGTGCTTCTCCTTGCTCCTCACTTTTTTGACCTTCCCGGCCGCAAAACCCATACTTCTCAGTATATCCCTCAATGCAGGATATAACCTTTTGAAAAAAAGCTTCATATATATAGTAACTAGTTTCAGACATGTGCAAGCTTTATGAAAAAGACACATGTATGAAAAAAAGACCACCGCAGTGGTCTCCATGCACCCGTATTATGCACTCAATACTTTTCTGCCTTTTTGACGGCGCGCTGCCAGCACTTTACGTCCGTTCTTCGTGCTCATTCTTTTGCGGAAGCCGTGGACTTTTTTACGTTTGCTGACGTTCGGTTTGAAAGTCGGTCTCAATGTATTGCACCTCCTTACAAGGAATACGTTTTATATGGAATAACATCATAGCTCCACAAAAAACACCTTTATACATTTAATCATGTACAGTATGGAATGTCAACCTTCTTTCAGGCTATCGTCCTCCCCCTCCTTAGACGATCAATGTGAATTTTTCACTTTTCGCAATCCTCAAAATAGATGCCTTTTGGGAATAAAGTCGTTTTAATCAGAAAAAAGTTTTCCACAGCTTTGACAGACAGTCATGGTTATACACAGATGTTTATAAACATTTTCAATGTGAGCCGCTTCGTCATAACCTGTGAATAAGTTGATTGACCAAAACAGGGTTGATGTCGAAAACTGAACAAATTATAAACAATATCTTGTGTTGTGAATAAAAATTATACACAACAGCTTGAATTTGTGGATAAAATCGAAGGATACATTGAAATAGAGGGATTCTTTTGCTATGATTATATTACTTTTGATTGTGAATATGTGATTTATCCCTCCACCTTATCAACAGCCTGTGGATAAAATTGTGAACAATTTTGAGTTATCCATATTTATATGATTGTGTACATTCTGGATTCTGGGGATATATTCTACAATTTTCATTTCATTTCGACATTTAAAATCCCTTACCCGGTCTGCAAAATGAAGAGGAACGGAACGGATCGCTCAATCATTTCCCGAACACCAAGCCCGTCATGCCTGTGCTGAACAGGCAAAACTTCCGACTTGTGCTGATTTCGGAATGATTTGTGCTGCGTTTCCCCTCATTTTGTGCCGTTTTTGTCGCCGAAGCGGATGGGCTTTTTTTGTGCTTATGGCTTAAGCCACATTTGGAGGATTTAAAAGGAGTGACAGTCTGTGGAGAGCCATACTTCCGAATTATGGCAGCAAATTTTATCCATTATACAAGCCAAACTGAGCAAACCAAGCTTTGATACCTGGTTTAAGGCGACCAAGGTCACGAAGCTGAATGATCACTCCATTGTGATTTCCGCACCGACAACTTTTGCCGTTGAATGGCTGGAAAGCCGCTATACAAAGCTGGTCGCCTCCACCGTCTATGAACTGCTCGGGAATCAGGTGGACGTCAAGTTTGTGATTGAGGAGAACAAGCCTGCTGAACCTGATCCCCAGCAGCTCCCGCAACAGCAGCCTGTCGTCCGGGAAGAAGCAGTCTCTCATATGCTGAATCCGAAATATACGTTTGATACCTTTGTCATCGGATCCGGCAACCGATTTGCCCATGCAGCTTCCCTGGCCGTCGCCGAAGCGCCGGCCAAAGCCTATAATCCGCTGTTCCTGTACGGCGGCGTAGGTCTGGGCAAGACGCATCTGATGCATGCCATCGGCCATTACATTCTGGAGCATAGCCCGACCAGCAAGGTCGTGTACTTGTCCTCCGAGAAATTTACTAATGAATTTATCAATGCCATCCGGGATAACCGTGGTGAAAGCTTCCGCAACAAATACCGGAACATTGATATTTTGCTCATTGACGATATTCAGTTCCTGGCCGGCAAGGAATCAACACAGGAGGAATTTTTCCATACCTTCAATGCGCTGCATGAAGAACGCAAACAGATCATTATTTCAAGCGACCGTCCTCCCAAGGAAATTCCGACACTGGAGGAGCGACTGCGTTCCCGCTTCGAGTGGGGCTTGATCACGGACATTCAACCGCCGGATCTGGAAACCCGGATTGCCATTTTGCGCAAAAAGGCGAAGGCCGAGAAGCTGGACATCCCGAATGAAGCGATGGTCTATATCGCCAACCAGATCGACACGAATATCCGCGAGCTCGAGGGTGCGTTGATCCGCGTCGTAGCCTACTCTTCCCTTACGAATCAGGATGTGACGACCCATCTGGCTGCGGAAGCGCTTAAGGACATTATTCCTTCCAGCCGTCCCAAAATGATTACGATCCAGGATATTCAGCAGCATGTCGGCGAGTACTATAATTTGCGGCTTGAGGATTTCAAAGCCCGCAAGCGCACCAAAGCAGTCGCTTTTCCGCGGCAAATCGCCATGTATCTGTCACGTGAGCTGACGGACTACTCGCTGCCCAAGATCGGAGAGGCTTTCGGCGGACGCGACCATACGACCGTGATTCATGCGCATGAGAAAATCTCCAAATCGATTCAAGCCGACCAGGAGCTGTACAAAGTTATTAACAATATTACAGAGAAAATCAAAAATACATCGTGAACAAGTTCAAAGCCTATGCACAATCTATACACATGTGGATAGGCTTCATTTGTTGCCTTTATACCTACTTATCCACATATTCAGGCCGCCTATTACTATTACTACTATTTTTTAATTAAGAATACATCATAAAAGAACCGGCTACGCCGAAGAAAAGAACAACTACGTACCACGCAGCAAGCAGCCTTCTTTTTGCCAATTCCCTTGTAGGAGGAACTTATGAAAATCAGTATTTTAAAGCAATTTTTGAACGAGGCCATTCAACATGTATCCAAAGCGATCTCCAGCCGGACAACGATCCCGATCCTGAGCGGCATCAAGCTGGATGTTAACTATCAGGGACTGACGCTGACCGCCAGTGATACCGACATCTCCATTCAATCCTTTATCCCGATAGAAGATGGAGAACGAACCATCGTGCAGGTGGATCAACCAGGGAGTGTTGTGCTGCCGGCCAAGTTTTTTGTAGAAATTATTAAAAAGCTCCCTTCGCAAGAGGTACAGATGGAGGTGCGCGATCAGTTCCAGACGTTCATCTCCTCCGGAGCCACCGAAATTCAAATGGTCGGCCTGGATCCGGAAGAGTTTCCGGTTTTGCCGAGCATTGAGGAGAACCAGGTGCTGTCCATCCCGGGCGATCTGCTCAAAAATATGATCAAACAGACGGTATTCTCTATTTCCACCCACGAGACCACTCCGATTCTTACTGGCGTGCTGTGGAATCTTGCGGATAATGAACTGAAGTTTGTCGCTACGGACCGCCATCGGCTGGCTACACGCAGCGCACATCTGGAAACAGCCGAAGGGCTTCGCTTCAGCAACGTCGTCATTGCCGGCAAAACGCTGAATGAGCTGAGCAAAATCATACCTGACCAGAATACGCTGGTTGATATCGTGGTGGCGGATAACCAGGTGCTGTTCAAAATCGATCGCGTCCTGTTCTACTCGCGTATTCTGGACGGAACATATCCTGATACTTCTAGAATTATTCCGACCTCCTACAAAACAGAACTGGTGGTGGATACAAAAAGTTTGAGTGAGTCCATTGACCGGGCATATCTTCTTTCACGTGAGGAGAAAACAAATATTGTAAAAATGCAGTCTATGGAAAACGGTGGGCTTGAAATTTCCTCCAGCTCATCGGAGCTCGGGAAAGTACGCGAGGAGCTGGGTGTATCCAAATTTGAAGGCGAGCCGCTCAAAATTTCCTTCAACTCCAAATACATGCTGGATGTGCTCAAAATCGTGGACAGCGAACAGCTCATGATCGCCTTCACCGGCATCATGAGTCCGATTATTTTGAAGCCGGTGGATGACAGCAATGCGCTATATATCATTCTGCCTTACCGCACCACCAACTAATTCCATATATCCTGAACCGGTAATAGGTTAAAATTATCAACAGCAGCGGGAAGAGCTGATATCACGAGCAAATTATTCACATGTGGATAATTTGCTCGTCAAAAAAGAAAGGAACGATATACCGTGAAACGGATATCCATCCAAAGTGAATTTATTAAACTCGATCAATTTCTCAAATTGGCTGATTGTGTACCGACTGGCGGCATGGCCAAAGCCTTGCTGCAGGAAGGAGCCGTCCGCGTCAACGGTGAGAGCGAAGAACGCCGCGGCCGCAAATTGTATCCGGGGGATACCGTTGAGGTAGCCGGAGAAGGCAGCTTTGAGGTGACAGCCGGCTCCTGACGGCCTCCGCAAGGCTGCAGGATCCTCCACCAGGTCATAGAATGAGGGGGACCAAGCGTGTTTGTGAACAACATCCACTTGCAGCATTACCGCAATTACTCACAGCTGGAACTGAATTCGTTCGGACCAGTGAATCTGCTGATTGGACAGAACGCGCAGGGCAAGACCAATCTGGTTGAAGCGATCTACGTACTGGCACTCACCAAAAGCCATCGTACGTCAAAGGACAAGGAGCTGATCTCTTTTGACGGCTCCTCTGCCTATTTATCGTCCTCTGTCAGCAAGAAGTATGGAGATGTCAGGCTTGAACTGGCCATATCCCCGCAGGGCAAAAGAGCAAAAATCAACGGTCTGGAGCAGCGGAAGCTCAGTGATTTTGTAGGCTCGTTGAATGTTGTCATGTTTGCGCCGGAGGATCTTGAAATCGTAAAAGGAACGCCGGGGGTCCGCCGCCGGTTTCTTGACATGGAGATCGGTCAGGTAGCGCCTGGTTATCTTTATCACTTGCAGCAGTATCAAAAGGTGCTGGTCCAGCGCAACAACCTGCTTAAGCAGGCCTGGGGCAAAGACCTGGCATCAATTCTGGTCATGCTGGACATCTGGAATGAGCAGTTAGTGGAGCACGGTGTTAAGATTGTGAAAAAAAGGAAACAATTTATAAAGAAATTACAAAGATGGGCTGAGGAGATCCATCAAGGCATTACCGGGGGCGGCGAAGTGCTGAAATTAAGCTATGTTCCTTCGTTCGGAGAGCCTGAGGAAGAAGATGAAGCTGTCTTATTGGAACGATTTATGTTAAAGTTATCACAAATGAGAGATCAGGAAATCAGGCGTGGCATGACGCTTGCAGGGCCTCACCGTGATGATCTTGCATTTGCTATTAACGGCAAAGAGGTTCATACTTACGGTTCACAGGGGCAGCAGCGGACGACGGCCCTGTCTTTGAAGCTGGCCGAAATTGAGCTGATCCACGAGGAGATCGGCGAGTATCCTGTGCTGCTGCTCGATGACGTTCTCTCCGAGCTTGATCCGTACAGGCAGACACAGCTCATTGAAACCTTTCAGAGCAAAGTCCAGACTTTTATAACCGCTACCGGGATTGAAAGCCTGAATGCCGGACGGCTGAAGGAAGCCAGCATCTATCATGTCCATGCAGGACATGTAGAATTTTAAGGAGTGAACAACGGTATATGTATATTCATCTTGGTGGAGATAAAATTATACGGTCCTCCGAGCTTGTTGCCATTTTTGACATTTCCATTGAGAAGTCCTCTAAAATCTCCAAACAATACGTTAATCATGCCCAGAAGCAAAAGCATATTGAAATGATCAGCGAGGAAGAAGCCAAATCCATTGTCGTTACCAAGAGCACGGTCTATTATTCCCCGATTTCTTCCAACACGCTGAAAAAAAGGGCAAATGTATTTATCGATCTTGCTTGAGCATATATATTTCCGTAACTTGCATTTAACGCAATTGTTAGCTATTGAATCTATAGAAGTAGGTGAAAGGCATGTCTATGAATCAACCAACTTATGATGCGGGCGAGATTCAGGTACTTGAAGGGCTGGAAGCTGTACGCAAACGGCCCGGCATGTATATCGGTTCGACCAGCGTTAAAGGGCTCCATCATCTGGTGTGGGAAGTAGTGGACAATAGCATCGATGAAGCTTTGGCCGGATACTGCGATACTATTCAGGTGATTGTTCATGAAGATAACAGCGTTACCGTCATCGATAACGGGCGGGGCATTCCTGTCAGTGAACATGCCAAAATGAAAAAATCCGCCCTGGAGGTTGTAATGACCGTCCTGCACGCCGGAGGCAAATTCGGCGGTGGGGGCTATAAAGTATCAGGCGGTCTGCACGGGGTAGGTGTATCTGTTGTTAACGCTCTTTCCAGCAAGGTACTCGTCACCGTCAAACGGGACGGACATATTTATCAGCAAGAGTACCACCGGGGTGTGCCTCAGTATGATGTAAGAGTGATCGGTGAGACGGAGGAAACCGGAACTCAAACCCGTTTTTTCCCGGACCATGAAATTTTCACAGAAACTACGGTTTATGACTATGATACGCTGCTTACCCGGATTCGCGAGCTGGCTTTCCTGAACAAGGGAATTTCTATTAGCCTGAAGGATGAAAGAACCGGAGATAGCGCTTCTTTTCATTACGAGGGCGGAATCAGTCAATATGTTGAGTTCCTCAATGAAAAGAGGGAAGTGCTGCATGAAAACCCGATCTATGTAGAAGGATCACGGGACGCCATTCAGGTGGAAGTGGCGCTGCAGTACAATGACAGCTATACAGAGAATATCTATTCGTTTGCCAACAATATCAATACACATGAGGGCGGGACGCATGAATCCGGCTTCAAGAGCGCCCTGACGCGAATTATCAACGACTATGCCCGCAAGGCGGGGATGATTAAGGATAACAATGCGAACCTGACCGGTGACGATGTGCGTGAGGGACTGACGGCGATCATTTCCGTCAAAATTCCGGAGCCGCAGTTTGAGGGGCAGACGAAAACGAAGCTCGGCAACAGTGAGGTGCGCGGGATCGTGGAATCCCTCTTTGCAGAGAAACTGCAGGAGTTTCTGGATGAAAATCCTTCCGTGTCCCGCCGTATTGTGGATAAAGCGATGCAGGCCGCCCGTGCGCGGGAAGCCGCCCGTAAGGCCCGTGAATTGACCCGCCGCAAAAGCGCGCTGGAGATCAGCTCCCTGCCGGGCAAGCTGGCCGATTGCTCCTCCAAGGACGCTTCCATCAGCGAATTGTACATCGTCGAAGGGGACTCTGCCGGAGGATCGGCCAAACAGGGTCGTGACCGGCACTTCCAGGCGATTTTGCCGATTCGCGGTAAAATTCTGAACGTGGAGAAGGCGCGTCTTGACCGGATTTTGTCCAGTGAAGAGATTCGCGCCATGGTGACAGCAATGGGAACAGGAATCGGAGAAGATTTCGATATTTCCAAGGCGCGTTATCACAAGGTTATTATCATGACGGATGCCGATGTCGACGGAGCCCACATCCGTACACTGCTGCTCACGTTCTTTTACCGGTATATGCGCCAGATCATTGATGCGGGTTATGTATATATCGCTCAGCCGCCACTGTTTAAAATTGAACGGAACAAAGTGGTGCGTTACGCGAACTCCGAGGCTGAGCGTGATGAGATTATTCGTGAATTCGGCGAAAATGTAAAACTTAACGTACAACGTTATAAGGGCCTCGGCGAGATGAATGCGACCCAGCTGTGGGAGACCACGATGGATCCGGAAAGCCGGACAATGCTTCAGGTTTCCATTGGAGACGCCATGCTGGCAGATTCGCTCTTTGATACGCTAATGGGCGACAATGTTGAACCACGCCGCAACTTTATTCAGGAGCATGCCAAATACGTTAGAAATTTGGATATTTAATTTTAAAAATCGTCGGGCTGAGTACCTGGCTGTGAAAAAGGCGCCTTCGGGCGCCTTTTTCACAGAGTTATGACGAGGATTTTTTCTTGAAAATTGTTGTAGGCCTGTTCTTTGTCCGGGCTGAGGACTTTTTGGTGGAGACAGAGGCGGTGCTTGAGGGAATGCGGCCGTAGGCAATGGCATACTTTCGTATCCGCTTGTAAATATTTTTGTCGGAAAGCTTGCCGAATACGTAAAGGGAAGGGAGGGTGTTGATTTCCAGAATCCAGGGCCGCAGCTTTTCGTCTATAGCAATATCCAAACCGATCTCCTTTAGGCGCGGGAAGCTTCTTTCCAACTGCCGGCCAGCCCTCTCTCCCAGCCATGCAAGCTTTCGTTCCAGCCGTGCGGTTTCCTGACGTTCAGAGTGGCCGGCCAGCAGCGTTTGGAACTCGGCTATGCTGCCGCCGCTATGATAATTTGTAATCACCTTTCCTGCGGCCGCCACGCGCCCTATAAAGCCGGTAGTTTCCCATTGGTCCTGCAAATTTTTTTGAGTCAGGATGCGTAGATCAAAAGGCCGGCCCTGATAGTTCAGCAATTGGATTCCACGCTGAATAATATACGTGCGGCGGGCGATTTGCGACATGATCGCTTCATGCAGATCCCCCAGTGTTTGGTAAATGCTGCGGCTGGTTCCAAAGCGGAGACTGTAAGGACCGTCAGGAATGGAAGACAGATTTCCCGGGGGAAAGATGATTTCCAGAGGAACTTCAGCTCTCATCACGCCCAATCCGTAAGTACCTGAGTCAGGCTTAACATAAACAACCTTATAAGCTTTCAGCATTTCCTCCAGGCTCTCACGGCTGTATAATCTGGTATCGGGAATATAAGGGATTAGTTTGGGATTGCGCAGCATGGCGATTGTTTTCGCCCATTTACTGGAGACCCGTTGGATGGACAAGGATCATCATCCTTTCATGTAAACTACAGAAGCATAAAGCGGACAACAAAGATTGAATTTCCAAAAATATACAAACTAAAGGACAAGCCAGTAAAACAGTGATATAATAAAGAAATACGGCGTTTTTTTGTGTTTATTGCATAATAAAACAACTTCTTTTTTTTCATGTATTCATACCCTGATAATCTCCGGTATTTCCAGATGGAACTGTGAAAATGGCGGGCGAATGAGCCGTATATATTATTTGTATGTTGAGTAGGTGGAAAAGGCAGGGCGAATCCCCAGACGTTTTTCTTAATTTCCTGTGTGGTCGCTTTTTAACATGCGTTTAATTGTGATCTGATTGTGAAAATATTATAATTATAAGGATGTAGTATAGCGTTTGGACGGCGTTTTGAGCCTTGCAGGCTTTTCACAATAGATTAGTGCAGAGTGGTATAAGAAAGAGGAGGTCCAGCATGGCGGAAAAAAATAACCCGCAGATCGTGAACAGGGACATCGGTACTGAAATGCGTGAATCGTTTATGGATTACGCGATGAGTATTATCGTTAGCCGTGCCCTGCCGGATGTGCGGGACGGATTAAAGCCGGTTCACCGTCGTATCCTGTATGCGATGTCCGAGCTTGGTATGTCTCCGGATAAACCTTTTAAAAAGTCAGCAAGAATTGTCGGTGAAGTGATCGGTAAGTATCATCCCCATGGTGACTCGCCGGTATATGAGACCATGGTGCGTATGGCACAGGACTTCTCCCTTCGTTACATGCTGGTTGAGGGGCACGGCAACTTTGGCTCCATTGACGGCGATATGGCAGCAGCGATGCGTTATACGGAAGCCCGCCTTTCCAAGATCGCAATGGAAATGCTGCGCGACCTGAATAAAGAAACAGTCGATTTCATGCCTAACTATGATGGCGAAGAGAGCGAACCGATTGTATTGCCGGCCAGATTCCCGAACCTGCTGGTGAATGGTGTAGGCGGGATTGCGGTCGGTATGGCTACGAATATTCCTCCGCACAATCTGGGAGAAGTCGTTGACGGGGTTCAGGCCATGATCAAGAACCCGGATATCACATCCATGGAATTGATGGATTATATCCAAGGACCCGATTTCCCGACAGCAGGTTATATCCTGGGACGTTCGGGGATACGGCAGGCCTATCAGACAGGCAGAGGTTCTGTTACGATGCGTGCGAAGACCACCATTGAGGAGATCGGCAGCAAAGCGCGGATTATTGTGGACGAACTGCCTTTTCAGGTAAATAAGGCACGCTTGGTCGAGAAAATTGCTGAGCTTGTCCGCGATAAGCGGATTGAAGGAATTACAGATCTTCGCGACGAGTCCGACCGTAACGGTATGCGGGTTGTCATCGAGCTGCGGCGGGATGTTAACCCTAATGTGGTATTGAATAACCTGTTCAAGCACACCGCGATGCAGTCAACGTTCGGCATCAATATGCTGGCTATTGTCAACAATGAGCCGAAGATTCTGACTTTGCGGGATGTTCTTTATCATTATCTGCAGCATCAGATCGAAGTGATTCGTCGCCGGACGGAATTTGATCTGAAAAAAGCAGAAGCCAGAGCCCATATCCTGGAAGGCTTGCGGATTGCACTTGATAATCTGGATGAAGTCATCGCCCTTATCCGTTCCTCTCCAACGACCGATGCGGCGCGTGAAGGATTGATTGAGCGTTTCTCACTCAGTCAGGAGCAAGCACAGGCGATTCTGGATATGCGTCTGCAGCGTCTTACAGGCTTGGAACGCGAGAAGATCGAGAATGAGTATAACGAGCTGCTGCAGAAAATCCAGGAATACCGTGAAATTCTGGCAAATGAGCATCTTGTCCTGAATATTATTAGTGAAGAACTGAATGAACTAAAGGAACGCTTCGTTGATAAACGCCGTACCGAGATTACAGTCGGTGAAGAGAGCATCCTCGATGAGGATCTGATTCCGCGTGAAGATGTGATCATCACCATTACTCACACCGGTTATATCAAGCGTCTGCCCGTTACGACATACCGCAATCAAAAACGCGGTGGCCGGGGTGTCGTGGGGATGGATACCAAAACGGAGGATTTTGTAGAGCATCTGTTTGTAACGAACTCCCACCATCATTTGATGTTCTTTACCGATAAAGGGAAGGTTTACCGGATTAAAGCTTACGAAATTCCGGATCTGAGCCGGACGGCACGCGGAACACCGATCATCAATCTGATCCAGATTGAACAGGGTGAATCCGTTAATGCGGTCATTCCGGTCGAGGAGTTTGAGGATGGAAAGTATCTTTTCTTCGCGACACGCCAAGGTCTCATCAAGAAGACACCGCTTGTTGATTATGTAAATATCCGCAAAGGCGGGCTTATTGCGATCAACCTTCGTGAAGATGATACGTTGATTGAGGTGAAGCTGACGGATGGAGAACAGGAAATGGTTATCGGTACCGCCAACGGCATGTCCATCCGTTTCCCGGAAAGCGATGTTCGTTCTATGGGACGAAGTGCCACAGGCGTCAAGGGGATTACCCTTGATGAAGAAGATACGGTCATTGGTATGGATATCGTGGATCCAAAGCTGGATATCCTGATCGTAACTACGAGAGGCTACGGTAAACGGACTCCTGCTGCGGAATATCGTGTTCAAAGCCGTGGCGGAAAAGGGATTAAAACGATTAACATCACGGAGAAAAATGGACCGGTTGTGGGACTCAAGGTTGTTAAGACGGAAGAAGACCTTATGATCATCACGGCCAGCGGCACGCTCATTCGTACCAGCATGGAGGGCATATCCACCATGGGACGGAATACACAGGGGGTTAAGCTGATCAATATTCGTGAAGAGGATGCCGTTGCAACGGTATGCCGAGTTAACAAGAGCGAAGAATCGGAAGAACTGATGGATGAACTATTGGAGAATGAAGCAGATGCTCAGGATCCGGTTGAAAGTAGCAGCGACGATTCATCAGAAGAGCAGCAATAGAAGTGGATAGTGAAAGGGGTTCCGTAAGGGAATCCCTTTTTTTCTAGCCACGTTAAAAGTCGATAGAGAGGTTCTGGACAACAATGACAATGCTATCCATTAAAGATGTCGTCCCTGGATTTAAATTGAAAAGTGATGTTCATACGGAGCTTGGGAGTGTTCTTCTCCCTAAAGGGCAGGTTTTGCTTCCTCGCGATTTGGAGATTTTGCATGCATTTTTGATCAAAGAAATAGAAATTGAAATAGACCAGACTGCCCAAGGCTATAAATCGCCGGAAAGCATTATGCAAGCAGCGAAGCAGCAGGTCAAGAACATAACTGTTGCACCATTTGATTTTATGGCTGAAGAGAATGAATGGGGAAAATTTAATGAGGCATACGATAAGACTTTGCTGCTTGTTAAGCAGGCCTTCCATTTAATTCTCGTTGCAGAGCTGCCGTTATTGGAGCTGCGTACCCGCTTAAAGGAGATGTTCAACTACATACACAAATATAATGTGATCACGTTCACTCCACGATCCATGTCTAATGAGGATTATATGTACCACAATGCGGTCATGTGCTCGCTCACCTCCTATTTGCTTGCACAGTGGACAGGGCTTCCGCAAAAAGACTGGATACCGGCAGCATTTGCAGGTCTGCTTCATGACATTGGAAATGCAAGGGTGGATCACAATATACTTCACAAGCCTTCCGCTCTTACAACAGAGGAAGCTGCTGAAATGAGAAAGCATACCACTTACGGGTATGAATTGCTCACAAAGGTTAAAGGGATCAATGAAGGTGTGCGTCTGGCTGCTCTTCAGCATCACGAAAAAGTAGATGGGTCAGGCTATCCGATGAAGATCAGAGGGCAGGAAACGCATATTTACGCCAGAATTGTGAGCGTGGCTGACATTTTCCATGCGATGACATTACAAAAGGCATATCGTAAGGCGCAGTCCCCCTATTTGGTGTTGGAAGAGATCAAAAGCGAGGCATTCGGCAAGCTGGATCCGGCTATCGTGCAAACTTTCATCAGCAAAGCCACTCAGCTTGGAATAGGGACAAAAATTCGGTTGAATGATCAGCGGTCAGGAGAAATTGTATTTGCAGACAGGGATCATCCCACTCGTCCTATGGTCAATATTGATGGGGAGATTATCAACCTTGTACAGCTTACCAACCTCTACATTGAAGAAATCATTTCTTGAAGCTTGCTTTCTTGTAGCGAAATGTGATATATTAATTCTTGCCGCTAAAATAGTGAGCAACTTGATATACATGGATAACTCAGAAAAGTTTAAAAAAAAGTGTTGCAATTGATGAGTGAACGTGATATATTATAAGAGTTGCTGACAAGGTAATAAATCAGCGATGAAACAAGAATTTGATCTTTGAAAACTGAACAACGAGTGAGTAGATTTCACGAAGTGAAATCGCCCCGCGAAGGTTTTGGGTACATGTCTATGACTGTATGAAAACCGGAGTGGATCATTGAGATATTAAATCTCGTCAGATTCAAATGAGCTTAATCGCTTTTGCAATAGACTGCATTCCATTCATCCACTCATTTCGAGATGGACCGAATGGAATGCAGGGACGATCATCTTCTGGATGATCTTTATTGGAGAGTTTGATCCTGGCTCAGGACGAACGCTGGCGGCGTGCCTAATACATGCAAGTCGAGC